>JAGORW010000020.1:2742-14168 GCA_018062605.1 Candidatus Woesebacteria bacterium | reverse complement strand
TCCGCAAACCAACGCTCTATCCTTTGAGCTACGGGAACAATATGAAATTGATACAACTTATACTGTGCATAGTATACTTGATAGCCACAAAAAGTGGAAGAATTGAACTTCTTTACATATTATAGGATCGTTATGATATAATATGGGTCACTCATATGGTAGAAACCGGACACGATAGTAATTTTCGATTGTCATTGCCTGATATTCGACAAAAAACCCGCTCTACCTTCGCGCGCTTTGCTGCAATAGCACTTGTTGGAACTTCGCTTTTGCTTTCACGTAGTACTGAAGATGTTTCCGCTTCGCCATACTCTCTTCCTGATGGTGTCGCAAATTTATACTATGAGCCTTCAGTCGAAGATGATCCAGAAACCCCTGATAAAGCAGATGATGCAGATAGAGTGTCACAAGTCATGGTGTGTTTTGAAGATGACGCTCCTACTCTCATAGATAAAAAAGTTGATGCAATCGCACACAAAGTCGATATCAATGATATTCAGTTTCATTCAGATACTTTAGTTAACATCCCATGTGCATCAGCACTGGTAACTGAAGAGGGTTATGCTGCTCTTCAGATCAATCCTGATGTAACATCTGTTTCTTACGATGTTGAGCTGGAGCTTGCTGGCGAGGACTTTAAGAGAGAAACATTAAGCGGTGATTTGGCTCATTATGTAGGTGCAACATATGCTGAAAGTCACGGTTTTACTGGTGAAGGCCAGCGCATTGCTGTGATTGATACAGGTTCCAACTATGATTCTCCGTATGATTCCTACCGAGAATCTCTTGATCCAATCAGCGGGTGTGTTGGTACAACCTATCCTCAACTCCACTTGTACTCTGGTTGTCCCGGAGGTGAACCTCGAGTTATTGGGCCACACGCAGGCAATGTATATTCTCGCTATCTTGTAAGTGCTGGCCATGGTGATGCAGTTGCACAAGTAGCTCACGGAGTTGCCAGAGACGCTCAGATTGTTCCTATTTCACTGACAACTGTACAACGCCAAGAAGATGGTGAGCAATTATCATTTTATGGTTCAGATATTGTGAGAGCTATTGATGTTGCGATTGATTTGGATGTTGATAGTATCGTTGTAAGCCTTGCTGTTGAAGGTGAAGCCCCTCCAAATTGTCATAATTTCTTACCACCATTCAATCTTGCTCAGCAAAAAGCGCATGAAAACGGTATCCCAATGTTTATAAGCACAGGGAATAGCGGTGTGGTAAGTTGGCCAGCGTGTATACGACAGCCTGGGCTCTATCCTATGACAACTGTGGATTTCATGGGTCAGATTCCTCTATTTGGAGGATATAAAGATGATCGAGTGCTTGCTGCTCGAGGAGAAGATGCTCGCATTGTTAACTTGTTTGGAACAACACATCTTAGTTCGGGAACCTCTTTTGCTCCTCCTGTTGCTGCTAGCTTGTATTCAATTTGGAAGGCTGAAAATTCTTCGTACAATGACCATGAGACGATGAGTCTAATGCGAAGGTTTGCAGGTATTGCTACCGCCCAAAATGGTGACATCGTTCCAAATCTCAACATTGAAAATGTACTCAGACAACCAGGAATCGCACACTCATTAGGTATCTATTTCAGTGCTCTCTTTCCTTACTTGAGCAAACATAACTAATATTGTAAGTCTGTAAAGTAAGCACAAACTTCTTCTTCACTGTTTTTTGTCCTATGGTATACTAGTCACTATATGGCAGATAAAAAATCACACTTAGGACTTGGAATGATTCTTGGAGCGGTTGCTGGTGCAGTTGCAGGGCTCTTTCTTGCTCCCAAAGCTGGCAAAGAACTTCGTGAGGATGCCATGAAAATGTATAAGAAACTTCAAAAAGATGACCCAAAAGTGATGGCAAAAAAGATTTTTGGAGATGTTTCTGAAGAGTCTCAAAAATTTATTAAAAGGGCTTATGAGGATCTATCTGTTCAGCTTGCTGATTTAAAGAACAAGTCTTCCAAAATTGACACTGATAAATACAAAGAAGCTGTCAAAAATGTTGTCACAACAATCAAAGATGAAGGCAACTTGCCAGAAGGAACGGTTAAGAAACTGATGTCTTATTTGGAAAATGATGCAAAAAGAATGATATCTTCAGCAACCAAGAAGTCTACAAAAAAGCCAGCATCAAAAGCTAAAAAAACTGCTTAATCTTTTTCTGCACGTGTGTATGTCCGCACTATTCCCACTCCCCTAAAGTCTTTTTCTGCGGAAAGCGTATAGCCTGATGAAACAAGTGTCCCATCGAGGGATTTTTGTGGATCAGAGATCTCAAAAAGATATGAATAGACGACGATTGTGTTGTGAAGTGGCAAAAGTGGGGCGATCTTTTCTGTGACTGTTGATGGGCTCAAGGTCATGTGAGAACTTCCCCCACTATATGTTTCTGGACTTTGTGAATACCAGTGCATCGGTGCAAAAGGATGAATATATTCGGAAAGAATAAGTGCATTTTTTTGAGCTGCGAGACTGTCAGTGTATGCTACTGCAGAGCGCCAATCTTCTCTGTGATTTTTGGTGTTTGAGAGGTATTGGTAGGAAAAGAACGTGTTTTGGAGGAGGAGGAATATTAGGGCACTGAGTGCAAGGGAACGGAATTTTTGAGTTGAAGTAACTGCTACGGCAATCAATGCGTACAGTGCTGGAAGTGCAAACTGAATTCTCCATGGAGATGCTGCAGATACCCAAATGCCAGCTATCCAAACAAGGGTAAGCGGCACGATGGACATTGCCAGAAGCATGATCATTGGCTTTCGAAAGGACTTTTCTTGAAAGGCTTTTTTTGCGAGATACATAAGTGAAGTACCAAGTATGAGTGAGAAAATTGCCACTGTCGCAATATAGAGAGCTCTTGGTTCTGGGCTTATCATTCCAACGGTAAACTTGGCAAGAGTTAATCCGGGAAACTTAAAAAATCCTGTGTTACTGAGCGATTCCCATTTTGGCCACGCAGCAATAAGAGCTGAAGATGTCTTGAGCTGTTCGCGTAATGTTGGAAGCCAAAAAATGAAAGGAGCAAGCGAAACAACGTGTTTTTGTACAACTTTTTTCAACATGGAGGGGTCTGAAACTATGAGATATATTCCTTGGCTGAATATTGTGACGAAAGCAAAATAATGTGTGAAAACAGAGAGACCGTTGATCAAAGCCATCCAACCATACTGCTTTTTTTGAAGAGCGAACCAGCTCAACATTGTAAGAGTAGTAAACATTGAATACATGCGAAATTCTTGTGAATAATAAATATGAAATGGAGCAAGAGCAAGAAGTAGTGCTGTTATATGTGCGGCTTTTTCAGTGAAAAGTGTTTTGATCAGCGAGTGTATGGCCCAAATTGCTGCAACGCCCCACAAGACGGATGGAAGTCTTAAAAACCATTCAGCCTGCGTGCCAAGTGCTTTACCAAGCTGGATCCATACATGGCTTAGAATATATGAAAGAGGCGGTTGAAAGTCTCCATTAAAGTGGCCTGGTTCGAAAGGATTTTGGGAAATAATCGCTTGTGCTGCTTCATCAAGCCAAAAAGATTGATTTAACGCGATAAGTCGAGCTATAAGCCCGATCAAAAGAATCAAAATCAGGTATAATGATGTTGCTGACGAACGTTGGTTCATGGCTATCTAGAAGTTTATCATAAACGGTGAAGATCCTGTTTTTGACACGTAGATTTTATCCTCATGTTGGAGGTGTTGAAAAACACATTTGGAAAGTAAGCGAATGGCTTATTACAGAAGGCCATGACGTGTCTATTATTGCAGAAAATCACTCTCCTTCGGTGCTGCCAGTGGGATGGACAACTCAAAAAAATCTCCCTGTCCTCTTTGTTAATTTTGGAAAAGAATCCACATGGAAAAAATTTCATATTTGGAGATGGATGATTGCCCACATGCGACTTTTTCTTCAGGCAGATGTGATCCATGCACATGACGTCATGTTTTGGTATTTTCCATTGCGATTTTTACTTTTTTGGAAGCCAGTATACACAACATTTCACGGCGATGAAAAGCGCTTTCCACCAACGAAAAAAGCAATTTCGACGCGAAAGTTAAGTGCATTTTTGGCAAAAGGAAGCATTAATGTTGGCTCGTATCTTGAGAAATGGTATGGTGTGAACGCAGATGTAACAATTTGGGGGGCTGTTGAAAAGACTGCAGTGTTGGCCAAAATTATGCCGGACTCCCCTCTTCATATCCTTCTCCTTGGAAGATTGGAAAAGGATATTTCGATACAAAAGTATGTTGAGCTTTTAAAAAAGTTAAAGGATGAAAAATTCCGGTTCGAGTTAGATGTTTGTGGCGATGGGACAGCCTCGATGCAACTTAAAAAATATGGAAAAATGCACGGATTTGTCGATGATGTGAATCCATATATTTCAGAGTCGCATGTTGTTTTTTGTTCGTCATATTTGGCAATTCTCGAAGCCCTATCTCAAGGAAGGCGCATAATTGCTTTTTATGAAAATCCGATGAAGAAAGACTACCTTTCACTTTCTCCCTTTGCCAAGTGGATATGTATAACAGATAGCGTTGAGGAGGCAGCTGCATATTGTGTGGAGCTTGGTGCAAAGCCATATTCTCAATCACAAAAGTCTGAAATTGATTCGTATATTAAAAGCATTTCCTGGGATGCAATTGCCCACCAGTATATACACCTATGGTCAAAGTAAGTCTCGTTGTAACAGTCCGAAATGAGGAGTCGAGCATTGAGGCGCTATTGCGCTCTGTGTCTAAAATGACTCGCCTTCCTGATGAAATGATTATTGTGGATGGTGGGAGCACTGATAAAACGATTTCGGTGATTGGTTTGTTTGGGCAGGAGTGTCCTGAGTTCCCAATTCGCATACTCCGTGAGCCGGGAAATATTGCTCATGGTAGGAATTTTGGGATTGAAGCAGCAAAACATTTGATTATTGCGGTGACGGACGCCGGATGTATTTTGGATAAGCATTGGTTAGAGCGTCTTGTTGCTCCATTTGATGATAAAGATGTCGGTGTCGTGGCGGGCTATTACACTCCGACCGGCGATACATTTTTTCAAAAATGTGTTGGGGTTTATATGAGTGTGATGCCGGATGCTTTGGATGTTGATAACTTCCTTCCATCTTCACGCTCTATCGCATTTAAAAAAAGTGCATGGAAAAAAGTTGGCGGATATGATGAAAAGTTAGACACGGCTGAGGATTTAGTTTTTGCTTCAGCGATGAAGATGGCAGATTTAACCTTTGTGACGGCCCCAGACTCGTTGGTTTATTGGGAGCAGCGATCATCGTGGAAAAGTGTTTTTACGCAGTTTTATAGGTATGCTCAAGGTGATGGTAAGGCACTGTACTTTCGTCCGCAGACTCCCCTTTTGGTTTTAAGAATGCTGATGGGACTTTTCCTTGTTTGGTATGCAGTGGAGTTTCCAAGTATGGGTTATCAGCCTTTGGGCCTTTACGCGGGTCTGTATATTGCATTTTCTGTTGCGAAAAATTGGAGATATGTTCCTGATGTCCGAGCGCTTTTTTACTTGCCAGCATTACAAATTATGTCCGACATGGCTGTGTTAGTTGGCATGTTACATGGGGTTATACTGAGGTATGTTTAAAAATCTCGCTTCACAGGTTGGGTATCAAATTGTAGGAAGAGTGGTCATGGCAACTCTTGGCGTCTTTGTGACGGCTTTTTTATCACGGCACCTTGGCGTATACGACTTTGGTACATTTAATTTTTTACTGACTATTGCTTACTTCTCTTTCTTATTTGCCGACTATGGTCTTCAGACACTTATTGTACGAGATATTGCCTCGCGTGAAGTCATTTCAAAGGCTGTTGGAACATTTCTTTCTGCACGTCTCCTACTTTCTATTGGTGTTATGGTAGCTTTAGGTATTGCATCAGTATTTTTACCCTATTCAACTAACGTAAAGCATGCCTTGATTGTTATCGGTATCGCTGAATTTCTCAATATTCTCAATGGTGTTTTCCATGGTGTCTTTCAGGGTAAAGTTGCTTTTGGACGATTAACACTCATTATGATCCTCACCAGCATTGTCCAAGCAATCCTCATGCTGTTCGGAATTTTTTTGAAAGCGCCGTTTTTGTTTTTCGCTTATGCTCATACAATAACCGTTTTAATCAGCACTCTCATGTCATGGACTGTTGCAAAAAGCTTCATCGGGCATTCGATTGATTACAACTTTCAGCTTTCATCGTTAAAGACAACACTCAGACGGGGCTTCCCGTTCGCAATTGGACTCTTAGTCAGTGTCGCTTACTTTCGAGCAGACACGTTGATTTTAGGATACTATTTTGACCCACAAAAATTTCCTGATGTGGGGCTCTATTCTTTGGCTTACAAGCCGTTTGAGGTAGTTGTGGTTGTTGGAGGATATATGGCCCAGACGCTCTACCCTCTTTTTGTTCCACTGATTTCAACCAAAATACTTCTTAATGCCAACAAAAAATACTTACTCTATTCATTAGGGATGGCATTGGGAGCAGCAATGTTTTTGTATTTTGGTGCTCCCTACTTTGTGATGCTTCTGGGAGGTGATGCATATTCATTGTCGGTTGTCCCAATTCAAATTCTTGCTGTTGCTGCAAGTGTTACAATCCTTTCTGGTTATTTTGGAGCTTTAGCACTTGCTGGTGGTAAGGAAAAAAAGCTTATGGTATATGGAGCTTGTGCCCTTGTGGTTAATATAATTCTTAACGTTTTATGGGTCCCCAAATATTCATATATTGCTACAAGCTGGGCTACTGTAATAACCCAAAGTGTTATTATGATTGGAAATGCATTTGCGGCGTGGGAAGTTTTGGAAAAACATCATGAATAAGCATCTCGTCTCCATTATTGTACCGTTTTATAATGAAGAAAATTATCTCTCTGGTTGCTTACAATCGTTGTTGCAACAATCATATTCTCCACTGGAAATTATCGCGATTGACGATGGCTCGACTGATAGGAGCGTTGAGATCGTTGAGAAGCTATCAAAAGTAATCCTACTTCGTCAAACTCATTCAGGCCCTGGAAACGCTCGAAATCTTGGCGTTTCTCATGCAAAAGGCGAGATTGTCGTTTTTGCTGATGCAGATATGGAGTATGACCAGGAGTATGTTGCTTTACTTGTGGCACCAATTTTGAATGGAGAAGCTTTTGGAACAACCCATATTGATGAACGGGTAGCAAATCCAGATAATCTCTGGTCTAAGGGATGGTCAATCAATGCTGAGCATGTCGAGGGAAGAAGAACGCCTAAAAATCTACCGAAACAGCTCAATATTTTCAGGGCGATTCGTACAAAAGACTTCCTCCGAGTTGGTGGTTTTGATCCACACAAAGGCTATTTTGATGATTCAACGCTTTCTGAAAAATTAGGAAAAAGGTCAGATGTTGTTCACGGTCCGATAGCCTATCATCACAACCCATCTTCATTGCTGGAGGTGTTTTATTCTGCGAGATGGATAGGCAAAAGTCCTAAAATTAAAAGATCAATTCAAAATATGCTACGTTACAGTTCGTTAAATTCACTACGGAATGGACTGCGGAAAGTACTAGATGGCTCTCCACTAAGCTATCTTCTCTTTAAAGTAGTGTATGATACTGGAATGTTTTCCGGGATAATAATGAAAAATGACTCATCAAAATGAAAAAAATAAAACTCAATCTCGGCTCAGGTAAAGACTATATCGACGGTTGGGTTAATGTGGATATTGAAGAACAATATAATCCTGATGTTATTGCAGATGTAACTTGGCCACTTCCTTTTAATGATGCCTCTGCATCGGAGATTAAAGCATTTGATATTCTAGAACATGTCACGAAACAGCAAGCCCCAGTGTTTATTAAAGAGTGTCATCGCGTTCTAAAGATTGGTGGAAAGCTCCACTTGAGGCTTCCAAACATGTTTTCGATTATTGATAAGTATAAGGAAGATCCTGAAGTTATGGCACATTTTCTCTATGGCGATACGTCAGAAACTGGCGTGTATGGTGCTCATAAAGCAGGATATATTGAAAAATCACTCCGTAGGCTTCTAACACTGCAGGGTTTTTCATCAATCACAATCGAGCAGGAGGATACGAATTACGTTGTTGAGGCAGTCAAAAAAGCAACCTCATTCAAAGAGAAACTCACCATTGGAATCGTTCAACAGTCTGCAGATTATGGCGGTGCAGAAGTCTATATGATTCGATTGATGGAGCAGTGGACAAAAGCCGGCCATATGTTGCATGTTGCAACGACTCCAGGGCTGTTTGAGAAATCTAGTAGAAAGATTGCCTCTACAGTCCAATCACATACCTCGATCGTGGATATCATTGGAGATTGGAAAGGGTTTGTAAAAACTTTTTGTATTCTTCCATTCACATATTTTACCTATCTGAAAATACTTACTTCCTTTCGCAAGAACAAGGTAGATATACTTGTTATGTCTGAGTTTTCGGAGAGGCTTATTCTCGCGCCGCTTGCAAGAGCGATGGGATTTCAAATTGTCTGGATCGAGTACGGACGGCCTCATAATACCTTTCAAAGAATGTTCCCATGGTCAAAGATGCTCTTTAGACTTGTGAAGGATCTGCCAGCACGTATTATTACACCAACCCAGTATGTACAACAGTCTCTTATGATTGACGGTCGTGTTTCCCTCTCAAAAATAGATATCATTCCGTGTGGGACTGCTGTTTCCCACTTAAAACCTCATGCTCGGCATACAGTTCCGGTTATTGGGTGTATCTCTCGCCTTGCACGTGAAAAAGGCCAGGCTGACCTACTACGAGCGATGCAATTGGTTCTTAACCATCATGATGCCGAGCTTTGGATTATTGGGAAGGGTCCAGATGAGAAGTATTTGAAAGAGTTAGCAGTAAAGCTTGGCATTGCAGATAAAGTTCAGTTTAAAGGCTTCGTGAAAAACATCAGTGAGATATATAGTCAGACTGATGTAGCAGTCTTTCCTTCAACATGGGAGCTCGAGGGATTTGGATTAGTTCTTATAGAGGCGATGGCCAGTGGAGTGCCTGTGGTTGCATCATCTATTGGACCTGTTCCGGAAGTTGTTGGAGATGCTGCGCTACGTTACGCGCCGGGCGATGTCGATGGGCTTTCGAATCAACTTTCTGCGCTGATTAATGATACGCGTCTTCAGGCGTCCCTGAAAGTAAAGGGACTCAAAAGAGTGGAAGAACTGTATTCAATTGAGTCAAGTGCTCATAAAATGATTGAGAGCTTTAGGACAGCCCTATGCGATTAAAACTATTGAACAGTCATTACTTCCCTATAGCATTTATCATTATTCTTTCACTCTGTATCCGCTTATATAAACTCCCAGATTTGATGCCTTTTATTGGCGATCAGGCATGGTTTTATCTCTCTGCACGGAATGCATTAGATAGTGGGAACATTCCTCTCGTTGGCATCACAGCAAGCCGAACCTGGCTTCATCAAGGAGCATTCTGGACCTATATCTTGATGCCGATTTTAAAGACAAGTTCTCATCCTGCCGCGCCTGGATATTTTTCTGCACTTCTTGGCTCCCTTACTACCTTTGGTCTGTATGCTGTGCTACGTGAAATTACCATTAAAAAGACTGCTCTGATCGGTGCTCTTTTGTACGCCACATCCCCCCTTGTCGTTTTGAGCGATAGAATGCCCTATCACACAAGTTTCACTCCCCTACTCACAATTGGCATTTTCTATTCTTTATGGAGAGTTATGCATGGAAATCAAAGATTTTGGATTGTACTGGTGGGACTTGTTTCAGTTATGCAGAATACTAATTTGGCAGGCTTTCCAGTTGTATACGTACTTGCTCTTTTTTTTGCCATTGGGTTGATTTTAAAAGACTCGTGGACTACTTTTTCAAAAAAAATACTCTTACATGCCATATTGGTATGGTTGATATTGATGATGCCTTTTCTTCTGTATGATGTGACGCATGGATTTCAACAAACGTTGAAATTCTATGGATGGATAATTCTAGAGCCTTTTCGAGCGCTTGTTGCTTCAGATTCGGCTTCTTTTAGTCCGATTATGAAATTTCTTTCTCAGATGATTCATCGACTCATCTTCCTACCTTCCTCTTTTTTAAGTATTTTCTTCTTTTTAGGTATGTTTGTTATTGCTCTGCAAAAGTCCATTCTTAAAAAATTCTCATTTAAAGACCCACTGGTTTATACAACTATATGGACTTTACTGATGCTCCTCATTGTGATTTTTGGAAAAACGCCCTCAGATGCGTATGTATTTACTCTTTTCCCACTCATTATCATGATGGGTGCACAAGTCGTTTCCATATTTCAATCAAAATGGGTACTTTTTCTTATCGCTGGAATTGGGTTTTTCAATTGCATATCGCTTGTAAGGAGTAACTACTTAATGGGTGTGAAGGGAGGCTATGGAGCGCCACTGTCAGCCAGAATTGCACTAGTAAAAGAAGTTGTTTCAGATTCAGATGGTTCACATTATGCAATAAAAGTTGTTGGACCTGGCTCTCAGTTTACTTCAACTGGTATGTATTTTGACTATATCTCAGGTTGGCAAGGACGTCCGCCTGTCTCCAAAAATCCGAAAAAGATCTACGAAATATATGAAAAAGACGGCATTCTACGTTGGGACAGAGTTCCTTCGCCTTAAAAGTGCACTCATAGCCAGAGTCCATGAAACAATACTTATTCCTAAGCCCACGATAAATGGTCGTGAAGCAAAAACAAATGTATATGTGTGGGTTCCCATACTGACTGGTGCGCGTAAAAATCTATCAGAAACAAGTTCAATTCTCTTTCCGTTTTCAAAGACGCTCCAGCCTGGATAAAAGCTCTCCAGCAGCATAAGTTGATCCGGTTCATGTGCAGTAACGTTGACAGAAATGCTATTTGGCCGAATGTGCACATCTTCTAAAGGTTTTCCAGACTGTACAAGTGAAGCATATGGATCTGCAGTAAAGTTCTCATACAGAGTTAATCCATCTCTCCCTAATATACCTTCTGGCTGAGTCCCTTGTGGTATACGAATGGTTTCACCACCAAAAATGTATGCTGGTTGAATATCTGAGTATGGTGCGTTTGTTGCAAAATCAAATTGGGTAAACGCAGCTGCAGGGCTATTTTTTAATTGCAGACCATAATTGCTGTTGAGAATTTTCTGCTCAAACGAAATCAGACGATATTGTTGAAGGGGTTCTTCTTGCAGATATTGCGCTATGTAAAATATCCTTTCATCACGTCGTTTAATGTCAGAAATGAGCTGGGTACTTGTTTCTGAATGTCGAATGTCCATCTGTCTAAAAATAGTAATATAGAAGAAAAAAATGAATGTCGACAACGTGTTAATTAACAAAAACCCTATTACAGCAATCCGTACGTATATATTCTTTCGTGTATACCACCTCTGATATCCGAGCGCACATAAGGTAAGAAGGATAATAGTGAGCATCCC
>JAGORW010000020.1:0-2642 GCA_018062605.1 Candidatus Woesebacteria bacterium | reverse complement strand
TGAATGTCGACAACGTGTTAATTAACAAAAACCCTATTACAGCAATCCGTACGTATATATTCTTTCGTGTATACCACCTCTGATATCCGAGCGCACATAAGGTAAGAAGGATAATAGTGAGCATCCCAAATACTCGTGATGGAACATGAAATAGTTGCAATGATGGCAGTGCAGAGATCATCCAATGATACGGATTCCAGGTGGCACTAGGCATAGAAAGTAGCAGTAGAACAACAAGAATTCCAACAAAAAACTGCGATTGTTTTTTTGAGAAAATGTTTCGATGAGTAAAAAAAAGCACAATTCCTACCAGGGTAAACGGCCCAATAAATGCGACTTTTTCCCACCATGCAAATCCCGTTTCAAGTAAACCCCCAAGTCCTGCTATTCCAAAAATTGGTTTAATTGGTACAAAAAAATAGTACAGAATGCTCACGATGTTTTGAGAACCTGCAAATGGTTCACGAATTTTCCCAATATACTCTTGAAGTTCAATAAGCGGGATAAGTTTTACAGAGCCAAGTAGTAAAAAATACGCAATAATTCGTAGACTTGCTTGTATACTGCTCTTAGAGCGACCGAGGATCCCCGTAGTTACGACAATAATACTGGCATACAGAGCGTTATACAGATCTCCAGAAAAAAGAATCAGTGTCATTGAGAGTGCAGTAAGAATTTCAAAAGATGAGCGAGGCCTTTTTGCAACCTCATATATACTCAACATGAACCAGGGTAGAATTCCAAAACTTAGTACCTTTTCAAAATGCCCTGCAATCATATGGGAAGCTATGTAGCCACTCGTTACGAGTATGCACGCTGAAAAAATACGTATTGCCGAAGAAACTTTTAGCCTATGCAGTAAAAAGTACATTCCCAGTCCCCCACTTAACAATGAGACGAAATATAAAAGCTTTATAGCAGTAATTGGGGTAAACAGCATAAAAGCCGGAAGAACAAGCGGGTGAAAAGCAGCATGCAATGGATCTGCGCTCACTGGAATTCCTTGATTAATATATGGATTCCACTGCGGAAATGTATGATGTTTAACCAAAGAATCTTTAATATAGAGGATTTGTGATATGTTTCCGTCAAGATCTGACGCTCTATTTAGTATTGGATTAAAAATGCTCGGTAGTGATAAAAAAACAGTGAATACAAAGATGATCAACGCAGCTCGGATATGCATGGTTGTATTATAATGTATCAATACTCACGCATATGATGCAGCTTTCACGAACTCACATACTCCGCTTTTTATTCATCTTTGCATTGTGCCTGTTTCCGTTCGGAAATCTTTTTCGCTTTCAGCTCTCCCCTACTGTCTCATTGCTACCCTTAGATTGTGCGGTGTTTCTCATTGCTCTGATTTCTTTTCCTGAAATATATAGAAATTTTAAAAAAAGCCGGCTTTTACAAGGGATTTTTGCGTTTTGTGGAATTGGCCTTTTATGTTTGCTTCTGAGCTCTACGTGGCTTCATCCTGTTTCCTTGGTAGTATCTGCACTGTATGGTGTTCGCTTTTTGGCATATGGCATGCTTATGTGGGTTTGTTCCCAGCTGAAAAAAGAGGACAAAGAAAAGCTGACTCTTGGATTATTGTATTCAGGATGCGTAATGGCTGCCGCTGGAATAGTGCAATACCTGATATTTCCAGATTTGAGAGGATTATTTGCGCTTGGATGGGATGAACATTATTTCCGGCTTTTTGGGACGCTCCTTGATCCGAATTTCAGCGGTGCAGTTTTTGTGGTAACACTGTTGATTGCACTTAACAGGTATCACATAAAAAAGTCACCGTTGTGGATTGCGATTGTGCCTCTTGTGGCAACCTTCCTCACATATTCACGGAGTAGTTTTCTTATGTTGATTGCAAGTGTATGCGTGTACTACGCGATGAAAGGCCTGTATAAATATGCACTTCTCGGTATTGTTGTTGTAGTTTTTGGCGTATTTCTGCTCCCAAAAAACATCCGCAGCGAAGGCGTTGATCTCTTCAGAACGGCTTCAATTAACTCGCGACTAACCGAATATACGCAAGCGGTTGAAGTGTTTAAACATAACCTAATTGTTGGTGTTGGCTTTAATGCGTACAGATACGCACAATTGAAGTATGGTTTTGTTGAGGAAAGTGTGAACATTCCAGATCACGCAGGCGCTGGAGTGCCCAATAGTTTTCTATTTTTACTTGCGACCACCGGGGTTGTTGGGACAGTGTTTTTTATCGCAGGTATGGGCAGTCTCCTGAAGATGGCATTCATGCAAAAGAACTTTCTCGTTGTGTCATGCATTATTGGGCTATGCATACATGCTCTTTTTGAGAACACACTTTTTTATCCTTTTCTGATGTTTCAGTATATGGTGCTCATTGGTACTCAGGTTGAGCACCATTCATCATCAGGCTTCATGCTATAATCTGATAATGCCGCACCCTTTTATTTTACTGAGCACAGTTATTGCACTGATCTCCCCGATAATTTACGCCAAGGCTATTTTCAAAGGCGAGGCAAAACCACATAGAACAACGAGATTCGTTCTCCTTACTATCACGACACTTTCCACTCTCACGCTTTTTGCTCAACAAGACACAGTTGCAATATGGCTTGCAGGAGTTTCAACGGTTCAGGCCGTTTTCATATTTATTT
>JAGORW010000079.1 GCA_018062605.1 Candidatus Woesebacteria bacterium | reverse complement strand
TTATCTGTAGCAGGGATACTCGTCATTCTTTTTTGTTGGCAACTCTATCTTGAGTATCATGCAAACGATCATCCTTTTGAGCTATTTATCTTCGACGACCCTCAAGCCACATATGTAATCAAATACTATCCCTTTAACGATCAGTATAATATTGTCTACGATACACTGAAGGATCGAGAGAAACTTGATACCTGCGATGAGCCTGATGGTGGCATTTCTCGCTGCTGGGTAGAAGGAGACTTTCATACTGATATTCCTATTGCATCCAGTCCAGTCGATTTGGCTGACTTCGTTGATAAGAACGTGAAAGTAAATGGAGAATTTGTGTTTGCAGACAAACAATGTATCAAAGAAAAGTGCGTAAGCCTTGGAAGTAGAACCGTATCATTACAGCTGGAAAGCATTTCTCATGAAAAAACACAAACAAAATAAGATTCAAAAAATTGTTGTAGGCACGGTAGGAATCGTTTTTCTTCTTATATTTATATTCCTTCATTCCCCACTCAATATCTTTGCAGGGTTATTTTTAAGTGCCTATGAACCGCATCTGAAGTCTATTCCTTTATTTGAATTTGGATTACCTCAAGATGTAGATGGAATTCCTATCTACAGATCTCCCCTTCACTTGGAGGGACATTATGACAAAGACCCATACATTGACACTATTTTTTCTAAAGACTTTACTTCTAAGAAATTTGAGCAGATAAAGCCCGGAATGACACAAAAGCAGGTGCTCGAGTTACTCGGAGAACCTTTAACGCATGACGCCTTCGGGTTTAGAAATCAAGAAAATGCCAATCTAATTCTCCCGCCAAATGATCCACGAACCGAGGAATGCTGGAGATACAGCAGCGACGGTAAACTTGCGCAATCCGGAGACGCTTCATGGTATAGTTTTACTATATGCTTCAAAAATGATGTTGTAAGTGAGAAGCAGGCAAATGAATTCCATGACTAAACACGCAAAAGCTACTGCAAATAAGTATAAGAAGCCTCTACTCTTGTATGCTTGTGTCAACCTCCTCTTTTTCCTCGTTTCATACTGTGGAATTAAGGGACTCGTGCTTCTTATGAATCCATATGTGCTTCTTGTGGTAAATATTGCTATTTCACTGTACGTTGCCAAGTCGCTCAAAACTATACTTATTAAGCGGGTGTTGTTTGTTGTATCAGTTTCTATTGTAAGTTCAATTATCGGGTTTTTATTGATACTTTCCACCATGAAGCTGCCTGGGTCCCGCGAGCATAATCACATTATGTATGATATCTGCTTACCTGCGATTAAAAAACACTATGGACTTAACGAAAATGATCCTTTCCCAGCTGATGATGGACGCCATGATAAGGATGGCATGGGAAAGTGGTGGTATCAACACAGTGAATGTGAAGAGAATGTTTTGAATGGTAAGGGACCTGTGTTTTCAGAAGATCCTGTTGAGTTTGAAAAGAACGTAGTTAAATAGGGAATATGACAGCAAATTCCCTGATTACTTATTGAATTAAATATATCTCGTATACCATGAAAAAGGACAACACTATGCGACGGTTAATCAGTTTCTTTCTAGTTTTGTTAGTGCCGTATGCATATTATTTCTTTACTGTTTCATGGGGAAACTTGTTCAATTCTTCAGGCTCGTTTTTTGCAATTCCCGATTCATTAGCTGCCCCTGCTGGTTTTATAACTATTTTTGGGTTTCTGCTCGCGCTATGGAAAAGTAAGAAGCCATCTAAAAACCTCTTGAATGCTGCCGCCATAACAGCCCACATTTTGCTTTGGATAGCCGCATTCCCGATTGTCTTCACATATGACAGGGGTCTTATTACCTATGCAATTGCATGTCTTGGAGCAATTCTGGCCTATGTAAGCATCAAAGGCATCCTACTTCAGAAAGCAAAATTTTTACTGGTTATTTCACTTGTTGTTATTGCTCTAATAGGAACACTATCGTACAAAGATTCCTATTGTTGGAGAAAAATGCTTATGTACGAAACGATCCATCAGAAGGAACTTGCCGAACGGCCTTCAGCCGATTCACCATGGCAGTGGGATTATATGGCTAGATGTAAACTGAATTTTAACTTTATCGATAGCATTATCGAGAAATAAGATTTTATTACATGAAAACTGAAATAACCTTGGTTAACAGAAAATATTTTTTGATTGTATCAATCTTTATTGCTTTGATTGTGGGCCTCTACGTAGGCCGCTTCCTAGCATATGAGAATATAACAACCAACTACGAGTGCGGACGCATCGCTGCTTTTCATGCAGATAAACTCTTGAGGGACGGATATAAATTTGACTCAAATGAAGGTAATCCGCTAAGCGATCTTAATCAAAAAGCATCCAACCTTAATCTTGTAATGAGAGTCATATGTTCAATCGAACCCAAAAACTGGGATCCACGATTAAGACCAATTATTGATGAAATGGAGGAGAAGCAATGGGGGCGAGGTTATTAAGAATTTACTCTAACAGCTTTTATACGTGCACTTCCTAATATTGCAAGCCACGTTGCCTTATCGATGAGAAAATCAGGATTCTGAGGTGTCAGTTGATCAAGTTTATCAACTACTTTTCGAGCCTCTTCAAAGTACCCGAGTTCAACTTGAGTATTAAAAATATCTTCCCAGGCCATACCAAGCGAAACTACATCCTCAGGTTTAAGAGCTTCAGCTGACTCTACTGAAGACTCAGCCAACTGCAAAGCTTTCTCAAACGTTGGTTGTGCATCTAACCCGGCAGTTTTTTGTGCTCGTGCAACTTCCATAAGAGATGAGGCTACGATGTGATCATAATTCTGAGGAGAACTATCGGCATGTTCCAGTGCTCGATCAATAAGTGACTGAGGATTTCCTCCTGCAAGTGCTTGGGCTTGTGCAAGACGTCCGTATATCTCAACTCGTAAGTATTCGTAAATAAAATCGTCTACATTTTCAATAGCTTCGGCTAATTCTCCTGCTCGAATAATAAGTTCTGAAGGATCCTTTCCTGTAGCTGCACGACTTAATACTATGTAGGAAAAATCCTCTGCGCGTTTCCAGTTGCTTTCATGTCGTGCGCCTTCCCATGCAACTAATGCTTCATCTGGATAGCCAAGCCGAGCGTATGCTACGGCAAGCTCAGGCAAATAGCGGGGTCGAGATTGCTCCGGCACTGTATCCATGAATGCATCTACCCGTTTCGTGCTGAGGTAGATCCTGTAAGTTCCCGCTCAGCATCTGAGATTGTTTCAATCGATGTGGGTACATTCCGAGGTAGTAAACTACTTTGAGTATATAGCTCTTCAAAAAATGTCCGGACATCTACTCCATGCGATGCATAACCTCGAATTATTCCTATTCGCGCATCAATATCTATCACAGAACTTGCAAGTGGCATTGTTTTTGAGGAACCTTCAAGATCTCCCATTCGAGCTTGTATTTCGGCAACTTTTACGCCATAAGCGGTTTTTTGTACATTTGGCTTACCCGTCATTTCATTTAATAGAAACGTCGGAGTGAAGCTGGGTTGCAGGCCAGCACGCACCTGTTCGAGTGCAATTTTTGTCTGTGCTTCAAGAAGATAATAATTTGGCATCGTATCTGTAATAGCAAGTGCATCTATAAAGTCTTGTTGACCAGCGAGGAAAAGAGGATTATCAGTAAGAGGTAATCGGGAAGCGGAAGCGTCTTGTGCTGAGGGGTCTGTTGGTCGTTCTGGTCTGGACATGGAACCTAGTATAGCATACT
>JAGORW010000019.1:11462-14209 GCA_018062605.1 Candidatus Woesebacteria bacterium | reverse complement strand
GCAACTGTGTTTATGATGTCTTGGGGTTTAATACGCTTACTTTTTTCATCAGAAACGCGAGCAAGCTCATGTGATGCGGTAGCTGCAGAAATGATATTGCTGTCGGATTGAAGCAGAGAAATGGAGAGAAGCTTAAGTAGGGCCCCTTCCAGTTCTCGAGAGTCGGTAACTTTTTCAGCAATATTCTGAGCAGCATTCATGTCAATCTCGATATTCCGTTCCTTAGCCTTTATCAAAATAATAGCGGTGCGAAGCTCAAAATCCGGCTTCTGCATATCAATGATGAGCCCACCCGTAAAGCGAGAGCGCAATCTATCTTCTAGGGCTTTTATTTCCTGAGGAGGTCTATCTGAAACCAATACAATTTGAGATCCGTTGCGTACCAGCGTGTTAAATGTGTGATAAAACTCTTCCTGAACATAATTCTTTCCGGCAATAAACTGCGTGTCGTCAACTACTAACACATCAAGTTGGCGATACTTATCTCGGATTTCGTTGGTATTTTTCTTTTGGATTGCCTTAACGAGATCATTCGTGAACTCTTCAGAGGTGCAGTACAAAATTTTCTTTTGAGGATCTTGCGAAACAATCTCATTCGCAACAGCTTGGGAGATGTGAGTTTTACCTACTCCAACACTCCCATAAATAAACAACGGATTGTACATAACGCCTGGAGATCGAGCGACGGCTTGGGCTGCAGCATACGCCATTTGATTGGTGTTAGAAACAGCAAAGTTTTCAAACGTGTAGCGTGCTTGGAGACCCGATTTACGAATTTTTTCTTCTATATCTCCTTGGAATTGTTGAAGGGTCATGGGTTCTGCCTCCTGTCTCTCTTTCTTTTTTTTAGTGGCGGATTTCTTTTTCGGCTCAACAACGAACGAAAGAGTGTAATCTTTTTTGGCAAACTCCATGAGAACTGACTCAATGATGCTTCTCTTGCTATCAAGGTAGAGCTTCATTCCCAAATTTTCACAGCTCACGGTGCATTCTGTTTCTGTGGTGGACATTAAACGGGACTGTTTGAGAAGTGGCGCAATAATAGGAAAGTTTGACTTAGTTGCAAAGTAGTCGATGAAGGCGCTCCAATCCATGATTTTCAACTGTGTTTATATTGTGGATAACTTATCCACAAATCTAATATAGAGTTATCCACATGTCAATCACAATATTGCTATGAGGTTATCCACAATTTAGAATGGGGCTTTAGAGCAGGTTTAAATGGGTTGAAATAAGTTTAAATTAGTTGAAATAGGTTTAAATAGGAAGTGGGGAAGGAAAAATGGAATGAATTATTTAGTGATGGAGGAAGGCTTCACTTTTCAAAATCAGGAAATCTTCAAAGACCTCTGACGGCTCCTCTAATCGAATTTCAACATGGTCGACACGTGAAATAGTGGAACCCCTTTCGATATAGGCAACCATGTCCTTAACGGCCTCTTCCTCTCCTTGGATGACCATCTCTACTCCACCATGAGGACCGAAGATGTCGGGATGGTTGTATACATTGCGCGCCCATCCCGTGACTGAAGCCTTTTTCGCTTGAATACGCATATGTGCGCGAAAACCAACGCGAGTAACATCCCCAATAACGTTTACGTGAGCCTGTGTAATCATGCCCTTATTGTACTCTTTGAAGACGGTTATGCAATCAAAAAATGGTGGCAGATATAGTATGAGCTATGAGACACTATTGTGCTATAGACTGTCATGGTAAGCAGAAAAATTCGGTATAATACGGACATGCATACATCTATTCAGCTTTCTAAGGAAGCACTTATTCATAATATTAAAACTATTCGAGATAAAGTCGGCAAAGATAAAAAGATACTATCTGTGGTAAAAGCGAATGCATATGGACACGAAATTATGAGTGTTATCCCCTTGTTGGAAGAATATACAGACGCTTTCGCGATAGATGATATACAAGAACTTGTTGAACTGCGCCAACTAACAAACAAAGAAATATATGTGTTGGGCCATGTCTGCCACGAAGACATAGAAAAATGCATTGAGAACGAAGGAGTGATGGTTGTATACGATAGAAAAACGATCGAGATGGTAGACCGGACTGCTAGTAGGCTTAAATCGATAGCAAAAATCAACATAAAAATTGACGCTTTATTGGGGAGGCAAGGAGTGCTTCCAGAGGACCTCCCGGAGCTTTTAGAAGCGCTGAAAAGTTCAAAGTACATACATCTCAAAGGAATGTATGCTCATTTCGCAAACAGCGAAAATGATGACGATTTTACGCATTCTCAAAAGCAGATTGATATTCTCAAAAAGGCAATTGAAATGGCTAAAAAATTTGGTTTCTCGGGTTTTGAAACACACATTTCATCCACAGCAGGCAGTTTAATCTATGAAAATGAAAGCACCGGTTTTTCACACGTGAGAATTGGCATCGGGCTGTATGGATTATGGCCCTCTGAAAAGGTAAAAGCGGCGCTCGCGGAGACAATTCAGTTCAAGCCAGTCTTGTCATGGAAAACATGTATCGCCCAAGTAAAAAAAGTACCAGAAGGTTTTCCTATTGGCTATGATGGCACGTTTGTAACGCGAAAACCGACAACAATTGCAGTTATCCCGGTCGGCTATAGCGACGGATATGATCGAGGACTTTCAAACAAAGGAGAAGTTCTCGTTGGAGGCAAAAAATGTCCAATTCTTGGGAGAGTGGCAATGAATATGTTTGTCGTTGATGTGAGCAGTGCAGGAAATGTGAAAACAGATGATGAAGTGGTTCT
>JAGORW010000019.1:7602-11362 GCA_018062605.1 Candidatus Woesebacteria bacterium | reverse complement strand
TCTATACACAGGCGAGAAGCTTTAGCAGAAGAGCCCGTAAAAGGAATGTCATATGTATCTAGGAGCTCCTGAAGTTGCCCATCTTCGGCAAACTCGCCATGGATACCTGCAAGGAGGGCAATGCCAATATCGTTTTTGTTCTTTTTTAGGGCTTTTTCAAGAGGCTCCAAAGCACTAGTTGGAATCGAAGTTACCTCATCAACCAAAGACTTCCCGGGCTTAAAAAAATACGCCTCAGATTTGCGAGTAATATACAAAACCGACAAATCATAGTCGGCACCATTAAGCGTTTGATAAATCGACGCAGAACTCATAAGAGAAACATCATGCTCAGACGATGGACCGCCACAAAAAATGGTTATCTTCATGGGGAATAGTATATAATATCCGAATCTCTCGCAATATAACGCATTAGAGTGGGCCGGTAGCTCAGTTGGCTAGAGCATCGCGCTGGCAGTGCGGGGGTCAGGGGTTCAAGTCCCCTCCGGTCCACATATTCCTAAAAGCCCCAAAAACCCGAGAGCACATGCCTCTTTGGTATAATACCTTTCTATCTGGACCTCCCAGACGCACCTTGATACGTGTTTATCCAAAAAAGGAGAGACATAATGACGACGACAAACACCGTTCGATTTTCCAAGGAGAGCATTGATAGGGCTATTGTGATGACGCAATATGACCTTCGTGGCTTTGCCCATCCACTTGGTTTCAGATTGAAATATATGGTGAGCCCTAAATACCTTGATGCAACAACCTGTAATCTTCTTGAGTTTGCAGCAGGAGGAGAGCCTAATTCTGGTGGTACTGATGTAGATTACTTCACCTGTACCTATGAAGAGTATCTTGCGTGTTGTAGAGAGTTCGCAGGGAACTGTGAGGCATCCCGCAAAGAGGCCATTCAATTGATTATTCATGAGATTGTGCGACAAAATAGGCAGATGCGCCAGGAAGTTGCTGCTGGAAAACGCAAACCGAGCCCCTATTTACAAACGCTTAGCACGGATAATTACTGGGGCCGTGCCGTTCTTGCTCTTGCTGAAGCATTTGACGTTGGTCTTAAAAGAGAGAAAATCGTAAAGAAAAAAAATGGTTAAGTTTAAACCCTCACGCTCAACAAACTACGAGAATTAAGAAAGTGAGAAAACTCTGAAAACGTTTATAAAATACTCGTATTTTATTCAGTTTTTTTTATTTGGGGAGATAGTCCCACTATTATTCATACGGAATGTTGTTGTTGTCGATGCTCATGGAGGCATTAATTACTATGAATTAGTACCGTTAGCATTTGTCTTTGCACTAGTATTTAGCAAATTAAGATTTCTGAATATGTTAGTTATCTTTGCTGGATCAGTTATTCAATTGGCAACCGTGCAGCTTTTTGGTTACACAAAGAACATTCCTCCACGTTTAATGATTGATACGTTGATAGTTGGATATTTATTGATTATTGTGGGTCTGTGGTTTATAAGGCGTGACACGATTGCCACAGATACTCTTGATGATTCAGAAAATGATGAAGAGACTGATGTCGTTATTTCGACAGACTAGCGCGATATCAATACGCTCGTAAGCGAACCGACCCGTCCTTGGAGCCTTAAATGGCACTCAGGACGGGTTTTTTATTGCCTTTAGATCTCGAAGAGAGAGCCTTTATTGCACATGCAAATAGTAGCTGATCAACCCGCCACCGTGCTCAATATATTTAATCTTGATGATAGCGCCGCTACAATTTTGACTTGAAGAATACAATTCTCCATCAGCAACAGCTCGAATAACAGAGCTCGAGCCGCTTACCATATCCCAACCTGTGTGAATTCCGCCGCTGTATGAATATCTCCATGAATACGGTGTTACACCATAGCCCTGTGTCATTGTCACAGGTTCAGCTAACGGCATCTGCCAGTCTTTGCCAACATAGCCACCGGGATCTGTCCACGAGCCGCCTTTTCGCACTTCAAAGTGCAAGTGTGCCCCTGTTGAACAATATGGAAACCCTGTGTTTCCCACAAGGGCGATAGCATCACCCTTTTTAACTTTTCCGATTTTTTGACCTGTTATGGTTGCTTTTTCTATAGCCTGAAATTCTGACATCGCTTGGCTGAGAAGTTGTTGATATTTCACTTCATCGCTCTTTGTTTGCTCGAGAAGCACAGCTTTTTGATTCATTTGATTGTTAAGTTCAACCTTCTGTACCTCTAATTGGCTTTTTAATTCCTCAAGTTGAGAAATCTTCTCTTCACGCAAATCTTTTTGTTCAGAATAATTGACCTTCACTTGTTGAGTGCGGATTGCCAGGACGCGGTCATTTTCTTGAGCAACATGGATGTATTTCATTTGATTGGCAAGAGTGTTTGCATCTTCAGAAAACAAAATCTCAAAAACGCTGGCATTTTTTCGCTTGTAACCTTCCACAATCTTTTGAAGGAGCACTTGCGTTAAATGATCAAGAGAGGCATTCAGATTATCAATTTTATGACCAAGCTCGTCAATCTCAGAAGTAGTGACTTCAATATCTGCTTCAGTTTTCGTAAGGCGTGCCTGAGCAAGGGAAACCTTCGTATTAATTAATTGAAGTTGAGAAGCTAAAGATGTTTTGTCTGCTTTTGCCTGGCCCAGTTTTGATTCATACTCTTTTATTTTCTTTTGACAGTCCTCAGCCCCTGAACAAACGAGAGCATCGGCCGTTTTAGGAATCAGAAATAGAGCGAATAAAAGAATAAGTGCAGAGATGTACCTTGAAGACATAGTGCACTCATTATAGTGAGTTTAGTTTGAAAGATCCAGTTTGCTCTGCCATTATATCTGCGGACCTGCGCAAAGGGCAATTCGGTAAATATGCGGGTAATATGCGGTAATAATTCGAGGCTGGCGCTTGTTTATTCATGCGAATATCTCCCTAGTTTGTTAGACTACCCCTATGAAAGTTGCAGTTTTAGGAGGAGGAATTACTGGTTTAACCGCTGCTCATTATTTGGTCCAGGAGGGACACGAAGTGACAGTTATAGAAAAAGGGAAATCCCTAGGAGGATTAGCTCAGGGTTTCAAAGAGCCAGAATGGGACTGGACGCTTGACTTCGCCTATCATCACCTATTCGCAAATGACTTTGATATTCAAAAATTCGCTCATGAAATCGGCTTCAATGACATATATTTTTCAACTCCACGTACAAACTCTGTCTACAAAGATGAAGATGGTTACAAGATTTATCCGGTAGATTCTCCATTGGACTTCCTAAAATTCCCTTTGTTATCCACATGGAAGAAAATTCGCGCAGCTGCAGTGTTAGCTGCCCTGAAGTTTCTCCCCCATTTTTCTTACTACGAGACAATCTCAGCAGAGAAATTTGTAAAAAAATACATGGGAGAGAAAATGTGGGAAGTGTTCTTCCAACAGCTTTTTCGGAAAAAGTTCGGTAAATATGCGGGGAAAATAACAGCATCATTTTTGTGGGCACGCATTAGTAAAAGGACACAGAGTTTAGGATACATTAAGGGAGGCTTCCAGGCGTTTACAAATTATGTGGAGAAACATTTAACACAAAGCGGCGTGACAATCCAGAAAGGAACCGAGATAGTCTCCCTAAAAAAAACAAAAAAGGGATTTGAAATTAATGAAACATACTATGATAGAGTTATCTCAACGCTACCGACGGCAATATTGGTACAGGTCGCACAAAAAGTGTTGCCAACAGCTTACATCGCCAAACTCCAAAAGCTTTCCTATCTTCATGCGCTTGTTCTTATCGTCGAATCGGATAAA
>JAGORW010000019.1:5392-7502 GCA_018062605.1 Candidatus Woesebacteria bacterium | reverse complement strand
TATCTCAACGCTACCGACGGCAATATTGGTACAGGTCGCACAAAAAGTGTTGCCAACAGCTTACATCGCCAAACTCCAAAAGCTTTCCTATCTTCATGCGCTTGTTCTTATCGTCGAATCGGATAAACCATTCCTAAAAGACACCTATTGGCTTAATATCTGTACCCCAGAGATTCCAGCTATGGTTGTTGCGCAACACACCAACTTTGTACCTGCAAAGCAGTATGGAAATAAGCACATTGCCTATGTTGGCTACTACCTTGAGCAGGACGACCCACTTATGAATACGTCTAAAGAGGATCTCCTGAAGATGGTTCTTCCGCACTTGAAAGCAATTGAAGGGTCCAGTGCCAAAGTAACACGATCATATGTTTTCAAGGCCCCTTTTGCACAGCCAATCTTTGACTCAACCTTCAAAAAAAACAAGCCGGATTTTATAACTCCAGTAGAGCATCTCTATTGCGCAAATCTTGACATGACGTATCCGTATGACAGAGGAACGAATTACGCAGTGAGCCTTGGGAAGCGCGTTGCGGAAATAATGCGGTGAATATGCGGTAATTAACCAGAGACGGTATAGTTTGTTTTTTTGTGCATGTGGTAGGGATCGCTCTTAAAGCTTGCCACATGGGGTTGATTTATGAGTGTATCCAATACTTTCCAGCGCTTTTTCTTTGTCGCATGAGGAACGTCATCAGTCATAACACGCGTTGCAGCGGTCATTGGCCGAGAGGAGTACATTGCAACATATCCTTTGTAGAAGCCCACTTCCTCACAAAGAGAAACTAAATCAGCGAATTCCTCATCAGTTTCTCCACAAAAACCCACAACGATATCCGTTGTAAACTGCACCTCAGGGACAGCCATGCGGATTTTTTCTATCAGCTCAATATAACTCTCTCGAGTGTACCAGCGATTCATCCGTCGAATCATCGCGTTATTTCCATGCTGAACAGGGAGATGGAGTACTCTGGTAATGTTTTTGTTGTCTGCAATAACCTGAATCAGCTCATCTGAAAAGTCCCACGGATTTGAAGAAACAAAGTCGACTCTTTCAAAACCCATCTTTGCGACTTCTTCAAGAAGGCTCGGAAAGAGCGTTGGAATGCGCAAACGTCCGAGATGCTTCACATATACTGGTTTTACAGATCTGCCGCCAATATCAAACTTTTCGATAGCTGGCCCTTCGGATGAGTGAGCCCCTTCAAAATAGTCTTTACCAGGCAAGTCTCGCATCACTTGAATATTTGACTGACCAATGATCAAATCGGAACCGTACGAATTGACATTTTGACCCAGAAGCGTAACTTCCGTGTAGCCGGCATCGCGGAGTTCTAGGCACTCATCAATGATATCTTTGTACGGTCGAGAGATTTCTCGACCCCGAGTAAAAGGCACAATGCAGAAAGTGCAAAAGTTGTTGCATCCATTGGAGATGGGTACCCAGGCTGCTGTTGCACTGGTTCGCACCGGCGCAAAGTCAAAGCCAACCTCCTCAATCGGCATAAATTCATCTGCGGCAGGCATGGCTTTCTTGATTTTTTTAAGGAAGTTTCCGGATGGATCACGGTGGGCAACGCCGATCATGCATCCGGTAATGATGATTTTGAGTCCAGGCTTGCTCTCTTTAAGAGTGGCCAAGTTGTTTACGAGCCCATACACGCGATTTTCAGCATTTTCGCGAACCATGCAGGTGTTAATCACAATGTAGTCAGAATCTTTGTATGAACGGGCAGCAGTCATGCCACGTGCACGAAAGCGCGCTTCAACGCGCTCTGAGTCTGCAACATTCTGCTGACAGCCGAATGTTTTAATGAAGTATTTCATATCGGCATTATATCATTTTGCCGCATTGCCCCTTCTGAACGTATAATAACCCTATGGAATTTCATGAAGAAGAGCTCAAAGTGTTAGAGAGAGGTGGTGTAATTATAGGAGTAGATGAGGTTGGACGTGGCTCTCTAGCAGGCCCCATATGTGTATCAGCATGCGTTATCACCCCAATGTCCCACACGACGTTTTCATCGCGAGATGTCAAAAAAACCCCAATTCGAGATTCAAAAAGACTGTCCCGAGCACAACGAGAGAGAACCTTCTCATGGCTTCAAGA
>JAGORW010000019.1:0-5292 GCA_018062605.1 Candidatus Woesebacteria bacterium | reverse complement strand
TGGCTTGTTCCCGAGCCTTAAGGCTTGTGGTAAGGTCATCTTGCAATTTTTGGAGTAACATATTAAGATTGTCTATTCATTATGCAACTAACGGCTTTAGATATTATACGATACATTTCAACCGAAATTGAGGAGAAATCTCCCCCTATGGAGAATAAACTACGCGATGTTCAAATGATGCGATTTAAGGTGCGCTCGGTTATTGGAGATATTTCCCTCATTGATAAAATGGACTCGCAAATTATTGAATATCTGTGGAAAATTGGAAGGATCGACGAAATAATCAGTGAACACATAGACACCATTAGCGAAGAAGATCAGGATACTCTGATGAACTATTTTGACAGCATGGAGTCTCATATGAGAGAAAGCATTAGACACTCTTTTGAGCTGAAGCCAGCCTCAAAGAAAACCCCAACTCTGAAGTTGGAGATTTTCAAAGAACTCGAGTTTCAAGAAATAACTAACTGAAAACTACCTGATTATAAGTGTGAGAGATTCAGTATACCTATGAGAAGGCCTATTGTAATTGATTTTGAAACGAAAAAATCCTTTCGTGAAGCCCCATTGCCTAAAGATTTGGGTATTTCTGTTGCAGGAGTCTATGATTACGCAACAGATAAGCTCATGGCATTTGAAGAGCATGAGCTCTCGAACATGTTTCCATACTTCGAGAATGCCTCAATCATCATTGGTTTTAATCTCGATCATTTTGATATGCCTGTTTTACAACCTTATTACCCAGGAGACATAACCAGGTTCAAGACGTTCGATATATTGGTTGATATTAAAAGACTTCTTGGTCGCAGAATTGGCCTTGGGGATATTGCACAAGCCACACTTGGGATTGGAAAAAGCGGGCATGGCCTGCAGGCTATCCAGTTTTTCAGGGAGGGCAGAATGGAGGAGCTCAAAGCATATTGTCTGGATGATGTGAAAATCACAAAAGAAGTTTTTGACTTTGGTCTAAAGGAAGGCAAAATTCATTACCCATTTGACTCTACCCATGGAGAAAAAAGGGCTCTTCATGTACAATGGGATCGACATATGAACTATAAGGGTGCTGATGGCGTTAGCTTGTCCCTTCCATTCTAGTGAACAAAGATAAACTCAAAAACATACTCATTGCTGGAAGACCAAACCAGTGGATCAAAAACAGCATTATTTTTACCGGCGTACTTTTCGCTGGCCAACTCTTCAACATGGATGTCATGGGGAAGACGATGTGGGGCTTTGTGGTATTCTGTTTACTCTCATCAACCTCCTACATTCTGAACGACATTATTGACTATCCTTTAGATAGAAAGCATCCAGCAAAAAGCAAACGACCAATAGCGTCTGGGAAATTGTCCATTCCTGATGCTACTTTTGCAGTGTTTATTCTCTCATTTGTTTCCTTAATTCTGGCACTTTTCACCTCAATTTCATTTTTTATCGTAGCCTTTGTTTTCTTATTACTGCACTTTTTCTATTCACTGTACTTTAAACAAAAACCGGTTTTGGATATTTTTGCTATCGCATTTTCATTTATGTTGCGGGCATTCGCCGGATCAGTTATTTCAGGGTATCATATTCAAGTTTGGCTTCTTTTGACAATCTTTTTCTTGTCTCTCTTTATAGCATCAGTTAAAAGACATGCGGAACTTGTGAATCAAGGGACGAAAACGCGGACATCCCTTGTGAACTACAAAGAGACGCTCCTTTTGTTCTTAACAAGCACATTTGCTACCATGACCATAACCTCATATTCACTGTATACCTTCCTTGAAGCTCCACCATTGATTGAACACTCAATACTCCATGGTTTTTCTTTTTTCTACCCGGACTTTGAGGCCAGAAAATGGTTGATGATAACCATTCCACTGGTCGTGTATGGCATTGCCAGGTATGGACAACTTCTTTACGAAAGAGAGCAAGGAGAAGCCCCAGAGAAGATAATTACTCGTGATAAAGCACTCCTTGCGAGTATGTTCTTGTGGGGAGCCATCGTTGTTGTTCTCCTGTATATCTTCTAGAAGCCATTTCGAGATCTCACTTAAATTGCTCTATCGCTTGTGCGTAGGGTATAATAGACTCATGCGAAACTACATTTTCGATACCAACTTCTTCTTTAATCTTGAGATCAAATCGGACTTCGGTGACAACCCGAAGGAAATTTTTGTGCTTGTGTCTCAATATGCTCACAAGCTCAGAGCCACTGGCCTTGCTGAGTGCTATGTTCCCCCCCGCATTCTTGATGAGATCGAAACATTTATAGATTTGCGACAAGACTATATACAAAACTTTTTAGCAGAAGTCACTGTTAAGGCTCCAGATAAGTCTAAAGTACAACTCAATACCGACATGGTATATTCTTTAGTTCAAGAGATTCGAGACCGATCATATAGAGGACTTCAGGTTGCCGAAGAAGAGATGGGGATAGCCGTTAAAGCAATGCAAGGAACTGACTCTGATACTTCCCGTCCAGAATATCAAAAAAAGATTGGAGAACATATCAAAAAACTTCGTGATAGGTACAGAAATGCAACACGTGTGAAGTTCCTTGATAGCGTAGCTGATCTCGATGTTATTGTTCTTGCCAAAGAGCTTGATGGGGCTGTTGTGAGTGCTGATGAGGGCGTTCTTCTGTGGTCACGGGCATGTGGCGTTCGCGAGGTTGTTCCTCATGTTTTACGTCAGGAGTTTGACTCTCTTCTTCAGGCATAAGTGTCGTTAACCACTCTGCCATCTTATCCGCAAAAGTCTTCTCAGGGCTCTCCTGATATACCAAATGCTCCGCTAGTAGGTGTAGAACTTCATGCTTTACTGTTTCATTGGGGATCACAAGATAAAGAGGATGACCGTAAGCCTGTTTTGTAAAGACCACGAGCAAGTGATAATCAAATTTTTTGATGAAATAGAAGTGAGACAAGCTTTTCCATGGATATGTATATGCACCGGTATGGAGCCCAAACTTTGTAACGGTGTGCTCAGCATCGTGCGGAGGTGTGATAGTGAGGGCGTAAATCAGAAAAATTGTTGACCAAATGGGAATAGTCAGCATGTATTCTCTTAAAAACACAACAATGATGGTCAAAAGGATTGCTACTGCAAAGTAAAAGCGCAAAACACCAACTGGCTTTTTTTTGTAAGCACGTAGCGGCGCAACCCAAGAATAAAGAATTTGGGGGTTTGTAATGGTCTTTTCCTGGGGTTTCTTGTTGTGAGAGCTGTCATGGTGTTCTGAAGATGTCTCTGCAGCAGCAACAGGCTCAATATACGCCATTTCATCCTCCAATAAGGAGTCAATAGGAGTGTGATTAATCACTTGTGGGAACTCGTTTGGGTTCATATATATAACAGTATACAGCATTTTACCAAACGCTGTTTTGTCCGCTGTCTCTCTATTGAATGTATCAGGAGCGAATGCATATAGCGTGCTTTTTAGATGTAAGACACCACACTTGTTCACATTTTTTTGGGCTCAGTGATACTATTCGGTCGTATATATCACTTTGGGGCCTTGCAGACGAAGTCGATGTTCTTTGATACAGATAGTACCTATTGCAAGGGCCCTATGGTGTTGTTACAGTAATCAGTACACAACATATAGGGAAGAGGTGAAGTGGTGAAGTGGATTCGTTGTTCAGTTAGGTTCTAAAGGGCAAGGCATGGACTCACAACGGTTGGAGTAAAACAAAGAGTAAATAATTATGCAATGTATTTTTTGTAAGCACGCAAACACAGATGTCGTAGAAACACGACCATCAGAAGATAGTTCAGTCATCAGACGACGACGGACATGTCCGAAGTGTGAAAAAAGATTTACAACATATGAGAGAACAGAGCAGATCCCGATCATTGTGATAAAAAGAGACGGACGCCGAGAACGATTTAATAGAGACAAGTTGCGAAACAGCATTATATATCCAACAGAAAAAACAACAGTTGGGTTAGAGCAAGTTGAAACAATTGTCCAAACTATAGAAGCGGATATTAAACAATTTGATAACACAGAAGTAGAAAGCACAAAAATTGGAGAGTTAGTTGCAAAGTATTTAAAAAAAGTCGACAAAGTTGCCTACATCCGATTCTCTGCCGTCTTTAAGAGATTCGTAGATGTTGAGGACTTTGAAAAAGAACTGAAAAAGTTATTATAAATTTCTTTAACCCGTATGAAACTAGATGGAATCGCGCAGAAGGTCTTTATGGATCGATATGCCTTAAAAGATAAGGAGGGCGCTCCGTTAGAAACTACCCCAGAGCAAATGTGGAAACGCGTCGCCAAAGGCATTTCTCTGCAAGAAAAAACTCCTGAAGGTAAAAAAAAGTGGGAGAAGAAATTTCATGATGTTCTAAAGGACTTCAAATTTGTTCCAGCAGGCCGAATTCTATCCGGCGCCGGCACAGATTTCAAAGTAACGTATTTTAATTGTTTTGTTATTCCAAGCCCTGCAGATTCTCGAGGTGGTATTTTGCAAGCCCTCAATCAATTAGTCGAAATTCAAGCACGATCTGGCGGGGTTGGCCTAAACCTCTCCTCACTTAGACCACGAGGCACTCGCGTAAGAACCGTCAACGGTTTCTCATCTGGTCCAGTGACATGGGCAGGCCTTTTTTCCTATGCAACGCATGACGTGGTGCAACAAGGTGGATCCCGACGTGGAGCAACAATGCTTATGTTGTGGGATTGGCACCCAGATATCGAAGAATTTATTACGGTCAAGCAAGATCTCAGCAAAATTAATGGAGCTAATTTGTCAGTCTGCGTGTCTGATGCGTTCATGGAAGCCGTTAAAAAAGATGGAGATTGGGATTTGGTTTATCCAGATCTTGATGATCCTCAATATGATACAAAGTGGACGGGCGATCTTGAAGTGTGGAAAAAACTTGGCGGCAGCGTCAAAGTTCATAAAACAATCAAAGCAAAAGAGTTGTGGGACCTTATTTGTACCGCAGCATGGCAATCTGCAGAGCCGGGGCTTCATTTCTTGGAGAGAAGCAACAAGAGAAGCAACACGTGGTACTTTGAGAGACTTGTTGCAACAAATCCATGTGGTGAGCAACCTCTTGGACCGTGGGCTGTGTGTAATTTAGGTGCGATGAATCTTTCTGCATATGTTTCTCGAGGGATTTTTGATTACGAATCCTTCGGACAGGATGTGAAAGTTGCGATGCGCTTTTTAGACAATGTTATTGATGACACGTTTTACTTTTTCGATGAGAATGAGAAATGTGCAAAGGACATTCGTCGAACCGGGCTTGGCGTTATGGGTCTCGCTGATGCTCTCATTAAGATGAAGATAGCCTATG
>JAGORW010000078.1 GCA_018062605.1 Candidatus Woesebacteria bacterium | reverse complement strand
CCACTTGCGCGTTGGGATTGGCTTCGCTGGATACAAGGAACTAAGAATCCTGAAACCCGCACACATCGTATTGAAGTTATGCTGTCGAAAATTAGAAATGGCAAGAGAAATGCCTGCTGTTTTAACAGATCTGAATGTACTGATCCTGAGGTTTCGCATAGAGGGATGCTTTTGGAGCCAAAGTAGCCTATCGTTCTTTGGTCAAATATCCTCTTAACTTATCCAAAGCAAATTTCCGTGGAGACGTATCATCATAATCTGACTCTGACATTTCCGAACGGGTTTGGGTATACGCTTCTGGAATAAAAATTGCATCCCACCCAAATCCCCCATTACCCAACGGTTCATGTGAAATAGTTCCTTCAATAACTCCGGAAAAAACTTCAAGATGGTGGCCATCATAATAGCCAATGCACACTTCAGCGGTGGCGGATTTGTCATCATAATGAGAAACCGTCTTGCAAATTCCTTCATTGCCAAACTCGCTAATAAAGTATTTTATGAATGGTCCGGGAAGCTTACCCATCGAGTGGATAATGAGAGAAACATCATCAACAATCACCGGACCTTTAATCTGCTGATAGGCCTCCTTGGCTTTATGGGAAATAATTTCGCTTAAGTCTAAAGATTGGATTTCCGTCAAATCAACTTTATGATGATCAACGGGAATGCCAAGGTATTTGCTGAGCTGTTCTGCTTTTCCTGCATTTCCTGTGATAAATGTAATTGGGGTGTTCATAGTTTTATTGTACTTTTCTCATGCTTAAACATCTTCCTATACAAAAAGAGCACTGACAACAGCAATATATTTGCCGTAAGAAGTGTCTTTGCGGGTCCTACAATATCGGCTAAGTATCCTATTCCAAACGATCCAAAGACGAATCCAATATTTACGACAATTGAATCAAGTGATCCCATGGTTGCTCGTTGCTTATCGGTAAATTCTTTTTGCATAAGACTTTTTTCTGCAACATCGCTAATTCCAGAACCCGCGGACGTTGATGCGAGTAAAATTGGAGACAAAACTGACGGAAACATATATGCGATGATACTTACCACACGATAATAGATAAACTGGAATGTTAAAGATTTTAATTCTCCAAATCTTTTGATAAATTTTTCACTGATACTATAGCTGTAAATGCTCAAAAAGCTATCAACTGTATTTTTAAGTCCGATTGCCCAAATTGGCCAAAGGGTGGCTATAAATGCTGCGGAAAATTGATATGATGATTCGCTGAGAGATTCTTTAATGGCTTTGGACATGGTGAGTAATCGAAGTTTTGGATTGTTTTTAAAAGCTGTTATTGATTCTTTAAGATGAGCATATGGATTGAGTTCCGACTTTGTATATGAATGTGGTTCTTGTAGAAACAATGTGCTTAAAAATGCCATAAATTGTGTAAAAACGCTGAGCCACATAACAGTAGGAAATGAAAAAGTTGCAATAAATCCGCCTGACAAAGCGGCAATTCCAAAGCCTGTTGCTTGATACGACCCAATTTTTCCGAGATATTTGTAGAATAAATCTTCTTCTTTACTATCTTTCAATGTATCATGTAACAATGCATCATTATTCCCACTTCCTAGTGCGCGTGCGAGTCCTTCTATGATCGCACCCAAAAACAAAAAAAGATACATGTGTCCTATGGCAAACAATGTTACCGACAAAAAACCAGAAAAAGCACACAAAATTGTCGTTTTTCGTCTATCAATAGTGTCAGAAAAAATTCCTGTTGGAATTTCTAACAATGATTGAAAGAGGGCTGAAACTGAAAAAACACTCATTGCTAAAGCATATGATCCAGTCACCTGTGCAAAGTAGATAATTTGAATTGCTGCAAAAAACCGCAACCCGGTGAAGAGATTTACAAGAGAAAGTATTCGGACATTTCTTGGGAGCATATTGAAGTATAGCAAACTCAGTGTAATGACATACTCCTCCTATGACTCGTTATGATTTTAAACCATACGATCCAATCTTTCCAGAGCTTATTAACGAAGAAAAAGCGCGATTATTAACGTTCCTTAATAAACCACACAGAATAGAGTATGTTGGAAGTAATGCAGTCCCCCATTTAGGTGGTAAGGTAATAATTAACATTTGATCTAACATCAATAACCAAAATTCACATTCTTGATTCAGCGCATAACATCCTATAGTATTGATTTATTCAGGTTTTCAGTGTATAATAAATAGGTTTCAGTTCTGTGCACTTTTAAAGTAAATCGAATCTATCAAAGGAGCTCCTTGTGTCAAAGACAATGCGGTTTCTCACTCTTGTACTTTTGGTGTTTTTCACTGCGGGATGTCGTGCAGCACAAGTCTCAACAATGGATCAATCCGCCTCAACAATGAAACTGCTGGATGTAACGTCCTCTGCGGGCATGAGTGGCAAATACGCTGTGCGCAGAGCGAGTCAGTCCTTTTGGCAGAATGGCTCAGAGATTGTCCGATGTTTACATCGACAAGATCCATGGTCAGGCCCCACGCAAGGTGGGACGAGTTGTGAAGAGTTTAATCACCCAGCTGCAGTACCTTCTGAATATATATTGCTGGCAATGAACATGGGCACAGGCCAGAAGACCCAGTCAATCTGGGGAAGAGATGGTCATTACTTTATGTGTGATCATCAAATATCTTTCTGGGAGGAAAATATAAAGGAGGAAGCCAAATGTCGTGAGTGGTTTGCGCCTGTTGAAGTTGGAGATGCACGACTCGTTTCGATTAACTCTGGTCAGTCTCAAGAAACGGAGTCGTTCTGGTCGCAGGTTGATGGAGCAATCCTCAAATGCGAGCATGACAAGATGCGAACTGGCTTTATTGGATTGGGAGGAATGGCTATTGGAAATGTCAGGTCGTGTGGTGTTATGCAAACACCAACGTTCCCTGATGGATATCGGCCAATACTCATGGGCGCAACATCTGATCGTCGGCGACCAGCAGAAACATTCTGGCAAGCTGAATCAGGAGTACTTTTTCGTTGTATACATGAAAAGGTCAATGATGGGGTGATTTTATTTGGATATGATCACTTCGGAAGGACCGAGAAGTGTGAATATTGGCGTGCACCGTGAACTGAGCATGGCCGAGGGCAAACCCCTCGGCTTTTTTTTGCGTTTTGCTGAAGTGTAACTTTTAGCTCAAGACATTTCTTTCCATGCTACAATCTGTTTATGAAACTGAAGGAAAATTCTACAACGTTACGATCTATGGAGGAAACTACACGAATCATCTCTGAAATGTATGACCTGCTACCTCCAGAACTGGGCGTGCATTGTATTGTTCCAAATGTTGTTTTGGCAGTGGCGGGTGTGAAAGCGGATGCAGATATTCATTGGGCAACTCAAGATAAGAGGAGGGCAGCTGCTCAAATTGATATTCTAAATCTCCATCTTAGTCAGTATGGAATACGGTTTCAATATAATAAAGACTTTGTGAATGATGATGACGACTATTTCGGCTTATCGGTGATCAGTTTAAAAGGTTTAGAATACTCGACTTCAAGACTCAAAACATTTAAAAAACGTTTCTCTATTCGCGCGTTTTATAGCTCAACTGGCTTTGAAGGATTCACTCAATGGAATAGGGATCTTCACAAGGCATTTGAAGATGCAGTGAGGAGAGGTGAGTTAACAAAAGAAGGTGCAGAAATTTATTTTCAGGGTATGTATCTTGGTTATCCAGAGAAGGCAATTGAGGATTTTGAAAAGTGCTATAGAACAGGAAATATTCATAAGGACTTGATTGAGGCAGACATTTTATCCGCACATCCTCTTGCAGGAA
>JAGORW010000018.1 GCA_018062605.1 Candidatus Woesebacteria bacterium | reverse complement strand
TAATACCCGCTTGAGCTTGAGCCTGAAATAACGAAAACCAGGTAGAGCAGTCCTGCGATCACAATAAGAATCAAGATGATCACAAGCAACTTCATCAGGGGTGAATAATGATAGGGTTCTGCTTCTTCGATTGCAGGAATAACCTCCCTTAGAAGGTCATTATATGCATGCACCATTGAGACAATACCTGCCCCAAATTCCCCTTTCTTTGCAAAAGGCATAAAATAATCTTGACGATAATGAACGGTAGTAATATCTGGGATATCACCTTCCAACCCATACCCAACTTCCTGCCCAATTGTACGTCGCTTTGGCTCTTTGCTGTACATACAGACGAGAATTAGAAGACCACGATCGGTTTTGTCATGCCCAACACCCCATGTCCGAAACACCTGGGTACGAAGTTCAGTAATGCTTGGGCCACAATCGTCCATCGTGAGAACCGCAAACTGCGTCTGCAAGTCCGTATCTAGGGCATTTACAACCGCATTGATATCTGCTTCCTGTTCAGGAGACAAAATATCAACTTGATCCACAATCCATCCGACTTGAGGTGCCGGCGGAACCGGCACTCGCTGAGCAAGGGCTGTGTCAACAATGGAAAGGCTTGCTAAAATTGACAGCAAAACAAGGGGTCGGATCTTCATCACTGCCTCCTTATGCTCTCTGTGTATAGGAAGGTTGAGTTGCTTAAAAGCCGATTACATATTCTCAATTTTCAAAGTTCGCACATTATTCCTCGTATCGAAATACGAATATGACAAACGCTGATAGTATACCATGCTTACTATAGGTTTTAAAGCGGTTGTTTTCATTGACTTCCAAATTGCTATGGGTTATAATATGGCGCTTGAGAGCTGATTCAGCATGCTCAATGTGCTCATTGATACACTCACGATTCCCTAGAAAAAAGGAAAAAGAAATGGAACATAAGGTTTCTCATCAGCGAGTTCGAATTATCATGACGATTTCTGCAGGCCTGATGTATCTGTGGATGTACATTGCTCTCGTTAAACCTCTTACAAATAACCTGCCCCTTATTGTGTTGCTCCTTTTAACATTTAGTTTCAGTATGTTTAATCTTTGGCGGCCAAAGAAGACCTGGTACTTGAACAAAACACAAACCTTGATAAACGACAATAGCACTGACGATGTGGATTAGTCATATGAAAACCGATCAATCAGATTCAACGAGAAACCATGTTGCTCGATCATTTCACATTGGTCGCGTAAAAGTAACCCCAAGGGACATATTTGTCAACATTGCAATCCTCGCGATTGTTTTTCCCCTTGTTATGTGGGCATGGAATGGCAAGCCTTTGTTCTAGAGAATGCTATCAATTTTAATTCGCACTACAGCTACTCTACAGAAATGTACGGTAGCTGTTTTTTTTGGCAAACTCTATTTTTTGCCATAAGCTTAAATGCTTCTCGGTCTCTTGCAATCAGGCACAAAAAAAGCGGAGATGTGAAGGATCACATCCCCGCAGGGGTCAATTAAAATACCCGAAACATCATTCTAATCCTGTTGGTCAATTTTATCCCCGTACAGAATGGTGTAACCCATTGCTTCCAAAAGCTTGATGTAGAGAAAAGTCAGAGCGAACCCAATAACCATAATTATCAAACACCATACAAGCCCGACTATGAAACTCACGTTTCCGAACAATGATAAACACAGCGTTTCTAAACCTAGAATCGCAGAAAGCATAACGATAAGCGCTGCTTTCTTCCAGTTTTCCTTAGGCATCTGTATCTCCTTGTTAAAGTGTTTCGAATGTTAGGTACCATTTTACCACATGCGTGAAAGTCGAATCCACAAAAAAAGCGAGCCTTTCGGCCCGCCTTTTTCCCTCTATTCCAAGGGTTTGCTTATAGTAAATAGCCCCTCGGGTTTGGATCGCCAGAAAGCGCTCCCCAACTCCCGGAGTTATTTAGATGATGATGCAATTTCCTCTAAGAACGCATCATTGCTCTTTGTCTTCTTCAACTTCTCAACCAAGACGCCAATACGCTCATCTTTGTCGAGTAAGCCCATCATACGGCGAAGGGTTCCGACCTTGTCCATACGCTCTGGTGTGAGTAAGAGTTCATCATGACGCGTACCTGAACGCTCGATGTCGATTGCTGGGTAAATACGCTTTTCAGCGTAACTGCGGTCAAGATGGAGTTCCATGTTACCGGTTCCCTTAAATTCTTCATAAATAAGGTCATCCATTCTGGATTCTGTGTTGACCAAGGCTGTTCCAATAATGGTCAAGCTTCCGCCCTCTTCACAGTTTCGAGCTGCACCAAGGAATTTTTTGGCTGGATACAAGGCTGCTGGATCAAATCCACCAGACAATGTTCGTCCAGATGAGGTCACTGCCATGTTGTAGGCTCGTGCTAAACGTGTGATTGAGTCAAGCAAAATCACAACATCTTTACCCTCTTCAACGAGTCTTTTTGCACGCTCGAGTCCGATTTCGGCTGCGCGAATTTGATCTCGAGGTGACTGGTCAAAATGAGAAGACACAACTTCCGCCTTAATTGAGCGTGTCATATCCGTCACTTCTTCTGGTCTCTCTCCGATTAAAATTGCAATCAAATGAGCATCTGGGAAATTCGCAAGAATGCCGGTGGCAATATTTTTTAACAATGTTGTTTTACCTGCTTTTGGCGGGGAAACAATCATACCTCTTTGCCCAAATCCAATTGGAGCAAACAAGTCCATAATACGAGTTGATATTACATCAGGCTCAGTTTCAAGCACGATTTGCTTCTCTGGATAGATTGAAGTCATATAATTGAACCTCTTTCTATTCCTGCTTTCATCTTCTGTCATAGCTCTATCGTTGACTTTTTCAATTTTTAACAGACCGTGATACTTTTCATTATCTTTTGGTGGTCGAATCAAGCCTTCAACTTCATCACCTGGTCGAAGCCAGAATTTACGAATTTGAGACTGAGACACATAAATATCATCAGGTGATGGAGAAAATCGAGGTCTTAAAAAGCCAAAACCAGATGGTGTAACTTCTAAAATACCCTTTCCAGGGAAGGAAACCTTCAAATCTTCTTGAATGCGCTCCTCAAGTGGCATATCTCTGCGCTCTGCAAGCTCGGATACTGGAGCTTCTGCGAGATCTGTCATGCCTCTGTTGTCCATTTCAATAAAATCATCGTTGGATGAAGTACTCATTGTTGGGCGACCTGAACTTATTTCAAATGTAGAACTTGAACGTGGCATAGGCTCTCTTTCAATTGAGGAAGGAAGTTCCTCTTCTACTTTTGGAGCTGTTCTTTCCTCAAGTTCTGCCTCAGGCTTTGCCTCTACTTTAGCCTCAGCTTTTGGTGCTGGGCGGGAGAAGCGTGTTTTTGGTTTTTTCTCTGTTTCATCTTCACTTTCTGGAGCATGGGTTTCGATTGATGATTGAGGAGCATCAATTGAATCATCTTCAGGATCATTTTTTGGCTCGTTGCCGGTAAGATCATCGGATATTTTAATAGGCTGAGCGTCTTCGAAGAGATCGTCAGGAGTTAGAGAATCATTACGATTACTCATATGTGGATTAGTGAACTAGTTAATTGGTGAACTAGTGAACTGGTAAAAATTTGAGACATAGTTAATTTGCCCTTTTGATATGGTGTGTCGCGTGAATGTAGCACATGACACAAGATTCGTTACAGTGACTTAGATATGTCATTGAATTAGCAAGCCATAATAAGCCAAATGGCCAGGCGAGAATTGTCTGAATACACATTACCGACTATGCGGCAGTGCGCATTCTTTAAAAGATCCTCCTAATGAGGGGTAGCAAATAAAAGGTTTTCTAAGGAAAAAAATCGGGATTAGTGTGTCAAGTACATATTCTGTAACCAGACTAGCGGTACATGAACAACACCCCGTCCCCGAAGCACAAGGCTCCGAGTTACCCTAGAATAAAAAGATTGTTAGAAAATCTTTTAAAGTGCTGACCTAACCTCCGAGGAGGATCAACCCTATTATATGAGCAGCTCGATGGTTTGTCAAGGGCTGGGGGTTGAGTTTAAATGGGTTGAAATTGGTTGAAATGGGTTGAAATAAGTTGAAATTGGTTGAAATGGGTAGAAATTAGTATGAATTGGTTAAAGTTGGGAGGGTTGAAACAAAGAAAATGAGGAGGAAAGCGGTAAGGCGCGATCCCCCTCTATATGTATATGTAGCTTCTCAGCTAAAGCCTAGTATTCAACATCACAACAAACCGCAATGAACATGAGCATAAAAGCAAATGTGGGAATAATCAATATTCCTGCGACTACACCGGCCAAATGGCTGCCTCCTGCAATTGCTATCCAGGCAAAAATAATTCCCACAACAAAGGCCGCTAGACTTACGACGCAGCCGTACTTATCCACTATCTCAGGTGTTGGAAGGTCCCACTTGAGCCAGTAAATGTTATGAAATACACAATACAGAGCATATCCAAGGAACATTCCTCCATACAATGCGTCTTTGGGGCCAATGGTCATTAGAACAAGACCCATGGTAACAGCTGCAAAAAATTCAATGAAGCGCCATAAAGTTGGAAGAATCCCATCTCCTCCAGAAAAAAACATGTGTCGAATGGTTCGCTTTTCCTTCTTTATTACCTTGAATGTCACTATTTTGCTCCTTTACTAGACCAAACAAGCTGAGGATTCAAAGTACATATTTGGGGCCTTGAGGCCTCAAGAGTTACGGTGAAGTATACTCTTGCAAGACGTTATTTTCAAGTTGGAAGTCTCCTGCCCTTGCAATTTTTGAGCGTATATCGTATAAAGTATAGAGTCTATGAAACGCTACCAATTGTTCACCGTTACCTTCCTCTTTTTACTTACCATTACCGCGCTTGCCGCGAAGCCTGCCAAAGCTCATGACGAAGATTTCGAATCAAAGCCAAAAGAGCGAACACTTGAAAAAATTAAAGAGCGCAGACAAGAAAATCGCGAAAAATTCCAAGAAAGACTTAAAACCATTTCTGATGAAAAGAAGCAAGATAGAATTGAGGAAATCAACACCCATTTTGAGTCTATAAACAAGCGTTACACAAACATGTTGCTCAATGTTTTGTCAAAATATGAGGCTATTTTGAAGCGAATCATCACAAAAACCAGCGATTTGGCAAAAGATGGCACAAACACAGCTTCTATTGATGCCGATATCACCGATGCAGAATTTGCCTTAGATGATGCAAAAGATCTCATCTCCAAGCAAGCAGATACTGATTACACCGTTACCATCACAACGGAGAACGCCTTAAAACAAAGCATTCTAGAAACCCGTTCACATCTTCATACAGACCTAAAAGCTGCCCGTGAAAGTGTTCGACTTGCCCATGAGGCAATCAAAATAGCAGCCCAAACGTTACAAGATGTAAAAAATAAAGAGTAATATGGAGTCAGATTCAACCGACGTGAACATAAATCAACCAGCTGAGCCTACGCCTTCACCAAATCCAACCTCAAAGCTGTCAAAAAGTAAAGTTAAAGCTCGAAATATGAAATTTCTGGGAGCCTCACTTGCCCTTTTGGTCGTGCTTTTTGCACTCGTAGCTGGAGTCATGCACCGTCAGCCTCAAAATTCTCAATCTGAAGTGAAGCAGAAAGAATACAATGAAGAGTTCAACTCACTCACCCCTTCAACATCATATATAAGGATGCCAGAGGGCGATCAAGAGGCTTTAGAAGCAATTCCAGTGAATGAGCTTGATCCAGAATTTAAGACACTAGATGAGACCGTAGATAGCCTGTAAATCTATAAACCGATCTTTTTATTTTTATGCATTTCACATCACGTTCCATCATTTTCCTCTTTATTCTGAGCACACTTGCCGTGTTTTTCTTCGGATTTAATGCAGGCAAGTACATAAGTAATGTGCAAATGCCGCCAGTTAAGTTGGTTTTATCCCCCACACCAACTTCAAATATGCAATTATCAGGAACGCCGGCACCAAAAAGTTCTTCTTTTTCCCGCACCGCAGTTGCAGATTGTGGAATCTCATTTTTACTCCCTGGCGAGTTGAAGAAGAATATTTCAGCCTCACAGGAAGCAGAGTTCAAGAACGAGACCGAAAGTGTGGTGGTAAATTGCCAGAAAGAGTTCGTGGCCAGAATGCAAGCCGAGCTGTCTGAAAAAACAACCTCATCTTCCGCTCTCATTGACGGGCAGAAATCGTTAATTTTCGCCTCAGAGGGGGCTTCAATCTTCATATTTCCAAATAAGAAAAAGCAAAATGTATTTATCCAGGTTTCTGAAACGCTCGTGGATTTGATCAAGGATACCCTGTTAGTCAACTAGTTAACTGGTTAACTGGTAACTGGTGAACTGGTTAACTAGTGAACTGGTAACTGGTTAACTGGTAAAAAGGCACTTTTCTTTCATTTTTATGCGCTTCAATTCTAGCTAACGAGTTTACTAGTTCACCAGTTAACTAGTTTGCTATACTATAGTCATGACTACAGATTCAAAACTCACCGCTCTTCAGGCTGTTTCTGAGGAGATTCTAACCGAAGAAGAGCTTCTCTCATTTTTGAACTCAAAAACTCCTTTAAAGCATTATATTGGTTTTGAAATTTCAGGAATGGTTCACATTGGAACAGGTATTATGACCATGCGAGTCATCAAAGCCCTCCAGGATTTGGGCGTCGAAACAACCTGTTTCCTCGCAGATTGGCATTCATATATAAATAAGAAACTCGGCGGCGACATTGAAGTTATCCGTGAACTTGCACTTTCATACTTTAAAGAGGCATTGATTGCATCGGCTTTGTGTGTCGGTGCCGATCCAAAGAAAATAAACTTTGTACTCGCCGATGATGTGTATGATGAAAATTTTTGGCTCACGACGTTGGATGTAGCCTCGCACATCACCCTTTCCCGTGGAAAAAGAAGCATTGATATTGCAGGCCGTGAAGCTGGTGATGATATCCCTGTTTCCATTCTGTTTTACCCTCCGATGCAGGTTGCCGACATCTTCAACATGGGCATCCACATTGCACATGCTGGTACTGATCAGCGAAAAGCTCATGTTGTTGCCCGCCAAGTTGCCCTCAAATTGCGACACAAAAAACTCTTAGGAGAAAATGGTGAGGCTGTTAAGCCGGTGGCGATCCATCATCATCTTTTGCAAGGCTTAGCACAACCTACAATTTGGCCAATTCCTGAAGATCAAAAGCGTGAAATGCTTGTCAGTATGAAAATGAGCAAATCTAAGCCTGATACGGCGGTTTTTGTGCATGATTCTGAAGAAGATATTCGTCGCAAAATTCAAAAAGCCTTTTGTCCACCTGAAGTAGCTCAGCATAATCCAATCATTGACTGGGTGGAGCATATTATTTTCCCACTTCGCGGATCATTTGAATTAAAGAGAGATGAGAAATTCGGTGGAAATATGACATTCTCATCCGTTGAAGAATTGAAAGAATCATACAATAAAGGTCACGTTCATCCTGGAGATTTGAAAACTAACGTCAGTGACTATCTTATAGACATACTTCTACCGGCTCGCCAACATTTTGAACAGAATGATAGAAAAGGAGCTCTGCAAAAGATAGATTCGCTTCGTATCACAAGATGAAAAAACTACGTCTAGCATATTTTGGCACCCCAGATTACTCAGCAGCGTTTCTTGAAAAAATGCATGCGGATACCAATTTGCCAATCGAAATAGCGTTGGTCGTGACTCAGCAAGATAAAATAATCGGCAAGAATTCAACTCCAACTCCAAACGCGGTTAAGAGCTTTGCAAAAGCGCATAACATAGACGTTGCACACTCGCTTTCTGGCTTCGATTGCTCATATCGAGAGATCGATATCGCGTTTTTGTTCGCCTATGGAAAGATAATTAAACCAGACCTTCTCAGAGCCCCAAAGCTCGGATTTTGGAATTTACACCCTTCAATGTTGCCTAACTTTAGAGGCGCAGCTCCTACTGTGTATCCCCTTATCCTCGGTAAAGACCAAACGGGCGTGTCGCTCATGGTGATGGATGATGACCTTGATCATGGTCCGATCATTGAGCAAGTCGAATACAATGTGCCTCCTTCTATGCTAAACCAGGAACTTTTGGCCAATCTAACGGATATTGGCTATTCATTGTTTGCAAAAAATATTAAACGACTCGCCGATGGCGAAATTGATTACACCGAACTTCCCGTTCAAAATCATACCTCAGCCACGTTCACCCGCACGTTACGCCGTGATGATGGAAAAATCGAACTCAGTTTATTGAAAAAGGCACTTAATGAAGAACATATTGCTTCCGAAGAACTCCCTATGATTATTCAGCAGTATCTCGGCAAAAATAGTATTACCGAATATCCCGTTCCATATGCCCCGTACATCGTGTATAACCTGTTTCGAGGACTGCACCCATGGCCAGGAGTGTGGACAGAAATTTCGATTAATGGAGAACCAAAGAGATTGAAATTGACTGGAATTTCTCTGCATGGACAAGAGTTGGTTGTGGATACGGTGCAACTAGAAGGTAAGAATGAGGTGAGTTTTAAGCAGTTCGAGTCTGCATATCCAGAGGCTCTGAGGTAATCTCCAGCAGTTCTCCCCTCACACAAAAGCAAAAAAAACTTGAAATATTCATGGCCTAGAAAAGGCTGGTCCTAGAAAAGGCCCGACCTTTTCACCCCTTCCAGTTCACAAGTTCACCAGTTAACTACTTGGTATACTATACTCATGCAACAACTCACGATTTACGATCCAACTGGAGATCAGTCTCTTGGAAAGGTTCGTGGCGCGGGACGAGTAATGCAGATTCTCCATGAAAACTTCTATGGGAAAGCCCGTTTTATTAGTGATCTTACCCAAGTGTCAGCTGATGATATTTTGTTTGTGCCATTATGGCAGCCATTTCAGAAGCCATTCCTCAAAAAGCGCATTGCAAAAAAGCACATCCTCCTCCTTTTTGATGTCATTCCGCTTAAATATCCCGAGCATTTTCCAATTGGACTTAAAGGAAGATGGTGGCTAATTCAAAATCTTCGTGCGCTTGGCTTATTTGATCAGATCATCACTATTTCAGACCAATCAAAAGAAGATCTGATTGAATACCTAAACTTTGACGAGAGCGTTGTTGACGTCGTGCACCTCACATCATCAAATGTCTATTTCAAAAAAACTTCTGAGAAATCCAGAGATGAGCTCGTAAAACTCTATAATCTGCCAAAAACACCGTACAGCACGTATGTTGGTGATACAAATTGGAACAAAAATCTACTTACGTTGGCTCATGGAATTATTAAATCAAAGATTCATTGTATATGTGCAGGGCAAACCTTTTCTCTCATTTCGGAGCTTCGCAGCAAGGATCCTGATGAGCAACATGAATTTCTTTCAACTTCTCCTACGCTCAATCACCATGAACAGATTGAATTTAAGGAATTCATCAAACTGACTTTGAATGATGACCATTTCGTTTTCCCAGGCTTTGTTCCCGACGAAGACCTCAAAACAATCTACAAACATGCCTTGTGCAATATCTTGATTTCTCGAGATGAAGGCTTCGGCCTTTCCTACTTAGAAAGTGCAACTCAGAGCTGCCCTAGCATTCTTTCAAATATCTCCGTTTTTCGAGAAATTGCGGGAAACGCCGCTTATTTTGTAGATCCAGAATCGCCAGAAAACCTTGCCGAAACCATTATGTCTCTTCTGAAGAAACCAAAATCGTATCTGGCAATGAAAGAAAAAGCACTTGCTCGCTCGAAAGGATTTGCTCCCAAGCTCTTTGCCGAGCGACTCCTCAAAGCAACAAGCTAGTTAATTGGTAAACTCATCAACTGATTAACTGAAAATTGGTCTAAGGATATTCGCACCGCATTTCTTTACTTCTTCACCACTTCACCTCTTCACTATTCGTTATACTAATCTCATGGACATCGTTACCTACGCCGGAGCATCTTTCTTGATCATTATGATTTGGCATATGGCGATGAACTCCAAACCCGATAACTTTGAGCTCATGGCTATGATAGGTCTGTTCGTTTTTGGAGGAGCAATTGGGTGGTATATGAGCTCAATTGAAGTTGGATTAATGTTCTCAGTCCTTTTATCCCTGATTTTTATTGGCTAGCTCGGCTTTTAATACATCTCGCGTCTCTTCTAAACTCTTTGCGTTCATCAAATTCTCCCGCAACTCTGAGGCGCCGTCAAAGCTCTTTATATAAATTTTGTAATATTTTTTGAGTGTATATTCTTTTTTGTGAAAGGCATCTGGAGCCGTCCATGTCTTTTCAAAAAGCTCTAAATGTTTCAAAAGAAGGTTGATTTTTTCGCTCACGGTAAGGCGCTCATTTTTTGATGGATCAACGTCAAACGCAAAAATATTTTCAAGTATTCCCCGACCAATCATCACACCATCTACACCCGTTTGAGCAATTTTTTGGAGGCCATCAGTGCGATCTTTTACATCTCCATTGCCGATTATGAGGATCTTTGAATCAGCGGCATTTCGCATTTTAACCGCCTCTGCAATAACATCCCAGTGGGCTGGAACTTTTGACATTTCCGCTGCAGTGCGTCCGTGAAGTGTAATGGCTGCCAGGTCAAATGAAAGCAGAAACGGCAACCACTCAGAAAGCGTGTTTTTCTTCAAACCAATACGAGTTTTCACACTTACGGGAATAGGATTATCCCCCTCTGAAGCTCCAGCAATCGTGGCTTCAATCACCTTCCGAGCTTGGTCATGATTATCGATCATGGCCGAGCAAAGGCCTTTCTTAATCACTTCTTTTTTTGGGCAGCCCATGTTTATATCAATTCCTGCAAAGCCATGTTTCTTCGCATATTGAGCACCGTTAAAGTAATTTTCTGGCTTATGTCCCCAAATTTGAGCAATTAACGGCGTCTCATTTTTGGTATGAACTAGCCGATGAATCACCTTGCTGGCACCTTCAGAAAAGACTCCTTCAACATTTGTAAATTCCGTAAAAAAAATATCAGGAGGCGAGGTGTGCAAAAACATCTGCCTAAAAACAGAATCAGTAACGTCCTCCATCGGAGCCTGAATGAACAGCGGTTTGGGCAGTGCCCACGGGGAACTCAATATCTTAGATTTCATGGTGATATTGTATCAGACCAGCGGAAGATCGATCTGTGCGAACCCTGAGATGAGGCATTCTAGCAATATGTACAAGGAATAGGCTCTCGTTTCTCTTTCTCCATCAAATCTCTAAGCTGTGCCTCAATTCCACAAGTTCTACTAGTTAATAAGTCATCCAGTTAACCAGTCATCCAATTGTGATACTATTAGACATATGGATATTAAAACACTTGTCAACCAACTCAAAGCCGACGAAAGTCGCAACAATAATTTTTTACATATTACTGCTAATGAAGCCCGACTCTCCCTCACCGCACGCATGTTTTTGGACTCTCGCCTTTCAGAAAGATATTACATGGGTCGAGGAATCGAAGAAGTGGTAGATTTAGGTGGCTTTGCGGCTCTGAGTCTTGACAGTGTTGCTGATGTGGTTGATGCCGCAGTTGAAGCAACAAAAGAGATGCTGGGCGCCTCTGTTGTTAACTTAAACGTGCTCTCTGGCGTACATGCTATGATGTGTGCCCTTCTCTGCTCAACTGAACCAGGTGATACGGTTATGACTGTTCCACATGAAGCGGGCGGACATTTTGCAACTACCGGTATCCTTAATAGAGTCGGAAGAAAAGGTATTCATGCGACCTATGATTTGGCAAATCTCAAGTTTGATGCTCAAAAGACCGCGGAAGATTACCATGCAAACAATGCTAAAGCTTTCTACATGGATGTGTCGTATTACATTAATCCTCATAATCTTACCGAGCTTCGTGCGGCTCTTGGTGAGGAAGCAATTATAATTTATGATGCCAGCCATACAATGGGTCTAATTTTAGGTCAACAATTCCAAGCACCATTCAAAGAGGGAGCGAACATTATTAGCGCGAATACACATAAAACGCTGTTTGGTCCACAAAAAGGAATGGTAGCGTTTCGAGATAAAGAATCGGGAGAGAAAGCAAACGCAATTATCGATGGCTGTCTCTATTCAAGCTCACATACCCACCATCTGATTGCCCTTGCGATCAGTCTTTTGGAATTAAAGGAGTTCGGCCAAGAATATGCAAAACAAGTTATTAGCAACTCAAATGCTGCTGCGGAAGCATTTGTGAAAAGAGGGTACGAAGTCCGCAAAGCCAACACCGGTCGCTATTCAGAAACGCATCAAGCTCATGTCTTTATTGATGACAAAGGTGAGCGCATTGCGGCATATCGAACATTGATTGCCAATAACATCTCATCTAATTTTGATTCTCCACTTGGTGGTCGCTTGTTTATTCGCTTTGGAACGCAGGAACTAACCAGACGCGGTATGAAGGAAGCAGACATGGATGCGATTGCAGATTTAGTCGATCGCGCATTCAAAGGAGAAGATGTGAGAAGTGAGGTTATGGAATTTAACCTTGGTTTTACTGGGGTTAAGTACTCGTTTGACCAGCAGCTAGGTCTCTCAGAGTAGCCGTTATGTCCGCAAGCTTCGCATCCTCATCGCTTTGAGAAGCTGGGTGTTCTTCTGTATGACCACTTTGATATCCCGTTACTTTTTGTGATTCATCACTTACACCTAACGTTCCATCATTGTGTTGACGCATTGCCTCACGTAAAGCATCAATCATGCTTGCCAAAGACTCAGGAGACTCAAATCCTGTAAAAACAAGGCGTGAGGTGGTGCCCTCTGCACCATAATCGCTATATATTTCTCCAAAAGTTGGGTTACTTCGTAGTGATTGCACTACCGGTAAGGGAATATCCATAAAAACCATATTTGAACATACCTCGTAGGAAGGTTTTAATCCCATGCCGTGCGCAGCTTCAATGAAAATCTGGGCGCTTTGGTTTTCACTTTCTGCTTCGGCTCTCCAAAGATCTGTTGTCAACATCACCCCAGTCACGTACGCTAAGGATGCATTTTTTGATGATGTGTGACCATAAGACTTTGCCCTATCCGGAAGAACGGCAGCTGCCTTTTTATTATACAAAGCAACCACTTCTGCTAAACCACCTTTCTTACTCGTCCCAACAGAAATTCCATCTATACCAAGATTTTTCACCTCATCAAGTCCAATTCCCCAATGAACAAGTGCATTCATAATTCGAGCACCATCAACAAGAAATGCACCTCCATGATCCTTTACAATATCAACAAGCTTCTTGAGTTCATCAAGTGATGGAACGACTCCTTCATTTGATGGGATAGACATCTGGAAAATGAAAGGGCCATCGATACCAGCAAGGGTTTGAGAAAGTATCTCTGGATCAATGAGACCATCATTCACTGCTTTGTCTGGAAGTCTAACAATATTCTCAGTTCGTATTCCTGCCACTTTAACCATATCCTTTTCTTCTGTAAGGGTGTGCTCTGTTTCTCGGGCGATAAACCGTACCGAATCTGGATTTTCATCAGAACTTACGAGGCTCGCAATAAGCAAAAGATTTGCTGCCGTTCCAGATGTCACGAAAGCGATATTCTCAGCCCCCAAAAGTTCTTTCAGTTCTTCCTCCACAAGAGCTGATAGGGCGTCATGGTCATACGCAAAACTCATATTAATCTCGCCTTTAGCAACTTTAACCGAAAGCCTGCGAAGAGCAAGTTCAAGCAAGGTGTTCAAAGATTGAGGGCCGGCATACTCAGACATATGAGGATTTGGCTTATCAGCACTCGCAGCTTCAGCAACCCGTAGGTATCTATTTATCGCGTCATTCACCTGCTTTAGAACAGGACGTCCGACTCGTCTCATTTCTTCAAATCCCGAGGCGTGTCTGTCTGAAGAGGTGGGAGGAGCGATTTGTAGTGCAGTATCTGAAGCATCTATAGATGTATCGGATGTTTCACCTCCTAAAGCCATGTTACTTTAAAAAAATAGATAATATTTCAGTATACCGTATTTTGAAAAGACATAGAATATTTTGGTTTGATTGTGAATAGATAACTCCAGGCCAAAAAAAAACGAGCGCTTGGGTTTCCCCTCACGCTCGCATACTCACGGCTACCTACCTACAGCGTAGGCAATCAAATTTCCAATTAACAAACCTGTGTAATACATCCAGAAAAATGGTGCAATCAAGAACCCCATATTGATCATTTCGGCATTCTGTTCTTGTACAAACCTGCAAGTGATAATACCCGGTAAAAAAAAGGAAAATCCACTGCGCTGGATACGGGACCAATTTTCCAAAAATAAATGCATTTACTCTTTCCCATCAAACTTCGACATTCCAACACTTCTTAAAAGCTCACTGTGAATTCCATCTGCAAACATAAATCCCCTCGCATCGAGGAATGTTTTTGAGATTACTGAGGCACTCTCAAAGCCTGCCGCACCATGCATCTGAGAAAGCGAGTCTATTGCTGAATATGCATTGTGAATGATATGGGCTTTTAAGCTGGCCGCTACATCAATGTGATTCTTGCTGGACAGGCTTCTCCCATATTGAGGCAACAGTGAGATAATTGCAGAAAAACCCTCACAGATTACAGCATGAGCGTTTCCAATTGCCTCTACATCTGAATCTCGAGCATGTTTAATATCCCCATTTTTCAGCCTTTCTTGCAACCGCCTCACCGTACAATCAAGGACTTTAGCAGTCGCGCCAAGGACGAGAAGTGTAACCAAAAGTCGATAATAGGCAAAATGAGTTCTTAATGAACTGTCTATATCCTCAAAATGAAG
>JAGORW010000077.1 GCA_018062605.1 Candidatus Woesebacteria bacterium | reverse complement strand
TGTCATATTTGATTATGGAATGTTCAACTTATCACCAGTGCCAAGTGTAATAATACCATACAATCAAATTATTGACTTACATCTTCTCAAAAAGGAATAATAAAACAGTTGTTTTTATCAAACTTATATGTTCTGTAAATACACTATTCAGTAAACTTCTGTGCGATAATCCACTCTTCTTTTGCTGCTACTGCATTGTTTCTAATTTCAGTTCCCAATGAACCACCCATAAATACAACCGTAACTTCTTCATTATTACTTTTCACCCAAGGAACTTCTGTGTAAGCAGCAGTGATAGGAATATCATCCAAATCCATAAAACCATTTTTCTCTTTAGTTCTAGGAAATAGTGACTTGATAATTCCATTAAACATAGGTCCAGTTCCAGACATGCTCCTCTCATTCACAAACGAATCCCAAAACTTGGTATTCACAATACCACCACTAGCCTCAATCAATCCATCCAAAAGTGGTAGCATCTTTTCATACCAATCAGCATCAATCAACTCTTTAGACATAATCTTAACCTTCTCCCAATCTTTTACAGTACCTTGCATATGAACCTCTGGAATTCCACAAGCTGTCAACATTCTAATATTTGCTGTTTTGCTCAGTACAGAAATCGCAATCATCTGTGAAGCAATTCGCTCGTTTATACCAGTAGTAGAAAAATCACAAACATAATCATCTATGTTATTCCCAATACTTTTTGCAGCTCTAAGAACATAAGAAGCCATGTCACGATATGGCAAACCAAGAGGCAATACAACAGTCAAATCTCTCTTGTCTCTAATCTCAGTCAACATTGCATTATGCTGTGCAAGGACTTGTATCCAAAAACTATCAGGCGAAATTGATAGATTTACATGCTGTGAAAATGAAAACATTGCTGCTGTAACAAAAGAAGAATGCATACTGTAAAGCATCTTCTTTTTACTAGAACCATCAAGAATTTCATACTTACATTTCTCCCCAGAAATTTCACTAAGAATTGTCTTTACAGGAAATTCATAACTACCGCCACAAGATTCTGCACCAACATACTTGTGAGTACGATTTTCAACATTTAGTCTTATGATCGTTGGATTTGTCATACATATTCATAGCACCTGATTTCATGCTAAGCTCAATACATGAAAGAAGCAGAAGAAAACGAACTTAACAAAAGTCTTATTCAATATGTAAACTTCATAAGAAATGCATTTTCAAATATGGGTGGATTTCCAGATGAACTCAATAATCTAACCATCTTTGACAGATCAGAGCTTACAAAAGAAGAAAAAGATATCTTTAACAAAGCATACAACAAAGTCAAAAAGAAGACATTCATGAAAAACTGTTTCCTAAATTCACTACAACTAAGTATGGCAGATAAAACAGGAAGTATCAAACTTGTTGAAGGTTATGCTTTCAAATATATACCGATGGAGCACTCTTGGAATACAATTAACGGAAAACTAATTGACATAACATTTAACATTTCAGACAATAAGCCCCCATATCTGGGTAGCTTTCCAGAAGATACTGCATATTATGGTTATGTGTTCAGTGACTTGAATCTAAAGGAATGGTATAAGTTTGCAGACAAAGCTAATGACTTTTCACTATTGGGAATAAGCGGCAGGAGATTTTTGGGTAAGATGTAGTCTTGTGGTATACTCAAATAATGTCAAATCCATTTGAAGTTTTTAAAGACAGTCTACTTTTTGCACAAATAGAGGACTTTCATGATGGTATTATTTCTGCATATGAAGAAGGTGGAATTGAGCATGGGGCATTAAATGCCAAAAAAGCTTTCATGTCAGCAATGTATGTTTCTATAAATTCAAGATCATCACTTGAACAAGAAACTGCACAAGATATATATATTTTGTTTATGCATAATACGCTTACAGAAATTACTGTTTGGCTACGCAGGGGATTATTCTTTGATGAGAATAAAATTGGAGAAGTTCTTATACAATTCATAACATCAAAAATATATGATGTAAGCTATAATACTGGAGTTGAGGTTGGCAATGGAATTGTTGGCGCATATAAGTTTGTAAAAGATGGCATAGGCAAGGAAATACTAGAATCTATTATTATTTTTCTTCTCAAGAGAAAAAACAAACAAGAGAAGATTATGATTCAAATTTTTAAATTTGATACAGGTCTTGTTGAGTCTTATTCAATTCAGGGAGATATTGAATTTCAGAGAGTTTATCTGGAAATTGACGGTGCCAATGATGTTGATTACAACTATATTACATTTAATGGCGGTGTGGAAAAAAAGATTCAGTTGAGTCCAAAATTGCTTAGAGATATGAGAGAAGGTAGAGTGTGGTAATTAATTGTTAATAAGCAAGCAATTTATAGATTAGCAAAAATTAGTCACAATATGCAGTAAAGTATTGATATATAAGAAAAACATGCAATAAAAGAACAATGGAAGAAGCGACAAACAAAACAAGATGTATTGAAAATGATAAAGCAAATGGTGGTGTATATAAAATTACAAACAAGATTAATGGTAGATTTTACATTGGTTCCTCAAAAACCATCAAAAACAGATGGTTAGATCATAGAAAAAGACTTCTAGATGGAACACATAAAAATAAATTTCTACAGAATGACTTTAATAAATTAGGAAAAACATTGGATAATTTTATATTTGAAGTAATTGCATACGAAGATGATAAAATCAAAAGATTCGATATTGAGCAGAAATATATAACAATGTTTCACGATGGATGTAAAAATTGCTACAATATAGAAAAGACATCAACTCCATTGAGTGATAGGGTCTTTAGTAAAACAGCAGAAGAAACAAGAAAGAAAATTTCAGATAAATTGAAAGAGTTCTATAAAACAGACAAAGGAAAAGAAATTATGAAAGAACTTGCTGTAAAAGGTCATGCAAAAGAATCTATAGAAAAAAGATCAAAGTCATTAAAAGAATCACTCAAATCACCAGATGTTAGAAAAAATTACTCGGATGCAGCTAAGAAGAGATTTGAAGAAAGCAGAATTAAATCAGAAGATGGTATTGCTGTTAAACCAGAAGTAAGATCAAAAATATCAGAAGGATTAAAGAAATACTTTAAGGAAAATAGTGAAAAGACTGGAAGAAAAATCAAACCTTACAGTCAGGAAACCCTTGAAAGAAAATCAAAAGCCATGCTTAAGTGTTGCGAAGATGCCAAGATGATTCAAAAATTATCTGAAGCAAATAAAGAATCATGGTCAAAGACAAGAGAGTCTAGAATAAGTGCTCATATTAAAAGTGGTAGAATAAAACCATTCTATTTGAAAAGCCAAAATGGTGAAATTTTTTATATTGAGATAATTACCAAATGGTGTTCCGAAAGAGGTCTTGCGGAAGATGGAATAAGAAGCGTTAGAGACAAAAAAAGATCGAGCTATAAAGGATACTCATTGTACGAAAAAGTAGAAGAAAGTTTAACTGTTTATGAAGATAATGAAAATTTATCTAATAAAAATATAACTACTTTTAATGACAATCTACAGAAAAGTGCCACCGCTGAGCCGATGCAAGAACCATGCCAAGAAAAAGTGACGGTGCCCGTCGATTGCGTTTGACCGTGCCAACAGGTGTGCTAGAGTCAGTGTGTAGCAGGGAGGTGAGACGGAAGATAGACGAGACTTTCACACAACGCCTTGTTTCAAGTGCTATTGGCGCAGCGGAGAGCGCAACTGACTTCTTGAGTTTAAATGGGAACATCCAAGAGTAATCTTGGACAGAAAACTCGGCTAAATGCTGGAACACCCTTAGAGCCTTTCGGTACGCACGTCGCGTGAAAATCTGAAAGGATTGGGCAATCAGCAGGAAAGCTAGTCTCTAACTCGCAAGAGTTAGCTAGTGTCCT
>JAGORW010000076.1 GCA_018062605.1 Candidatus Woesebacteria bacterium | reverse complement strand
TCCAGGGTGTTCAAGTAAGAGGTCTTGGGGACGTTGTTGGTGCCGTGAATGCAGATTGCCAAATCTTTTGTCATTTCTCCGTTTTCGACAGCTTCAATGGTAGCAGCTTAGAGTTTTCCACAGAAGTTAGCCAACTCAGAGTGGTTGTCGAGTTTGGCTCTGTGGAGAAGTCCTCTGCTCCATGCGTAGATGCTGGCAATGGAGTTGGTAGAGGTTTCTCTTCCCTTTTGGTGTTCACGATAATGTCTAGTGACTGTTCCGTGAGCGGCTTCTGCTTCAACTGCTCCATCAGGAGTGTACAATACTGAAGTCATAAGTCCGAGTGAACCATATCCTAAATGAGTTAATTATTACCTTGTGCTACGAGATCAGATTGGACATCACCGTCATAGTTTTTGCAGGCCCAAACGTATCCTCCTTCTCCTTTGATAACCTGAGCGACCATATCGTCGATAAGTCTGTGCTCGTACCAGAGATGTTTTGCTTAAAATTCTTTCTTATAGATTGTTTCGTAGAGACCCTGGAAAATATCCTTGAATCTTCCATCGTATTTTTTAAGAATAGTGTTTTTGGTGGTCATGTAGAGGGGATAGTTTCTTTCCAATGCATATCTGAAGCAGGCGTGAGCGAATGCCTCAATGGAGTAATCGTGGTTGAACATGAGCAGTCCAACTCCTGATCCGGGGAAGTGGTGGACAGGAATGTTGAAACTGTTTTGGCCTTTGAAATCGACTGAAATATCACCAGATCCGTTGACGAGGAAATCGGTGCAGTTGTAGACGTCTCCAAAAGCGTGTCTTCCAATGACGATGGGTTTGTTCCAGTTCTTGACTAGTCTGGGAACGTTCTTGATGATGATGGGTTCTCTGAAAACAGTTCCGTTGAGGTAGTTTCTGATGGTTCCGTTGGGACTCTTCCACATTTTTTTAAGTTTGAACTCTTCGACTCTGGCTTCGTCGGGGGTGATGGTGGCACACTTGATTCCGACTTTGCACTCCTTGATGGCTTTAGCTGCATCGAGGGTGACTTTGTCGTTGGTTTAATCTCTGTATTGAATGCCTAGATCGAAGTACTGGATGTTGAGGTCGAGGAAGGGATGGATGAGTTGCTCCTTGATTTGCTGCCAAATGATCCTGGTCATTTAATCACCGTCGAGTTCTGCGACTGGGTTGACGACTTTGATCTTTTTGGGTGGTTTGGTGGCGAATCCGTAGGTGAGTGCGGATTTGGTTGCGGTGGTAAGGCACTTGGAGAGCATATCAAATCTTATATCAATCTACGTCAGACTGCCATTAATTTCAGTTCCAATTAAAATTAAAGTTCATTTTCTTCTTTTTAGAAGGCTTTCCTTTTGTTGGAATTTGTTACTGCTGTGAGGCAGAAGTAACCTGTTTGCTTGTGCTATTTCTATGTGTTTCAGTTTGTGATTAATAATAGAAGATGAATTGTTCGAAAAGTAGAGTAGTCAAGAAGCAGAAAGAGTATGAAGAGATCAATGGGTGTACGAACTCTATGCCTGCGTGGCAAGTCGTAGCGATTATTATCATTCTGGCCATTGAGATTCTTATGTTCTACCTTATTCCCCAAGTTATTGATTTGAAACTCGTCATTCTCTATGTGGCTTATGCTCTTAATATGGTGTCTTTGATCTTTTTCACCTATTACTACTTTGTTCTGGTGCTGAGCGACCCTTCTGACCCTCGTTTGAAAGACCCTTCACATTCCTAAGCCGACTAAAAGTTAAAGGATTGTGGAGCATGCAAATGTAAAGTATCCGATGATAGCCATCATTGCCATGAGTGCGATCGTTGTGTGAACGGTTTCGATCATCATTGTGTGTTTCTGAACAACTGTATTGGTCGTCAAAATTATTCTTAGTTCTTTAAATTGTTGATTTCTGTTATTGTTCATACTGTTTTCAATATGGTCATAGGCTTAATCATGACAGTGGAAGTTGCTAATGGATTTAGATGGGTGGGATTAGCGCTAGCTATACTGAGTTTGGTAGTTTTTTTGGAAGTAACCGTACTGGCTGTTTTTCATTGCTATATTAGCTTTTGCCTTTATAAGACGACTCTCCAAGTGTTGAGAGGTGAAACGGTGTCGAACGAGCAGACGCGGGCGATCTCTTTGAATCCTGTGATTGCTGAGGGCGGAGTGTAGCCTTCTGGCTTAAAGGAGGTGAATCTGCATGGGGAGGAGACTCAAGTGGGTTTGCAGAAAGTTCAATGATGGTAGGGTATATTTTTGATGATAAAAGTGAATAAAATCATGATTAAAATGCTCAATATTTGCCATGCGGTCTATTTTCCTTGAATACGGTAGTGCTAGAGCCATTTTTGTAATATTTCGCCAGAAGAGGACTAGTGACATATGACTTGGTGTTGTGCTATTTAGCATAGTTGTAGAGCCCTTAATATTTAGAGTTTGCTAGGTAATTGTCCAATTTGCTTTATGATTTTTAACTTCTGAGGGCAGATTTCTCTCTTTTATTTTTCAGAATTTATTTGAGCGATTGCTTTTTTCTCATTCTTTCTTTTTACTCATCGTTGAGAACGGTTGAATTAAGGACTGAGTAACAGCAGTTGGAAGAAGAGGGATTATATTTGTTTGAAGATGACATTTTAGGTGATTTTTGAGAGTTTAAACTATGTCTAGCCTCATATTGCTTTTCTCTAACAATCTCTGTGGCTCTATGAATGGATGTAGCCGTTTTTTTGTAATCAGCAATAATAGGTGTGTCTGTCGTCGATTATGAGTAAATTTTTTTGATGCGGTCGTAGATGAATAATTTATACTGTTTCAAGTTTAACTTTTTGTTGTCTGAAACTGGAGGCTGAATAACCTTTCTGCTAGAGGGTTAGTCTTTGGGATTGTGAAACTGAGCAAGATAAGGGTGTTTAAGGGCTTCAGCGATTGTGATTCTTTTTTAGGGGTTGAATTGTAGCATTCGGATGAGGAGATCTAAGGCTTATGAAGGGGTTTAGCTCTTGAACCATTCATGCAAAGGCTTTACTCTAAGGTTAGTAATTGAATCAATCATAGGTTGGGCAACTTCTGAACCGAGGGCTTGGATATCTTCTTTTTTAGGTTTGTTGGTAAAGGTGAGAATTCGTTCTAGTTGGTTGAGGGTTGAGTTTCCGGGAAAAAGAGGTTTGCCGAGCAATAGTTAGCCTAAAATGCATCCAATGCTCCAAATATCTGCACTTTTTTCATATTTTTGAGATCCTAAGAGCACTTCTGGCGCTCTATACCACCTAGTGGCAACTTCTTATGTCATGACCATATCTTTGTCGGGTGTGTCGTTGGCTATACTCCTAGCCAGTCCAAAATCGCAAATTTTGAGACTGCAGTCTGAATTGATGAGTATGTTGCTGGGTTTAAGATCCCTATGTATGATTTCAGCTGAGTGGAGATACTTCATTCCTTTGCAGATTTGGTACATGATGTACCTGTTGTGCAGATCTTTGAGAATTTTCTGTCCGATGGCGTTGTGGAGGTCTGCTTCCATGAATTCGAAGACAAGGTAGAGATCTTTATCGTTGTCTGCCTTAATGACGTTGTGCAGTTTGATTATGTTGGGGTGGGTCAGTTCATGGAGATAGCAGATTTCTCGGAAGGTGCGTTGTGCGTCGATGGAGTGTTGGAAGGCATCAAATATCTTTTTGAGTGCTAGTGTTTATCCTGATTTTTTGTCGGTGACCTTCCAGACGTGCCCATAGGCTCCGGAGCCAACTTTTTTTGTGAGCGAGTAACGAGCGAGTACGTGGTTTTCAACTTCTTCAGCCATTTTCTGTGTGTTTTGGATTTAAATATTATTCTATTAATATCATAGCAATAACTGTATATCAAACGCTTTCTTTGGGGTTGGGGTTGGGG
>JAGORW010000075.1 GCA_018062605.1 Candidatus Woesebacteria bacterium | reverse complement strand
TCTCGAAAATAATATGGATGACTTGTCACCGCGACAGATAGAGCTTTTAAAAGCGATAATTTTGGAGTACACCGAAATCGGCGATGCAGTTGGCTCAGATATTCTCGACAAAAAATATAAGCTCGGGGTATCGCCTGCTACAATTCGCAACGATATGGTTGTGCTGGCAAAAAATGGCTATCTGAAAAAAGAGTACTTTTCGTCAGGACGAGTCCCAACTGCAAAAGCATTTAGGTTTTATATTAAAAACTTGATGCATGAAAAAGAGCTGTCAACAGCAGAAGAAGTTTCGTACAAAAGTGACGTCTGGGATTTCAGACATGAAGTCCACAAGTTGTTGCAACACTCTGCTAAGGCTCTTGCAAAGCGAACGCAAATGCTTGCAGTTGCCATTACAGATCAGGGAGATGTCTATTACTTTGGTGTCAACAATATTCTTGCAACACGAGAATTTTGGGACATCACACGTGCTCGGTATCTCTTTGAACAGTTTGATCAAATACGTTATTGGGGAGATATCATTCGCAAACTTGAAAAAACTGATGATGATTTGCTTTTCATTTTTGCAGATGACGAAGATCCACAGGCTGATAATATCGCCTCTGTATTTGCAGATATCCACTGCGATGCATTTAGAGGTGCATTAGGTGTTGTTGGACCAAGACGTATGAGATATGACATGGTGGTTCCAAATGTCAGATATTTTGCAAATTTAATTGAGTCAATTGTTAAAGAACATTCGCCAGCAGCACAATTACATGAATAATAAAAAACAACCAGACATTGAGGGAGCAGGAGAACTTGTTGAAGAATTTAATGAGGTTGACACGCGCGTTGAGGAATTAAATAACAAGTATTTAAGAGCGCTTGCAGATTATCAAAATCTGGAAAAAAGAATGCATACAGCTGTTGATCAAGCTCGTGCAACATCACAGCGCATTACATTAGGTAGATTTATGAATGTGCTCGATGATATGGAGAAGGCTGAATTTTTTATGAAAGATCCAGGTTTACAAATGATTATGAATCACTTCAAGCAGATCTTTAAAGAAGCTGGAGTTGAGGAAATTGATCTTTTAAACAAGGAATTTGATCCATATACTGCAGAAGCAATTGAGGCAGTTCCGGGAGATACTGATAATATTGTCGTTGAAGTTGTACGAAGAGGGTACAGAATCGGCGATGATATTATTCGACCTGGCCAGGTCAAAGTTACTAAAGTGTCAACTGGTTAACTCGTGAACTAGTTAACTGGAAGAAAAAATTATGTTACCAATTTACAAGTTCACAAAGTTACAAGTTTACTAGTTACCAGTTAACTAGTTAACTATTTTTACCATGGCAAAAACAATCGGTATCGATTTAGGTACAACAAACTCGGTTGTCGCTGTGATGGAAGGCGGCAAACCAAAGGTTATTTCATCAAAAGAAGGACGCAACACGATCCCGTCTGTTGTTGATCCAGAAAAAAGAGTTGTTGGAGATATTGCAAAACGACAACTTATTATTAAACCAAAAGAAGTGATTTTCTCAGTCAAAAGACTGATGGGTCGATCTTTTAAAGATCCTGTCGTTGCAGAGGTCCAGAAGTGGATCCCCTACCTTCTTACTGAAGGAAAAGACGGCAGAATCAACATTAAAATTAATGACAAGACCTACACTCCAGAAGAAATTTCTGCAATGATCTTAAAGAAAGCAAAAGATGATGCAGAGGATTATCTCGGAGAAACTGTCGATAAGGCTGTCATAACAGTCCCTGCATACTTTGATGATGCACAGCGCCAAGCGACAATGCAAGCTGGTGAAATTGCAGGATTCAAGGTTGAAAGAATTATTAATGAGCCAACCGCAGCTGCCCTTGCGTATGGATTGGAAAACAAACAAGCGCATAACATTGCAGTCTACGACTTTGGAGGCGGTACTTTCGACATAACTATTTTAGAGCTTGGTGACGGTGTTTTCGAAGTAAAATCTACCAATGGTGATACTCACCTTGGAGGAGATGACTTTGATCAAGCAATCATCACGTTTTTGGCTGATGAATTTAAGAAAGAGTATGGCATCGATCTATCTAAGGATGTTCAAGCCCTACAACGTCTTAAAGAAGCTGCAGAAAAGGCAAAAATTGAACTCTCAACATCTGTTGAGACAGAAATCAACTTGCCATTTATCACGCAGCAAGACGGTCAACCTTTGCATTATGTGACCAAAGTTTCACGATCAAAGATTGAGGCTCTTACAGGAGAACTTATTAAAAAGTCATTTAAGCCAGTTGAGGCAGCACTCAAAGATGCGAAGCTCACAATTAAAGAGATTGATGAAGTGATTTTGGTCGGAGGTATGACTCGTATGCCAAAGATTCGAGAGGAAGTGAAAGCTTTCTTTGGAAAAGAGGCAAACAAGTCTGTCAATCCAGATGAAGCAGTGGCCATCGGAGCAGCAGTTCAAGCCGGCATTATTGGCGGCGAAGTGAAGGACGTTGTTCTGTTGGACGTTACCCCGCTGACTCTTGGAGTTGAGACCTTAGGAGGAGTGACCACGCCACTTATTGAGCGTAATTCCTCTATTCCAACATCAAAATCTGAAGTGTTTTCAACCGCTGCAGATAATCAAACGCAGGTTGACATTCATATTTTGCAAGGTGAGCGCCCAATGGCGAAAGACAATAAGTCACTTGGCCGATTCATTTTGGAAGGTATTCCACCAGCACCACGAGGTGTTCCACAAGTAGAGGTCACCTTTGATATTGATGCAAACGGAATTCTGGATGTAACCGCTAAGGATAAAGCATCTGGAAAGTCCCAAAGCATTAAAATCACTGGTTCATCTGGTCTTTCAGATTCAGAAGTTGAGAAGATGAAAGAAGATGCTGAAAAGCACGCTGAAGAAGATGCTATGGCTAAAGAAAAGATTTCAGCTCGTAATCATGCTGATTCACTTTTGCATACCTCAGAGAAATCTTTAGCTGAGGCAGGTGACAAAGTGCCAGCCGACGTAAAGTCTGAAGTTGAAGAAAAGATGAAAGCTTTGAAAGACATTTTGGAAGATGGTTCTAAGGAGGACCTTGAAGCCAAAACAAATGAACTTTCTACCTCATTACAAAAAATTGGTCAGTACATGTATGATCAGCAAGGTAAGGCAGATGAAGCTGCCGACAATGCTGGAAATACTAAAGACGCTGCAGACTCGGATGGCGAGGCAGGCGATGCTGATAAAAAAGATGACGCCACCGTTGAAGAAGGTGAAATCATTGATGAGGAAAAATAAGCATGAAAGACTTCTATTCGGTTTTGGGTGTCAATAAAGGCGCAACCAAGGCAGAGATCAAATCTGCGTATCGTAAGCTTGCCCTGAAATGGCACCCAGACCGAAATAAGGAAGCCGGTGCTGAAAAAACCTTTAAAGAAATCAACCACGCATACGAAGTTCTTTCCGACGACACAAAGAAAAACATGTATGACCAACTGGGTCATGAAAATTATACGCGAAGTGGAGGAAGAGCAGGAGGGGCGCCTGGAGGTGGTGGAGGCGGGTCTTATCAAAGCGGACCTTTTTCATATACGTATTCTTCTGGGGGCAGTCCATTCGATGGCTCAAATGCTGGCGGCTTCTCTAATCCATTTGATATCTTTGAACAGTTCTTTGGAGGCGGCCAAGGATTCGGCGGATTTGGCAGGGCACAACAACAAAAACCTACCTACCATATAACCATCGACTTCATGGAAGCCGTTCATGGTATTGAAAAACAAGTCACCATTGAAGGAAAACCGAAATCGCTGAAAATTCCTGCCGGTGTTGATGAAGGCATGCAAATTCGCTACGACGATTTTAACTTGGTCATTTCAGTCAGGCCTGACAAAAACTACAAAAGAAATGGTCAAGATGTATATATTACCCGAGATATTCCCTTTACAACAGCTATTCTTGGAGCCTCA
>JAGORW010000074.1 GCA_018062605.1 Candidatus Woesebacteria bacterium | reverse complement strand
CTACCCCAATGTACTTTGCAATAAACGTAATATACGCTCGAGAAAGTCTCTCTAATTCTCCTTGAGACAATTCCCGTGGATCAACCTCAACTCCACCTTTACCTCCACCGTACGGGATACCGGCAATTGAGCACTTCAAAGACATCCACAAAGATAAGGCTTTAACCTCAGATTCGCTCACCTGTTGATGAAAACGGATTCCTCCTTTGAATGGCCCAAGAGCATCATTGTGCTGAGATCTGTACGCGTTAAATTTCTTCACAGTTCCATCATCCATTTTCACTTCAATCTCCCCTTTTACAAGATTTTGGGGCTTCTGAAGACGATCTAAGAGTGGCTGATCCTCTTTTGATAAATCACTTTTAACGTCATTGAGGAAGTGTAGAGCATTTTCAAAAGGGTCGTTCATGATTGAAATGTGAATTTATATTGCGATCATTGTAGCATAACTGGTGAAAAGGTGAAGTTGTGAAGAAGTGAAGAGGCAATGGAGCGCATTCCACATAATCTCATTCCGATGGAAATCCGAGAGTTCATACGTGAGACTCCACACAATTCACTTTCGGGATATAGATTTCTGTGGAGCCGCGACATGTACATAAACATCCGCGAAACATTTTTGCCGAGCGAGGTAAAAAAGGAAAAGTACATCTTTGCTTTCTGAAACCCCGGTGGGTAGCAAACGCTGCCCACCTTTTTTTGTGCTTTAAATACTCCGACGCCTCAGGAAGTCAATTTTTGGCATAAAAAAACCAGGTGCAGCCTGCGGCCACACCTGGTGTGAGAATTATGGTATTTCACTTCGACGTCTTACTTTACGTTTACTCAAACGGGTCAAAAGGGTTATCGCCCTTCTTTCTTCCGGTATCCGAGGTTCCAGGACGATGATCTCCCACATCAGAAAGCTCGCTATCAACCTCATCGCTAGGAGGGGTCAGATCTCCATGGCTTAGCGTTTGAGGCCCTCGGTCCTCAAGTGAATCCGACCGCTGCCGTGGTGCAGGAATGATGTCATCTGGCACAAATGGCGATTGCCTTATAGGAAGATCTTCCGGCGAACGCCGGATATCTCTCGTATGATTCACCTGTGCTGGTAAATCAAGAACGGGCATGGGCTGCGTCATTTGCTCGTGTGTGTCAAATCTATCTCCAGTTAAACCCGGATAGGTCTGACCCGGTAGAAACGAAGCATTGTTCGCGAGATCTGGCTCAACCTCTCGAGTGTCATCTATCGACTCCGAATATTCGCCGTTTTTCTTCAGCTGATTGCGCCTGTAGAAAAACCATCCAATCACGAGAAAAACAAATGCGATAAACGTATACTGAAGACCTCTAAACAAAAGCGGAATTAGCTTGCTCTCTTTTTCATCTGTAAAAGCAGGGACACGTTGAGAATCTTCCGTAGCGGTCGAGGCCGCACTTTCGGCTCCAGACTCCGTTGCATTTGCTTGCGTCGCAATCTGAGTTGCCTGTGCACCTAGAGTTGTTGGACCAAGAGAGGTCTGAGGCCCTGTGGCGGTTGATGTATTAACAGGACCAATCAACGATGCAAAATAGTTGATCATCCCAATCACGCCACCGGTCAAATCTCCATTGGCTAGTTTGGGCTTAAGATAGTTAGAAACTCCCCGCTCTTCAACTTCCTTCGAGATGATTCCTTGTAACTGCTCGCTCACCTCAATGAAAACTCTACCCTGATTTACACACATCACCAAAAGCAAACCTTGTTGCTGTACCCCAACCTGCCAGTTTGTAAAAATCTGCTGTGCATATGATGAAGGCTCGACTCCGCAATCTGGAGCCGCAAACATAAACATTTCTGTGCCATTATCCACCGAAAGTGAGCTCATAGCAGCGTTAAGGTTCGCCTGATCTGCATCTGTTACTGTGCCAGACCAATCAAGAACCCATCCGCTCGTAGGAGCATTGGGCATGGTTGGTTGGGCGTACGTAACAGAATAGCTATGGATGGAAAAAAACAATAGTAAGAGCGATGTCTGCAGAGCGCGACATCGGCCAAAAGCGATCATTGACATGAGTATCTCCTTAAAAGTAGTACTGTCGAAAAAACATACTCGATTATCAAAGTTCACCTGTATGTATTTCTTATGAAGTACACCAGATGCCCCATAGTATACCACCCGGCTCTGTTTTTTGCATGAGTTTAAACTCTCTCGCCAGGCAGTTAAGACTTAAATCCAAAAAAAAGGAGGCTCGGCGCGTGCGCGCTTTGCCTCCCAAAGGTTTAAGAACAGATCTTAATTCAAATTTCCCTCTTACACCAAACCACTAACTCACTCACTTCGGGTTCCTGTATTAATCTTAGAAACACTTTTGCGTGTATCCACCGATTGTGTCCATATGATTATGAGCGTCACTTTGGAGACGGTGTGCCATACAAAGGAGCGAACTCCTTACCAATTGCCTCTGTCTCAGAGAGCAAAAACAGCTGGTCAACGCCCATGTAGCGCTCAGGAAAGCCTCTGGAATATACAATATTAAATTCGAGGGCTGCGTCGTTGTACTCTTTACGACTCTTCTCAATTCTGCGAGCATTCTCATCAAGTTGAACCTTGATTTCTTTATACCCATCAACCGAGTGAATCTTGAGCGTGTCAACGGCTTCCAGAGCCTTGTTCAGGTCTGAATGCTGTTGCTCAAAAATTCTAAACAAATGGGCATCCAGATCAGAATTATCAAGCAAAATCTGTGCTCTTTCGATTTCACGCAATGCATTGGCAAGAGGACGTGTGTCCTCAAGCTCATTAGTGTTCAAAAACGTCACAACACCACGAGAAAGCATTTCTCTTTCATTGTAGGCATAAACCACTAATTCCAGCTTACTAGTGACAAAGGAACCGTGAATAACCACTCCAAGGAGCTCGAAAATAATCCAGCCTACGAGAAATACACATGACCAACCAAAGATGTTCTGTCCAATAGTGAACTCGGTGTTCTTCGTGGGTGCTGCCTTATCTGTGTCCATTTGATTCCCCTTTCGGATAGCTTTTGGGCTCATTCTTAACGATCATCGTTTTCTCCTGTGGTTCAAGTGGAGTTAGTTGAAGGAAATATCTATTCTCAAAGTTCTTGCTGGCTTGATGCTCCTCAAAAGAAGTTCAAATCAACGAAATAATTATATCAAAAAGTACTATAGGATTCAAGAGCGGGTAGGTGCAGAAAAATGTTTATGGCAAAAAAAGAGCGGAGGGTTGATGCATGTGCATCTCGCCTCCGCAAACAAAGAAAATATGATTCAAGCTCACTTAGAAGCAGGTGTCCCGTACAGTGCCCCGAATTCGGGGCCAACAGGCTCCTTTTCTGGCAGAAGCATTCGTGGTGCTCGCTTCATAAAACGCTCAGGCCAACCTTGTGAATACTCCTTATTGAAGTTAAATGCTGATTTGTTATAGTCCAAACGAGCTTTTTCAATATCAGCCAGATTGCCGGCTAGAGCTTCCTGAAAGGTTGTATACACAGGCTTATTGCGTAGTACTCGATGGCTTGGGAACTGACTCGTCTGCGTAGCGACCTTATTTACAAAAACCGTAAAAGCTTCCTTACTTTGGAAGATTTCGAGGTAATCTTTATTCTTCAATGCAACATCTAGGTCTGCATACTGCTCTTCAAAGATCGCTAAAGCTTCCCTGAAATTGTCTTCCTGCTCAAGCAGCACATGCGCTCGCTCAGTCTCACGAATCGCAGTATTGAGCTCATCTGTGTCTACTTTATTATGACTGTTGGCGTAATCACGAATCGATTTAGCAAGATCTGTTCGATCCACATGTAAGTCTACAAATCGATCCACTTGAAGTGAAACATTCTTCGGATCAAAGACCGTGTCCACGAATCCAATGACCACATAAATTGTAACTACGATGGCAATCAACAGAGCAACAAGTGCTTGCTCTTCAGACATTTTCTTCATCTTTACGACATTTTTAGAAGTCCCATCAGTATCCATTTTGAGTTCTCTTTCTTTGAAAAGTTGGATGAGTATCTTTGGGTGAAGCTATTTCCATATTCTC
>JAGORW010000073.1 GCA_018062605.1 Candidatus Woesebacteria bacterium | reverse complement strand
AACAAGTTCATCTGCCACAATAGCATGTGAAAGTGTTGGTTTTTTGAGCAAAAGCTTAAGAATATTTCCCCGAAGCTGTCTCTTTGATCCTTCAAATTTTGATTGCTTGGAGTGGTGCTTACTCTTCCTTGCAGGATTCTTGTGAAGCTTCTTTATATTGACACCATAGTCCATAAGTGCCCAATACCACTCTCTGGGGTTCTGGTTATCCACATGGCTTTGTACAAGTGGATACAGTTCAGCATCTGTCACATCAGATCTGTCTGGGAAAAAATGGTGGATGAAGACTGCGCGAATATTTGTTTCAATAAATACCACTGGTTGATTAAATGCATATGCGCAAACCGCAGCGGCAGTATTATGGCCAATTCCTTTGAGGAGTATAAGATCTTGAACTGTCTCCGGATACTTAGCATCATGTTTTTCCACTATCTGCTGAGCACCTTGGTGAAGCCAGAGAGCTCTACGGTTGTATCCCAAACCTACCCATTGAGATAAAACATCCTTAAAATCTGCTTTCGCAAGATCTGAAACTGATGGGAAATGTGCAATAAAATTCTCAAATTTGGGAATCACTCTATCCACTTGCGTTTGCTGAAGCATAATTTCTGACAAAAGGATTTTATATGGATCAGTGGTTTCTCTCCACGGCATAGGGCGATTATTTTTAGCGTAGAAACCCTTTACAGTTTTAATGAAGTTAGCATCAATCATGTTACGCACCACGAGATCCGTTGTAGTCAACTAACTCTCTAAACAGATTTCTTGCTTCGTCAGATATTGAGAGTTTCGCAAGGAGTTCATGAGCTTTCTCTGAATTTATGTGTACTTTCTCTTGCAGGTTTTTTCGTATACCGTATGACTCTAAAAGTTCCTGAACATATTTCACATTTTCCTCACTGAGAAGCTTTCCAAAGATGTTTTGCAATTGGGATTTTTCCTCAGGAGTGGCATTATTGAAAAGCTCAGCACGGAAAAGCGTCTTCTTGTCTTCAGCAATATCTGATCCGACCGCTTTACCGGTTTTTGTAGCATCCCCAAAAAGTCCCAGTTCATCATCTTTAATTTGAAAAATTTCTCCCAAATATGTCGAAATTTCTTCCAAAACTGAGAGTTCATCATCGGTCTTACCAGCCAAATATGCTCCCATCATAAGTGGCAACGTGAACGTGTAGCTCCGTGTTTTAAGATGATACATTCGTTTAATTTCGTCTAATGATCTTTCTTGAGTAGTTTTTCCATAATGATAATCCAAAAACTGACCAAGACATGTCTTGAGCATTTCTTTGGAATACCTATTCATAATTCGAGAGCGAATTGCTGGATCAACATCTATACTTCCTATCAGCTCATATGTGAGAAATAAACCAGCATCACCCACAATCATTGCCATAGATTTTCCATATTCATCAGGTATTGAAATATTATGGTAAGCTGCATCTTCAGCGTAATGCGCAAATATTGTTTTGTCACCACGTCGTGTGCGATCATTATCCATAATGTCATCATGAATCAGAATGGCAGCTTGGCTAAGCTCCATAGCAACTGCAACGCGAAGGACATCTTCATGGGTATATTCATTTTTTTCTGGAGTGGAATTGTCGATTTCTGTGAACATTTCATACCCGAGCATCACAAACGTTCCTCGCAGCATTTTTCCTTTTGTAGAGAAATCGGCAAGACGCTCTAACGCTATATCTGAAAGTTCGTCCCCGGCGAGTCTTTCCTCTCTTGATATAAATTTTTGGAGATACTGTGCAAGATATGCTCGACGTGAGCTAAGATAATCTGCAAAAGTCATGTGACTATTGTAGCGCATGGAGGTTGGCATATCTAGGCCAATAAGGTACAATATGGTTGTAGTAAATTTGATTTTGAGCTCGGAGAGGTGGCCGAGTGGTCGATGGCGTAAGTCTTGAAAACTTATGTGGCGCAAGTCACCGTGGGTTCGAATCCCACCCTCTCCGCTCAAAATGTGTTCGAATTTTTTCGCACGCACACCGCGGGTAGAAATTGTTTCATCTGCATATGGAAATAGGATTTATAAATGCACTTGCTTCCATAAGCTACTTGGAATCAATAGGAATGGATTTCAACACAGTTAATTCAAACATGAGTCCCATCGATTTTTGAGTGAGTCGAATTGCAGTTGTAAATCCTCCGGGATTAATTGGTACCCAATCTTCCTGCACAGCTGAAAAATTAGGACTATTAATAAATAGGCCCGCATTAGGCTCTGCCACAAGTATGTATGGCTCACCAGTCATGGCATCTCTACCCGTACCAACGACAACAACAGCATGATTCGGAAAGTCAGCATCCTCGCTTGCAGTAACTCGGGCTGATAACAATACGTACCCATCTGGATCTTCCATGATTGAGGTAATAAAAGAATAGAACTGAAATGGCTCCAAAGGAAAATCGCTCTGCGACAATCTATGCATCTCAAAAAGCACATTTGGATTAAAAGGTACCCTCCCTCTTAAAGCGGAAAGTTGCTCGGACTGTATATTCATTTGGTCCACACTATCAAGTTCGTCATAAATATTTCCCGCCATCAAAGACTGAGATTCAACAATATCTGACAACACATAAGGATCAATTGCTGCCCCACCATACCTCAAGCTCATATCACTCAAAATTGCGGCGGAACTAGCTAAAGAACATGTTCTTCCTTCTTGCTTAAACATACGAAAATCTTCACGAAAAACATCTAGTTTAAGTTCACAGGGCTGTGCAATATCCTGAAGCCTTGCAGACTCATCATGCGTACAATCAAGTCGAAATGCACGGCCCCGTTGAACATCGCTACAATCCATACTACGGCTATACGTAATAAGCGGGACAGAATCAGAATTTTGATACACACACGCTCGGACACGTTGAAGTTGATCGAATGAAGAATACTCAGCAACAATACTCACGGGTATTGCAGACAGTCCAGCAATGACAATTGTTTTTGCAACAATCCGTCCCTTCTCTTGCATGGGGCATTATACCATGATGTACAATATGAGTATGTTGTATGCCATTATTATAGGAATCATTCTTGTAATCTGTGTTGTGATTTTAGTTTCACTGGAAAAAACAAAGCCAACCTCAAACTGGAAAAGTTTCACCCAAAATCGCCTCAAGGAAATTGATGCGCATACAGATTTTGATAACTATATGAGCCTGAAAGCAGCTGTTATTGATTTGGATAGCTTACTTGACCATGCCCTCAAAAATTCCAGACTTAATGGGCAAACAATGGGCGAGCGATTGAAAGCTGCCCACAGCATGTTTGAACGCTCACTCTATGATGAAATTTGGACCGCCCACAAGATGCGAAATCAACTTGTTCATGAGCCTTCATTTAAACCAAATATAGATCGCCTTCAGCAAAGCCGCCGAGCTTTGAAAGAGGCAATTATGAAATGTGTGTAGCTCTTTTGCATGGACCAGCCCTGATGAGGTCCGACCTTTGAGCTCGCTTTTTAAGCGCTTCATGAGTTTTTCATATTTCCTAAAAATAAAGTTTACCTTCGGGCCTTTCCTGGCAGTCTAAAGCAAATATGAAAAATTCATGGCCTTGTTTAGGCTGGTCCTCATCAGGGCTGGTCCTTGCAAAAAACACCACCGATATGTTACCATCCAACTCATGATCCTCTCAGACACGGACATTAAAAAAGCGCTAAAAAGCGGAGACATCTCAGTTAAACCTTTTAACTCAAAATACATTCAACCGGCTTCTATCGACCTCCATCTAGATAAACAGTTTCTCATTTTCAACCCACAAGCAAATGTCGTGATCGATCCCAAAAAACCGATGGATGATATGATGGATGAGGTCATAATTTCTGACAAAAAGCCATTCATTCTGCATCCTGGAGATTTTGCTCTGGGTCTTATATATGAGGAGACTGGAGTGTCTGAACAATATGTCGGACGCCTTGAAGGGAAAAGTTCAGTGGGTAGAATGGGACTGCTTATTCATGTAACAGCAGGCTTCTTAGACCCAGGTAATTCACTCAAGATGACTCTTGAACTACA
>JAGORW010000017.1 GCA_018062605.1 Candidatus Woesebacteria bacterium | reverse complement strand
TCCGATACCCATATTAAGCGGTTGTCAGGTTGACGCGTCCTTTCAGTTGGCGTCTTTTCAAAATAGCTTTACCTGACTTTGTGGTGTTTTTAGAAAGAAAACCATGCTTTCGCAGTCTTTTCAGTTTCTTTGGTTGGTATGTTTGTTTTCCCATGATTTAGTGAACTGGTTAACTTGTGAACTAGTTAACTTGTGATTTTTTCATCCAAAATTGATTTTTCTTTTCCGTAAAACTCTTTCCAGACCGCCTCTGTTACAAAAGGCATAAACGGATGGAGGAGTTTTAAGCACTCTGCATACGTATTTTCTAACGCATCAAGAACCTCTATATTACCAGATTTAATGTGATCTTTCAACTGCTCGATGTACACATCTGCCATTCTGTGCCATAAAAATTCATATAAATCGTCAAATGCGCGTTGAAATCTAAAGGAGTCCATGTCTTTGATGAATTTGGCTTTGAAAGTTTCAAACTCTTTTAAAAGATTTTTGACTTCTTGAATGGGGCTTTGCAGTGAGCTTTTTTCGGCGGCTGTTTCTTTACCCATCATAATAAATCTGCCAATATTCCATACTTTATTGGCATAATTTCGCATCGCTTTAACCTTTTCTACACTCATTGGCACACGACCGCCTTGCGCAACACCAAACATCAGTGATGCTCTGAATGCATCAGCTCCAAATTGATCAACTAATTCAATAGGATTCACCACATTTCCTTTACTTTTGCTCATTTTTTGGCCTTTTGCATCAGTCACGAGTGACCAGAGATAAACATCCTTAAATGGCACCACTTTTTTTCTGTAGAGAGAGAACATAATCATCCGAGAAATCCAAAATTTCAGAATTTCGCTTGCTGTTCCCATAAAATCAGTAGGGAAGTGTTCACCATCTTTAACTGTCACAAGGGGCCATTGTCCCGATGAGAACCATGTATCAAACGTGTCAGTTTCTGGGAGATAATCACCAGCAGGTTTTTCAGAAGAAATAACATGTTCTGGAGCAGTGTCGCCAGTTTGAGCCATTACACGTTGGAGACCAGCCTCAATATCTGAGAGTTTTATGCCCAGCTTAAGAAATGATGCCGCACTTCCTTTTTGCAATTTTTTGTCACCATCAAGCCACCACACATAGATATTTTCTGCATTCTCATCAACTTTGTACCACACAGGAATTCGAATTCCCCATACCAATTGGCGACTAATTGGCCAATCATGCATCACATCAAGCCATTGGAGCATCTGTTTTTTATATTTTGCGGGATGAAACTTCACCTCATCCTTCTCAACAACCTCTTTTACCTTCTGTTTTAGCTCTGCAACCTTAATAAACCAATTGGGAAATGTCATGGGCTCAACATCCCGACCGCATTTGTAGCACGTCGTAACGCTGTGTTCATACTCAGTGTCGATTTTTTCCATCAAACCTCTTTCTTGCAAGTCTGCAACCACAGCTTCCCGAGCCTTATTCACCGTCATCCCAGCATATTTGCCAGCGATATCTGTAAGGCGGCCGGTCAAATCAATCACTTGCTTTAATTCCAGATTGTGGCGCTTTGATGCTTCAAAGTCATTCGGATCATGTGAAGGAGTAATCTTCACAACACCTGTACCAAATTCTGGATCTACAAAATCATCTGCAATCACTTTTAGCTTAAATTTTCCTAAGAGTCCTTCTACTTCAATTTCTTTGCCAACCCATTCTGTATATCGAGCATCTTCTGGATGAACAGCAAGGGCAGTATCACCAAATTTAGTTTCAGGACGCACCGTTGCAAGCACAAATGGACCATATTTAATGTAGTAGAGTGGATCAACCCGTGTAACGTAAACGGTTTCCAGATCTGCTAGAGAGGTTCCACAATACGGGCAATAATTCACAATATAGGTGTCTCTGTAAACATATCCGTCCTTCACCATCATTTCAAATGTCTCATATACATACTCAATTACTGAATCATCCAACGTAAATGTGCTGCGATCCCAATTTGCCAAGAAGCCAAGTCGCTTTAGCTGACTATAAATGTTCCCAGAATTTTCTTTTACAAAAGCAAATATATCGTCATACAGCGTTTTTCTGTCAAAATCCAAACGAGATTGGCCTTTTTTCTTCAAATGCTTCTCATAAACATACTGGGTCTCAAAGCCTGCATGATCCATACCCGGAAGCCACTGTGAAGCAAAGCCATTTAACCTTTTCCAACGGACAATAATATCATCAACTGAGTACATTCCATGACCAGCATGAAGTGAAGCGTTTGCATTTGGTGGGGGCATCAAAACCGTGTATGGCTCACCTTTTTCGGCAGTTAAATACCCATTTTTCTCCCAAAATTCGTAGAGTTCTTTTTCTTGTTGAGCCGGTATAAAAGCCTTTTCCATACGCGCAAATATATCAAAATTAGCTTGCAATTTCAATCTAAAAAGGCTATCTTTTCAACATGGATTGGATTCTCTATACCTCAACATGGTATGTGATGTTGCTCATTATTGGCATAATTTTCTTCCCAACAGCTCGGGTGCTGTTTCCGATTTTCTATGACAAAGGATATGCCTTTTCCAAAGCCCTAGGCATCATGTTTATCTCTTATATAACCTATGTTTTAGGAACTGCACACATTCTTCCATTTACACTTCCAACACTGATTATTGTGATTTTAGGTTCAATTGTGGTGAACTATTTAATCTCTGCATGGCCAAAGCGCACTGATGACATCCCTGTTGGCATGCTTATTTTTGAAGAACTCCTTTTTGCATTCGCGTTTTTTGGATGGGCATATATAAGAAGTAAAGAGCCATCAATTCATGGTCTTGAGAAGTTTATGGATTTTGGCTTCATTAACTCCGTATTAAAAGGTTCATATTTTCCATCGCAAGATATGTGGTTGGCAGGGAAGGACATTAATTATTATTACTTCGGCCACATAACCGGTGCTGTTCTCACTAAACTCAGCTCCATTCCATCCTATATTTCATATAATTTAATCCTTGCTCATTTGTGTGGATTGGGCGTCATAGAGGCTTTTTCTATTGGTTTTACATGCACGTACCGTGCTCTGAAAAAGAATGTGAAGGTCGCACTGTCAGTTTCGCTCTTAACGACCTTTTTAGTGAATATTGGCGGAAATTTGCACAGTTTATACACATTAACCACTGGGTATGGCCAAAATCCGACAGAATTATGGAAACTTCCAGCTAAATTTTCATTTGCTGATCTCCTGAATCCGCTGAAAATCTGGAATGACCTTCCTCAATATTATTGGTATCCTGATGCAACGCGCTTTATTCCATTCACAATCCATGAATTTCCAATTTACTCGTATGTTGTAGCAGATTTACATGGCCATGTGTTTGATATTCCATTTGTGTTGATTACGATTGCATTGTTGTACACAATTTTCACTAAACCTCGCAAAACACCATCACCACTTCACCGTTTCACTGCTTTACTCCGTAACTTCTTTACCACTTCACCTTTTCATCTCTTCACCTCATCTTCACCTCTTCGCCACTTCACTTCTTCACTCCGAAATGATCTTTCATTTGCCACAGGACACCTCGGATACGTGATTTTGTTGAGTTTTATGGTCAGTATTCATTTAATGACAAATGCTTTTGACGCTCCGATCTACCTTTTATTAACAGTGATCGTTTTGGCAGCGTTGTATGGCATCTCACAGCAGTTTTTCATTTACACCGCGACCTTGATTGCTGGCTTTTTTATATTTACATACCCATTCTCTAGTGGATTTGAACCATTTTCCTCAGGTGTTGGATTTAACTGCTTCCCCGCAGGTCTTTCAACAACTATTCATGAACTTGTACAAGGAACATTTCTTGAAAAAAGATTGGTTTTTGAGGGTAATTGTCAAACATCAACGTGGTGGATGCTTGCAGCCTTATGGGGATTCTTCTGGTTTAATTTTGTGTTTTTGATTGGATATGCAATAAAAAAATCATTCAAAATTGATTCAACAACAGTATTTATGTTACTACTTTTCGGCTTCTCAACAATCCTAATCATTGTTCCAGAATTCATATATGCAAAAGATATTTATCCAAGCCACTTCAGAGCAAACACTATGTTTAAACTTGGATATCAAGCTTTCATAATGATGGGATTGGCATCAGCTTTTACATTTGGGCAATTCAAAAAGCAGTTCCCATCAGTGAAATCAGCCATTTATATAGTTCCGTTTCTGATTCTTTTCTTCTTTGTCGCACTCTATCCACTCTTAGCAATTGATTCATTTTACGGTTTTAAGGAAAAGCCAATCACATTGAGGGGAGAGAAGTGGATTGAGACAACGTATCCTGAATATGGACCAATCATTACTTATCTAAATACCTCTGTAATAGGCCAACCAACGATCCTTGAGGCCCAAGGTGACTCTTATACAGACTATAACGTCGTGTCTTCTTATACAGGACTTCCTACTATTGCAGGATGGTGGGTGCATCAATGGCTCTGGAGAGGCGGCTCAGAAGTGGTCGGGAAAATCATTCCAGACATTCAAGCAATGTACACCAGTCCTGATCATCAATTAACTCGCGATTTACTTGAAAAGTACCAAGTCGAGTATGTTATCATCGGAAGTAACGAAAGAAAGAAGTATACGCCACTTGATCAATCAAAGTTTGAGGCTCTGGGAAAGGCCGTTTTCAAAACAGCTGACGGGTCAGGAATTATCTATCAAATACCTCTTGACAGCTATTAAAATATTTGATAAGTTATGTGTTAACTCCGATCCTCGGAGACCCATAAGAGGGCATTACTACTCGTCGACGGTAACGCGAACGGTAGTGATGCTCTTTTTTTATGTCTACAGCCTTCTAGAGCCTCAAACCTATAACTGATAGAGTGTCACTGGGAGAACTAGCTTCCTTTTTTTCAAAGAATCAAATTGTGTCTTCGTAAACGCACGTAAACTTCTGCTTTCTGTCAACCTAATAGCAACTTCTGTAGATGATTGAATAATCCCCTGCTTGTTCATATTCGTAAGTCTAAGACAGCCTATTTTAATTGTCAAGACCGATAGCATATTTGATGTTTAATATAGGCTGTCCGATAATAATAGGTGGCGTTGTAGAGCATATTAACAACCCCAAATAGGTAGCCAATTCCATGTGGATAACTTTTGGTATTCATTTTGTATAATAGATACCTATGCAAATCACAGTTCTCACATTTAATTTGGAATACAATAAGGGCTTTCCAAAGCTCTTAAGGGTAATAGAAAAGTACTCGCCCGACATCATTGCTCTACAGGAGCTTCAAATGTCTGATGATGCTGTGGCTATTTTGAAGGAAAAAGGATATGTTTTAGCATCACATGCAGAAGCATTTATACGAAAAGTAGGTGTATTTTCTGTGGCCACATTCTATAAAAAGGGAAGAATAGAGGTTAATGAGTCCTCAACAATTTACCTTCCACGAGGAGTATGGGAATTTTTTGAACTACTCTGGAGGGGACTTTCAAGACGCCTTGTCATATCAACACAATTTAAAGTATCAGGGAAAGTCTTATCGCTTTTCAATGTCCATTTGAGCCCATATTCGGTAAATTCCTTACGTAATAAACAACTATTTAAAACATTAGAAGAAGCGTACATAGCTGATAACCCAACAATTATCCTAGGAGATTTTAACTATCCATATAACCGAAGCCACTTAGAATCACTCTTCAACAGGTATGAATTTCAAGAAGCGACCACTAATATACTTCATACCTTCTACAAAACTCTGCGCTTTCTACCAATAAAATTCAAGCTGGATTATATTTTCTACCGTAAACTCGAGAATATTGAGACTAAGAGAATCAATGCTTTTACTACTGACCATACACCACTGATCGCTACTTTTAAGATTGGTTAATACCTCAAATGATATAATGTCTGTTATGCCGACAATCTCAGTTGTGATTCCAGCCTGGAATGAGGAAAAATACATCGAGACAGCGCTGGATTTAATTGCAAAGCAAACTATTCAACCGCTTGAAGTGATTGTGGTAGATAATAACAGTATCGACAATACGGTTGCAATCGCTAAGAAAAAAGGCGCCCGAATCATTAAGGAGACACAACAGGGCATCACTCCAGCTCGAAATGCAGGCTTTAATGCAGCTAAGGGCGATATCATAGCACGCACAGATGCAGACACGCACGTCCCTCCTAATTGGCTTGAAACCATGATCGAAATATTTGATTCAAATCCCGATATCGTTGGCGTATCAGGTCCATCTTCTTTCTTCGAAGAAGAGGAGAGTGAGCATCCTCAAGTGATGAAATCAGAGCTTCTTACCAAAACCTATATTGCATTTGCTGGCCTCATTCATGGCCATGAAATTATGATTGGGCCAAACATGGGAGTCAAAAAAGCCGCCTGGGAAAAGATAAAAAATAATGTAGAAATGAATGACAGCATCGTTCATGAAGATATTGATCTTGCATATCATCTTTCTGAAGTTGGACTTGTTACTTTTGATAAACGACTTACCGTTGAAATTTCAGCTCGACGTTTGAAAAATAATCCAAAATCTTTCTTTATCGATTATGTGTTGAAACATAAACATGGACTCCTCAGAAGGCTGAGATGGGAGACAAATAGTTGAAACTAGTTGAAATTAGTTGAAACTAGTTAAAATTAGTTGAAATTGGTTGAAATAAGAAGATTAGATTTCAACGTGTTTTAACTGGTTCTTTGACTTTCAAAAAAGGCCACGACCTCTTGCACATTCGTCGCATCTTCTGGCTTCTTATCATCTCTGAAGCGTTTTAAGCGAGGAAATCGTAGTGCATAGCCTTGCACATCAACCACCGACGCCTTGCCGCTCACTGAAGATTTCATGCTTCTACCGGCAGTATGAATTGTAGAGCGGGTAATCTCATCTGCTTTAATTTCCACAACAATAGTGGGATTTACCCACACGTCGACGCTCATCAACTTATCAACATCATAGAGAGCTGGCTTATGATCTATGGCGGTCTTGGTACAAAGAGTATGCAACATGCGCCAGTCATCGTCAGAAAGCCCTGTGCCAATCTTTGCCACAGTTTTGAATGAATCCTCGTGTGCATCATATACACCCACTAAGAAGGCTCCTATGCCAAAATCCGAGCGTTTGCCTTTGCCACGGTCATATCCCATCACAACGCAATCCAACGTATCATCGATTTTTGCAGAGTAACTGCGCTTAAATTTAATCCAATTCCAGCCTCTCGCACCTGGTTCATAGGTTCCATCAAGCTTTTTGACCATAATCCCTTCTAAACCTTGAGAAATGGAATCTTCAAACACTCGAGTCACATCATCGGCAGTTGTCATTTCAACTTGAGGTGAAAGGAGAAGGGTATCTTTAAAAACGTCTCCTGAAGGCTTAATCACTGTGAGCATTTTTTCTGAGCGCTCAGTTAGTGGGGTTTTCAAAAGTGACTCACCATTGAGATACAAAATCTCAAAAATGAACATTTTGAGCGGAATTTCTTGGGCTTTTTCTGCAATATCATGCTTTCTTTTGCGCTGAACTGTTTCTTGGAAAGGCAAAAAGGTTCGCGAATATGAGTCAAAACCCAGCGCTTCACCCTCTAGAATAGCTGAATCCGCATGACATTCCTTAGTGACTCCTTCAACGATGTCTGGATACATGAATGTCACATCATCCAAACCCCGAGAAAAGAGCTTTACAACAACCTCTTTGCCTTTCTTTTCAAAGTGAACTTGGAGCCGAAATCCGTCATATTTTGGCTCAATTCTGCCCGTTTGAAGTTTATTAAAAATATCTTCGGGAGTTGGAAGGCGCTGAGCTCGCATCATCAAAATTGGGGTGCCAATATGTGGTTGTATTGATGCCATTTTGGCCACTCCATGCCTCTTGAGCATTTCTGCAATGTACCCTAAGTCTGGCCGAACATGATACGCTTTCTCAATATCTTTGCGAAGCGACTTGTTTCCTGCAAGAAGCCACGACATCGAATCAAGTATCGTCATGTCAGAAAAGCCTAATCGAAGAGTTTGCGCTGGAATTCTCACCAAATATCTACATGACAACGGATCAAGCGCTTTGACAAGCTCTGAAAGCATTTCCAATTTTTTATCTTGCGAACCATCCCCAGATGTTTTGGTAATAGTGACAAGTCTCTCAAAAACCTCCATCACAGTCATCTCATTTGTGCCCTTTAATCCAAGTTTTTCCTTGAACATCTCTGCTGAAGATCCAATATCTCCCGTTTTTTTGAGACTTTCTTGAAAGGTGTCTTCGTCAATCTGCAAGGCTCTAACGACTGCTCGAATAATCATCTTTTCACCCAAACCAAAATCAGCTTTTTCATAGGGGGGAGTTACCTTTCCTTGGAGCATATACATGACCGCTCCAATTTCATCCGCTGAAGTCTCGCCAAAGAGCTTTGAGAGGAGCTCCGTCATATCATTACGAGAAGAGGTTGATTCGATCAGGCGAAAATGGTCTGCGAGTTCCTTGAATTTCATACCATGACGTATCTGGCAGACTTTGTTTTACCAACTTTTTTGACAATCCCTTTTGCAATAAGCTCGTGAATATCACGCAAAATGGTATCCTCAGACACACTCGTTGATACATCTTTAAACATTTGATTTTGGAGGTATCCAATGCTCTGAATATACTCTACAATTTGCGTTTCTCTTTCTGTTAAAAATACCTGCTTCCCACCTAATCTTTCACGTAAATACGTGTCTTTTGAGAGCTTTAGAACCTTCTTTTTAACTCGATCAAACTCCATAGCAACTCCAAGTACAAAGTAATCAAGCCAGTCAGTTAAATCGCCAGCTGAGGCAGATTCCAAATGCTTGTAATACTCAATCGCATCACGATCATAATATTCTTCCAAAGAAAAGAATCGACGAATATCATATTTTTCAGTAAAGAGGATAAGAGAGGCAAGAGCCCGCGAAACACGTCCATTCCCATCAATAAATGGATGGATATCAGTCAGTTGATGATGAGCAATACCAGCTTTGAGAACCGGATGAATAGTCTCTGCATCATGTTGATTGATCCAGTAGACAAATTCTCGCATTAAAAAAGGTACTTCAAGGGGAGGAGGTGGCCGAAAGGTTATTTCTCCGGTTGCACTATTTCGAATAATAACTGCTTTTGTGCGATACTCACCAATTTGACCCTCTTCCAAAATACGGTCCATCGTCGTCTTATGGAGCTTCTTGATAGATCCTTCTGTGATTTTCTTCAAGCCTTTTTCGGTTTCTTGTTCAATAGATTGAAGAGTTTTTCGATAATTGATTACTTCCTGAACATCCCGGGCTCTTCCAACAACATCTTGTCCTAACAAGACATCTTTCGCTTCTGCAATGTTCAACCGATTACCTTCAACGTGTGTTCCATGATGAGCAGTTCGAATGACGGCATCGTCGCGGAACTTTTTTTCCCACAAGGGGAGGAGTGGAGCATCCGTAATCACTTCTCTGGCAGCTTCAATGGTGCCAATATTCTTTAAAATGCTATTGCTGATGGTGAATTTTGGATCAAACATGAGATACAGAAAGTATAGCGCAGAATTTCCCGCAAATCCTTAGGTAAATTCAAATGAAGATTACTTGCCACCGCCAAAGCGCCTCTCACGACGACCATATTCCGCGACAATATCATCCATATCATTAGGAGTCAGATCAGGAAAAAGTGTATCAATGAAGTAGTACTCGGCGTATACACCTTGCCAGGCCATAAAACCTGACATACGCATCTCTCCACCAGTCCGAACGATCATATCTGGCTCTGGAAAGGGCTCTGCCATAGTGTCAAGAAATTGATTGAAATTTTCTTCAGTGAGCGTCTTTGCAGACACACCTTGCTCTTCTAAACGCTTTACAGCGCGAATAATTTCATCACGACCGCCATAATCAAGCGCCATGTTGATAACTCGTCTCGTAAGATGTGCTGTTTCCTGCTCAATATCAGCTATTTTTTTTACCAAAGAAGCTGGAAGTCTATCTTTTCTACCCAAGTGGATAACTCTGGATTCTTTTCGAATAGCTTTATCTTTAAACGTATCAATGAAGTCTTCAAAGAGCTTCATAAGGCCCTGAACCTGTAGTTGATCGCGAGTCCAATTTTCAGTCGAAAATCCCCATAACGTCACTGTGTGAACACCAAGCTCATCAAGACGATCCAGAAGTGATTCAACCCTGTCAGCACCTGACTGGTGCCCTTTAAGGACTCCTAATCCTTGCTTCTTAGCCCAGCGCCTATTTCCATCAAGAATTAGTGCAATATGATTGAGAGGACGACTCATACCTACATTTTTTGTAAAAAAATAACAGACCAAAAGGCCAATTATATATTAGTTCGTAGGTACTTGCATTTACATTCGCACTATACTAGACTCAAATCATGCATTACTTAGGCTATCTGCTTCAAGCTGAGATCACACCGAAACTTACCTGTAAGAATTTTCCGCCTGCATGTTTCTCAAATTTTGCTGATGTGGGTACAATTGCACTCCCTTTGATGTATGGAATTGCACTTATTTTGGTATTAGTTCATGGTATTCGCGGAGCTTTCAAATACATTAATTCTGCAGGAGACGCCAAGGCAGTGGAAGAAGGCAAAAATACGATCACCTACTCAGTCATTGGAATTATTCTGATATTTTTGTCATACTTTCTTACACGATTAGTTGCCTCGTTTTTTAATATTGAGTTTCTTTTATGATGGGAATGATCTTAGCACAAGAGGATAGCACTAAAAAGATTTTTGGAGAGGGTATTACGGGCGCTCCACTCAATACAGGAACTGTAAGTGAAAATTTCTCAAATGTTTTTGGCTTTTTTCTTCAAGCCACAATGGCAATCGCGGCTTTATTTGTCTTGTACATGGTAATAACAGGGGCAATTGATTGGATAAGTTCTTCTGGAGAACCGGATAAATTAAAGAAAGCTCAGGCAAAAATCTTAAATGCACTCGTGGGTGTTTTTATTCTCGTTGCCGTTTTGATAATTTGGGTATTTGTTGGAGGACGAGTACTTGGCATTCTCGGAAGAGAAGGCGGCATATTACAGCTTAAATTACCTTCTGTTCGAAAGGAAGGTGCACCTCCACAACAGGATATGCCCGGACCTCATGAGCCAGCTATACCTGAGTAAGCCCTCTGAGAGACTCTTCAAACGATTCTTTGCCTGAAGAAAAACACAAATCTGAGGTGTTTTTATTCTGTAAAAGACTTTCAATCCACTCAGCTTTTCGTTCTTGAGAGATAGCAAATACAAGTCGTTTTGTGAGCTTTTCTGAGTCTGTTAACGCTTTTGCCGAAAATTCTGCCAACTTTCCTTTTGAATTTTTTGGGGCAGTTATTTCAAGCTTGCTCAAAAACCCCATTGGAAGCTTCATGGGCAATTTCACAGTCGTTTTATAAAACTCAAACTCTTTTCGATAGTAAATAAGTCCACCTTGAATGCAACAGACCGTCTGTGCATGTGAAAACTGTTGAAAACGTTTGCGTTCAACCGCATATGCAATTCTTTGAATGTCGCTCTCTGACGGCTTATTCTCTGTTTTTTGTGCGAGAAGATATGCGGAAAAACATACAATCAGTGCTGCTTGGACTGCTCGTAAAGAACTATCATATGGCGTATGTACCATCACTCTTCTTAACTTTTTTTGGGCCTTGCCATAAACCTCTTTACATACATCTGCATATACTTCATCAATCACAGAATCTGGTTCAACTTCTATATCCGTTGGCGTCACAACAACATATTTCTTTATCGATATCATCAATGCAGGTCGACCAAAGGCTGTCACATCATCTCCCGAAAGAGTGATGCAAATTGGAGCCGAATATGAATGTGTTTTCATGCCCCTATTATACAGCGGCCTGTTTGATATGTACTTGTGAGCTAAATAAATGGAATACGGAAAATCCTGAAATGATACATCAAAAAGGTATGTGGAACGAACCACAATCCATACATAAACATAATAATCATTATAGTGAGAAATTGAGCTTTTAAGCTGAATCGAATCGTCAGATACCACAAAATTACCCGCCACAACAAAATGCTTGATGAGAAAATGATGAATATAATGCTAAATGTCGTACCAAGAAAAGTTTCATAACGTGGGGGAGGGAAAATAAGAAAAAGCGTTGAGGTAATGAAAAACCATATAATCGTGGGAACAAGTGAATATGCAGTGAGGGCACATGATACGATTAATGGCTCTGGATCGGTCATCTTGAGCTTTTGTAGAATTTTTCCGACTATCCCCTGGAAAGCAATTGTTGATGCAAAAGTCAGAAGAAAAAAGACAAATGTCCTGATGAATGAGCTTGATACAACAAGCGGATCAAGCGATCGTGTTCTTACGATCGATGCATATAAAAAATACAGTGTCGCAATAGTGAGAAGGACGTATACCTGTCCCATATCTGGCTTTGCAGAGATGCTTCGCATCGTTTTATAAGGCCGTACAACAATCCGCAAGCTATTTCGAAGTGTTACCAGACATGTGGCTAGAATGTTAGAAACCATATTGCAAAACGCTCACAATACGAGTAATCAAGGGTCTTAAAAGGAAATACGCGATAAGAGTTAAGACAATTGAGACAGGAATAATGAAGGTAAACGGGTCTTCTTTTAAAAAAGGTGTGAGGCGTTTAAACATATGAGTACCTCGATTTGAGTGTAAATCATTTGGCTTAATAGTGTAAACCTCTTTATACTTTCTCTTCAATTGTGAATATAGTGGATCTGTCATAGTCGGCGTAAAGCGTTGCAAAGGCCTTGCGGGCCCTGAAAAGCAAACTTTCTACTGCTTTAAGTGAAAGCCCCATATCTATGCCAATTTTTGACACTTTGTAGCCCTCAATATACTTTAGTCTGAGAACATGGGCATAATCATTCGGTAATCTATGAAAAACACGAGAGATTTTCTTCGCGATATGACCTTTATCGACCGTATCTTGAAGCAAAACAGTGGCAAGAGTTTCGACAACATACGATGGCAAATATGAAAAAAGCACTCGTTGGATTTTCTTGCGACGCATGCGGTCAATGATTTTTCGCTTAGCTATTGAGTAGAGAAATGTTTTGAGGGAAGATTGGCCCCGAAAATTACGCAGGCTTTCTATAAATCCGAAGAAGGTGTCTTGAAGAACCTCTTCTGCATCATCTTCTTGCAACGATCGACCAATGAATTGCATCAATGGCTTTTTGTGATGATTGTAGAAGACTTTCAGTGCCCGCTCATCTTGGGTAAGAAGACGTTGCAACAATATATGGTCGTCAGGATAGTCCATGTCAACCCAAGTATAACAAAGCCGTTTGCGATATAATACTCCTATGAAAAAACTTTTAACGACATTCCTGCTGCTGTATGTCAAGTTTTTTGCAAAAATTGCACTTTCTCTCAATAAGCCAACCATTATTGGCATTACAGGATCTGCTGGTAAAACATCTACACGAAATGCGATCTATTCCATCCTCAAAGACCACAAAAAGACGTACATGATTAAAAAAGGTAACTCTGAGACAGGGGTGCCACTTGGCATTTTAGGACTTCAGGTCAACAGTATCGGCTTTGACTCAATCCATCGAAGTTTGCGAGATTGGTCACGAATTCTTGTTCAAGCTCCAAAAAATATCTACTTTTTAAAAAAATACTCATATTTAATCATTGAAATGGGGGTTGATGATCCACAACCACCTCGCAATATGGGCTACCTTTTGACTGTTGTAAAGCCCCATATCGGAATTGTTATCAATGCTTTCCCAGCACACGCCGAGCCTTTTGAAAGAGTTGTTACCCCTCCAATCACAGATGAAAAAATTTCTGCTGCGATCGCGCATGAAAAGGGAAAACTCATTACTGAAAATTCTAACTGCCGATTCGCCATATTTAATTCTGATAACGCTTCCGTTGAAAAAGAACTTGCTGATGTCACAATTCCTCATGCAACGTTTGGATCTTCAGAAAAGGATGAACTTCAACATGTATCCTATGCAGTCTCACTTGAGAAAACTGCATTTTCGTATATGTTAAAAGGCAAAAAAATCTCTTTAAATATTGATGGGGTTGTATTACCAGAAGCGTTCAGAGAGGTTTTTGCAGCAGCCCTTTTGCTTGGAGATCATGTTGGATTGGAAGCAGAACAGATGGTATCCTCATTGGAGAAAAATTTCACCTTGGAGCCAGGCAGAAACAGTGTTTTTGAAGGAATCGATAACACAACGCTGATTGATTCTTCCTATAATGGCCCATCTGACGGGATGAGAGAAATGCTTGCGATGGCAATCAAACTTAAAATTGCAACAAAACGTCCTTTGGCTTTTGTGATGGGTGATATGCGAGAACTTGGGAGTCAGGCAAAGGAGCAGCATGAAAATCTTATTCCTGATATTCAAGAACATGTTGATTATCTTTATACTGTCGGCCCACTTACTCACAAATACATTTACTCTCCGTTAAAAAATGATCGCCATTTTAAGGATATTCATTCATTTGAAGGCCCGCACGAAGCTGGTCAGTATCTTAAAAAAAACACGCCGAAATATGCACTTGTTCTTTTTAAGGGTTCTCAGAATACCATCTACTTGGAAGAAGCTATTAAGTACGTATTGAAGAATACAAAAGATTCAGAACACCTACCTCGCCAGGAAGAATATTGGCTACAAAAAAAACAATTTGTTCTCGGGAATAATTCGCGATAGAGGACTGTTTAAGGCTTCAGGAACGCTTAAACATGGCTTTTAGATCAGCATCAGTGATAAGCTGCACCGTCGGCCTGCCATGTGGACAACTATATGGATTTTCGCATTCAAAAAGCTTTGAAATAAGATTCTTTGCTTCATCTTCTGATACGTAATCACCAGCTTTTATAGCTTCACGGCAAGCCATATATGTGATCGTTGCATGTGTAATATGATCAAGTGCCGAACCCTCTTCATTTTCATGTAGATTATGAAGTATTTCTGAAATGAGAGTATCGAGATCACGATTTTTAAGAAAATGAGGAACTGCTAACAGACACCACTTCTTAGCCTTCTGCGAAAGCCTAAACCCCATTGTCTCAAGTGCAAAAAGATGATCCGAGATACCATGGGAATCGAGCACTGAGAGTTTTAAAGAATGCGGGTTTGGGAGGGTATAAGCAGTCTTTTTTGTTGCCATATCATAAAACCCTCGCTTGATCTGTTCATACAATATGCGTTCATGAACCGCGTGTTGATCTGCAATATAGATGTTTTTGCGATGTTCCCATACCAAGAAACACCTATTAACCTGCAAAATGGAGGTTTGTTCAAGTTCTTTTGGGCTCCAAATATGAAGTGCATCTTGCAGAACATGTTGCGTCTCCTTATCCATTTTCACAGAATAAGTCTTTGCAACAGGACGAGGAATCAAATTATGCTGATAAAGAATATCTTTTATCTGCGAAGAAATAAGCTGATATACCTGCTCGCTGTTATAGAGCTGAATCGTATGTTTTTGAGGATCAATATTAACGTCTATATCTTCATGAGGCAGTGAAATATTTAGAACTACAAACGGGTGATAACGAACAGGTATTAGCGTTGCATAGGCCTCTTTGATGGCTTTCATGAGCGCTGGATCGCGAACAGGTCGACTGTTAATGGAAAAATATGCAGATTGATGAGCCCGGGCAACAGATGGCTTGCCAACAAAGCCTAAAATGTTAGTTCGAACATCCGATGCATTAAGTGGAATTAATTGATCGCGATATGTTTCGCCAAAAAGGTCATATATCCTTTCAGA
>JAGORW010000072.1 GCA_018062605.1 Candidatus Woesebacteria bacterium | reverse complement strand
TGACAGCTTGGTCGGTTATTCATTCATACTATTTGTAATTTTGAATTTGTTCGATCTTCAATACCCTTTGAATACACTCGGTTTTGGTTTTATCGCTAATATTCTTGTAACAAGTACCTTCATGGAAACGACATACCCGGCAACATTACATATTGCAACTGCCATTTTTTGGGGACTTTTGCTCATTCCCGTATCAATATCTCTGAATATTGATAAGGAACACAAAGTTACTAGCGATACCAGCAAGAACTCCTAAAACAAACTAACACACAGGAGAATGCAATGACTGCTAAGTCTGAGATCGTCAAGGATGAAACTACGAAGAGCTCATCGAACAAAAACTGGATCATCTGGGTGATTGGATTTCTTATTCCACTTGCTCTTGTCGCATTTGTAGACATTCCACCTGAATACCTTAACCCCATGAACTTCTTCCTTGGTGCGGTTGTGTCTTTGAGCATCACAGCTCTTGCTGCCTTTCTTACCAGCTATCAGAGGGTAAAGAAGAGCGCAGATGACTTTGTATGGTCATTAGTCAGTTTATTCAATGGGGTGTTCATTTTTTTCTTGATCCACTGGCCTGTGTTGCTTTTGTCTAGTACCTATCTTTGGGCTAGCCCCATCCCTGGGTTTGTATTGTTCTACGAGTTTATTTTCGCAATTGCCATGCTAATTTGTACATTAATTACCATCTCGTCAATGAAGGTTTTTGGAACTGAAATTCGCAACTCCTTCAGTCTCTTTTTCGGGACGTGCATGGTTGTGGCTTTGATCATTTTAATCCTACCTAACGCTTTGACAAATGATGCTCGATTCCCACTGCTTTTTCTTTTCACAACGATCCCTTTTCTTCTGTTTGGAGGATTGGGTATTAGAAGTAACGAGAGCGGGTTTGGAGTAATCCTAGCATCTCCTTTTATTTTGGCAGCAGTGGATTATCTGCTCGTTAATCTCGACATTTTTGATTTTACTACGGATCTTCGGATGCAAGTGATTGTCTTGCTGATTTTTGCTGGACTTTGCAAATTCATGAAGGATATCACAAACACCCCAACGACTGAGACTAACAAGCCATCCAAAACGTAAAAGTGTCCAGCCTCTCATCATTTTGATGGGAGGCTTTTTTTTTGCTTTCAAAGACTCATTAAGTAATATATGATATAATAACCTATAAGATATGATTGGCGGTTCACAGATCCAATCACATACATATCTGCTCGTTTACATATACTTTGTTTACCAAAATCACACTGACAATCAATAATCAAAAGGAGAATCATAATGACTGTCAAGACTGAAAAGGCACAGTCCACACCTCTGACAATCAACTCGTATTTGGTTTTCTTTTTAACCTTTTTATATACTGTTGGTGTAATAATAAGTAGGGGCAATGAGGCTTTATCCTTGTTCCAGCCAATGCATTTCTTTATTGCCGGAATAGTGTGTGTAACTGTCAGCTTAACTATTGCTGTCTTCGCCAGCTATAAGCGAGCCAAGTATAGTTCTCTGTTTAATAATGCTGTAAAGGTTACCATAGCTTTTACAAGTGCAGCAGGTCTATTCTTTACACTGAACTGGATCCTACTTCTCATTCTCGATGCTCTTACGGTGAGAATTCTAGCCTACCAATTAGCCTTAGGGGTTATTGCTCTTTTGTCAGTTATTACAGAAATCGTCAGCGATGATGTTGTGATTTTCGGAATGGATATGTGGACGGCAATTGACTACAGTATTGCAGGACTTTGCATTGCTGCATTAGCTGCAATTGCAACGCCGAATTCGCTAGCCCATAACGATTTCTTCCCTGTTCTATTTCTATTTAGCACAGTTCCATTTTTGCTTTCCGGCATCCTTGCTTTCAGAAACAAGCATCAAGAGATTGGCATTCTACTTTGTGCTATGTTTGTACTTCCCTTGTTCGATTTAATTCTTGTGACAAGTGGAATTATGATCTTCCGGCATGATCTTTTCATGCAGATTGTGATCATTGGGGCAGTTACATGTGCAAGATGGGTGATTGACCCGTTTATTAAAGAAGTTTTCAGGTAATAACCGTTAACAGGTAATGAACAAAGTTGTAAACCACACCTGGAGAAGTTTTCTCCAGGTGTTTTTTTTGTCAAAAATTACTTTAAGGAAGGAACTTATTTTCTTGACTATAGGCTGCATTATAGGTATAATAAGTAATCAATGTAAGCCTGTCAAACAGGTTTCATGATTAACATCGTTCTTTTATAACCAGGTCACCTCTCGAAAGGAAGATCCATGAGAACAGAAAAGTCAGTTCCGAAAGAACCACTTTCTTTCAAAGCAGCAGCCGATGAGTTCACCTACGGGCCCTTTCTTTTTGGCTTGTGGGCAACGTCATTTCTTATGTATGGATTTTCCATGTCACCATTTAAGATTACTCATAATTCACTTGCTGTGATTGGAGCAACAACCTTTTTTCTCAATGCAATCTATTACCTTGCTAGGGAAAATGGTCACCAAGATGATGAAATTATAAATAATCTTTTTTTCGGCGCTGTAGCCTTCTTTGTTGTAAATGCTGCGTTAGGCCAGATGAGCTGGATGAACTACAGTCCTCAAACAATGCTTCTTGAGTTTATTTTCATCACAGTTACTGGATTTTTGCTCATTACAGTACGACGGTACGCCAAATAAAAATCTGATCCTACACAAAGATAAGCCAACGCACAATGAAAGAGAGAACCACATGATTGACAAGGCACAAAGTGTCCCCTTCCAAGTGGCAGTGAAGAAATACCCATATAGTCCATTTTTATTTGGTTTATGGATGAGTGCATTTGCATTTTTTCTCATGTCAGCTATGGGAGCAGATCTTCAGGCAGGTGCATTCAAAGGAATTGCCACTTTCTTTTTTTTCCTTAATGGGCTTTTCTACATTGTACGAGAAGCTCGCGATGTGGAAGCTCGTGAAATCAACTTGTTCTTCTTTGGCCCTATATTCTACATGGCAGCCAACGGACTCCTTGGTAAAATTGATAGGATGAACTACAACTCTAATACTTTGCTTTTAGAGTTTATGTTAATCACAGGTATCGGATTTGTTCTCATTAACCGATACCGCACTGTTCGAGAGTAGACCTTTGTATACCAACCTGGAAGTGAGAGCTTCCAGGTTTTTTTTTGCAAAAAAAGGGCACAGGTACATGAAGATGGCATTCTCAATGTCCTGTGCCGAAAGTGTTGCTTAGTTATTGAACAAGCCATACAAGATCATATTGCTTAAAGAGATATAGAAAGTGCTTCCAGGATAGCGTCTTTTGTAGAACATGTAGATATATCTCGAAGTTCTTCTGAGTCAACAGAAATTTTTAATATTCTACATACAGAGACTTTATAAAATGCAAAAAACAATTGTTCTGATGATGCTTCAATTCTGTATATCAATTCGCCATCCTCGTCAGTGAGGGTAATAGCTTCATCATTTCCATCTGCAGATACCCATCTATTATCGGCAGCACGCTCGAATGTTGTGTCAGGATAGTGTAAAACTGCTTTATATTTGCCATCGATGAGGACTCCTAAAGACTGTCTGCTCAGTCCAAGAACAATGGGAAATCGAGTTAATGTTGTAATCCCGTTCCTATAAATTGCTGAGTGAGAACTACCAATTGGAAAAATTTTAAATTGATATTTTGTGAGCCAATCATACACTGCAAAATTTGAAGCAGTGTTCATGTTGATAACTTTCTGTGTTGCTGGCGTATTTGAAGGGAAATATGTCTCTTGAGAAAAAACCTTAATGACAGAATGTGTAATAGAATCAAAAGTCGAGGTGCTGGGGAATGTCGCACTTCTACTATCTGCATCAGCAACCGGCACTTCATCATACTCGCGAGTCGTTGGATTATACGTAAGAATTGTTTCAATAACACCAGCATTTGAAGGTGTATCAGTAGTGGTTGTTGGTGTTGTAGGGGGAAGTTGACCAGAGAGGGACTCACCTTGATCTACAATTGCAACATGCGTAGGATCTGCTGTTGTTGAAACAATGAGCGTATTATCTTCGTTGCGAATAACAATTTCTGTTTGAGGACCTGCCCCATCAATTAACTCAGGAATTGATCCAACAATAACTGGAGTAGGAGTTGGTTGAGGAATACTCGTTGGCTG
>JAGORW010000071.1:2642-4329 GCA_018062605.1 Candidatus Woesebacteria bacterium | reverse complement strand
CATCATCGCTTTTGTGAGAAGCTCATATGAGGCTGGCTGAATAGAAATTTCGCCAGCTGTGGTCTTCATTACCTTTCCAGTAACTCCAATATGGTCACCAAGGTCAATATGTCGCAGATCTTTGTATCTATCTCCAACAACTTCTTTCTGAAAAAAGAGCTGAATCGTACCTGTTGGATCTCGCAAATCCATAAACGTAATGTTTCCATGAGTTCGTGAAGAAATAACCCGACCTGCCGTTTGCACTTCCTGCCCTTCCATTGAAAGAGCTTCAGCAATTGTGTTCTTTTTATCAAATTTTGAGGCAAAAGGATCCCAACCAAGCTCCATCACTTTTGCAAGTGTTGCTTCGCGATCCTTTCTAATTTCATCAATTTGAGCCATAGTTGGATTATAACATGAACGTATAACGCTATTCTGCTAGAAATAGCTCCTACTTCCTATAAACGAAAAACCCCGCTCTTGGCGGGGCGTTTCATGCACATCAAAACACCCCTTACATTAAGGATGATTTAGATTTTGATGTAACATTTTTGAGTACCATAGTTTTATTTTTTGACTTCTACAATCTTGTAGACGACTTCTCCTGCTGGTGTCGTAACAGTCACTGTCGAACCTACTTTCGCACCAAGTATAGCTTTGCCGATTGGGGACGTATCTGAGATCTTCTTATTCATAATATCAGATTCCATCTCACCAACAATTGAGAATTCTTCATGACCATCTTCCACTTTCACTTTGACCATATCACCAAGCTGAACAATGCCCGTATTTTTAGTTTCATTGACAATTTCAACTTTGTTAATGATTGCCTCAATTTGTGCAATTCGCGTATCAATGAGACTTAAACCTTCACGTGAAGCTGTGTATTCGCTGTTTTCAGAAAGATCGCCCATTGCACGTGCTGCAGTAAGCCTCACAACTGCTTTTGGACGCGTAACATTCTTAAGCGTATCGCGCTCTTTAAGGAGATTATCGAACCCTTTTTGTGATAATTTGTATGTATCTGCCATAAATATTTGTGACTTCCGATGTGATTATAACAGATCTTTGGAAGCAAAAAAAATAGCCTCTGCAGGCTTCTGTGTGGTACAATATACATCACCTTGGCACATTTGTCAACGTATCCGATTGTGTGTTGGGCAGCACAAAAAATGCCTAGTGACGGCCCTATCGTCTAGAGGCCTAGGACATCAGGTTCTCATCCTGAAAACCGGGATTCGAATTCCCGTAGGGTCACTTTCTAACCCCAGGAGTTAGAAAGTGTGTCACAGCAAGGTAAACTTCAAGTGGGCTAAAATTTTGCGACTATTCGGCTTAAATTGAGCATGGATTTAATCTCGCCTTGTCCACCAACCATCGATATGATAACCTATAGTTATTGATTTCGCCTCATTTTATGGTATACTTATAGTATATTCCACAACTGGTTTTCTAACCGATTGTAGAGTACTGTTCGTTCACACAATAGGTCACGTTTGATATACTGAGAATACATGCACTTCTAGTGCAGTACCTTCAAAATTCCGCTCAACTTTCTAAGAAAGAGGGAACATAATAGACCTCAATATCCTGTTTCGAGTACTCGCGAATTCATCAATGATATTGTTTTTTGTGGTTGTATTACTCATAAATTTTGGAAATCCTAAAACGCTCCCATTGACGCTACGAAGCCTTGCCATTATTT
>JAGORW010000071.1:0-2542 GCA_018062605.1 Candidatus Woesebacteria bacterium | reverse complement strand
GACCTCAATATCCTGTTTCGAGTACTCGCGAATTCATCAATGATATTGTTTTTTGTGGTTGTATTACTCATAAATTTTGGAAATCCTAAAACGCTCCCATTGACGCTACGAAGCCTTGCCATTATTTTGCCGTTTGCAGCGTTTGTATCAAGTGTATATCTCAAGGAAGTGTTTAATGCGACTCTCGGCCTCATTTGTGCAGGTACATATGCACTTGTGCTTATGAATTATGCAAGTAATCATGGTCCTGTTACACAGACGAATTCTGATTCAGAGACGGCAAAGAGCACACCACTTTCAAGGTTAAGGAGAATGTTGTGGAAGTAGATGTCATGAACGATGTTCTATTTTTCTTCAGTCTTATAAGTGGATCGAGTGGCATTTTGTATGCACTGAACGTCAAAAACCAAGCTCTAGGTGTCACCAGTGTAATTTTGTGTACTTTGACCCTGGGCATTGCTCGAGTTGCTGATGCAAAAGCTCTCGGAGTTATTATTGCAATTCTTTGCGTGGGATCTCTTATAACTCTTTCTCGTGTGAAGCCTACTCACAATGTATCCACTGAAAAGTAATACATCAACCCACAATGAGGTGAAAAATGGACAGCATCACGAAGAATTCTAATGAAACGAAGAAGAAGTCACGAGAGACTGATTGGCTGGGGGATTACATCGCTATCTATAGTGGTGCAACTGTAATGGGATTTCTCTATGTCCTGCTTGCCAAGTACTTTGATGTTACCCTCTCTCCTTTCATGTTCTTTGTTATGGCGATAGTAACACTTATCCCTTCTTTGGTAGCTGTGATTTTGGACAAGCGATTCCAATGTTTTATCTCGGGATTCTGGGCCCTCAATGTATCTGCTACTATGGCCATGAGCCTAAGGGGCGAAAATGTCTCTGCAGTAGATCAGACATTCGTCTCCATTATCACTCTCTGCATTGTAGGAGGATTGTGGCTCTATCGGAACTGGACAGATTCCTTCAAGCCTGATGATGATTCACATTGGGTTGAAAGTGAATAACGAAAGTGCAGGCAGCCTGCTTGAGTTTTTCCGCCTTGTTTTTGTCGGTGGTCTAGGAATCGTCGGCATTTCAATTATAATTCTCGCCTCAAAGACCCGAGAAGTTAAGCTCAACCGAGCAGGAGTCATCCTTGGTCTAGGCACATTTGCTACTAATGCAATGAGTGGACACCCTGGCCAGGCTCTTCTCGGATTAACCGCTGCCACATGCTTTGCAATTGTCGTAGTGATTGAGGCAGCAAAGAAGTTGCAAGCTGATGCCTATCTAGATTCAGACACGGCGAAAAGTAACGCTACTTCGTTTCTTAGGAGAGTATTTTGGAACTGATGCACGTGCTCGAGGATATTCTTCCAATACTTAGTGCTCAGTTCAAACGAAAATATCAAACGTGACCTGTTCCAAAGCACCTGAGGGTTTACGCCCAAAGGTGCTTTTTTTTTGCTTGCCTCTATTATTTCTTGACAACTTTACATTCTCTTTTTCGTGTTACAATACTTTTTATGAACACCGAAGAGAGCCTACAAGTCGTTGACGAACATACAGGTGAACCAACTGGCATTTGCTTGCCTCGCTCTGAAGTTATTAAAAACCGACATTGGTGCAGATCTACCAATGTGTTTGTTATGAACGAGAAGGGTGAAATTCTGTGTCATCAACGCTCTAAAAATAAAGAAAGACATCCAGGTGCTTGGTCTACTCATTTTGGGGGCCATGTCAGTGAATCAGAAACATTCAAAATCAATGCGTTGAAGGAATTAGAAGAAGAGATTGGCCTTTCAGTAAGCCATTATCACTTGATCCCATGGAGAACAAGCCGCATTGAATTTGCACGAATATGGGTTCGTGATTTTATGACAGTGTACGATGGAGACTTAGAGTCGTTAAAACCTCAAGAAGAAGAAATTGATCAAGTCCAGTGGTTTTCACCTGAAGATATCATCAATGAACTTCAATCCGAAGGTGACTCTATTGAATCGAAAAATTGGCTCGCAGGAACGCACAACTTTGATGCTGACTATCAATGTATGAGAGCAGTTCTTACGGCTGTACTCGACGCAAATCTCTTCAGCAGAGATCATTACTACCACCTCCATAAGTGGAAACCACTCCATAGTCAACATGATGGAAAGCAGTAAAACTCTTGCAACATTTGCCGGAGGCTGTTTTTGGTGTTTTGACGCTATATTTAGGCATGTTCGAGGTGTTGAAAAAGTTGAGTCTGGCTTTGCAGGTGGTGAAGGTAGGATTAACTACGAAACTATTCACTACTCTTCTCGAGGATATGCTGAGGCTGTTCAAGTGACATTTGACCCTGCAATTATTTCATATGAGGAACTATTGGATATTTTCTGGCACTTACATGATCCAACTCAATTAAATAAACAAGGGTATGATGTCGGCTCGGAGTATCGCTCTGCGGTTTTTTACCACTCTGAGGAGCAGAAAGAGCTTGCTGAAAGTACAAAGGCTACTTTGGATGCTTCAGGTGAGTTTTCAAGCCCTATTGTCACAGACAT
>JAGORW010000070.1 GCA_018062605.1 Candidatus Woesebacteria bacterium | reverse complement strand
TATATGTCGATCTGAAAGGTCCAAAATATAATGATTTTCCATCATCTTCCTTTCTGACGGGTACAAGTTTTGGATACGGATCCTTGATTGTGATTTTAATGTAAAGATAATTCTTGTCATCTTTCCATAAAACATTATATTTCGGCTTAAATTCTCGAATCAATTTAGCTTCCAAAAGAAGCGCATCGAAGTTTGAAAGCGTTGTAGACCACTCAAGCGTATCAGCTTGGGATACTATTGCGAATTCTTTTTTAGAAAGCTTAGCCTGCTGGATATGAGATCGCACGCGAGCTCTTAAATTCACAGATTTACCAATATAAATCGAATCGCCATCTTGTTTGAAGTAATACACACCAGGAAGATCCGGAATATCGTTCGTATTCTCCAGAGTTATCATGACTTAACGGATCGAATTTTAAAGAAAATCCCCAGAAGTATTACGATGCCTATAATTGATCCAATAAATAGATAAGTATCGCTATTGGGTTGTGGTTTTACTCTGACTGATTGAGTTCCTAAAACTTTTCCATCATAGCGAAATGAAATAGTATCTTGAGGTGAATAGTCTTCATTAACAGAATATGTGATTGGAATGTCTCGTGATTCATACGGGGCGAGAAAAATAACCGGAATTGATGTTTGTTGAAACTGAACAGATTTGGCTTCTGGAACGATCATACCCTCATGAATAAACGTATTTCCGCGATTTGTGACTGTAATTGAAGATGTATACGATTTCCCTGCAGTAAGTTGTTCGGAAATCGCATGATCAATCGTAATATTTGAACGGGTTACGGCAGGCCGATTACTGAGAGCTACTTGCACATCTTTCCTGGAAGTCGTTTTATAGAAACCTGCAGCTAAAGGCAACTTTGCATCTGCACCATGAATGGCAAAGACAATATGATTTAAATCAAATGAATGGAAATAATCGATACCTGAAGTACTTTCCCATGTCGGATCCACTTGGTACCACACCTCCTGCTGCGTATCATAGAACTCTGGCCAGGCATGAAGTATGTCCTTCGATAGAGACTGAGGGCGAAGTGACGAGCTATCTGAATAGCCATATCCTTGAATTTCACGTGCAGGAATGCCTTTTTCGCGAGCAATTCCTACAAATAGATCTGTATATTCAGTACATAGTGCAGCAGTTGGATTTTCTAAAGCTCCATGAGCTCCTAACCGAGTAGGATTTTGTACAATCTTCTGTGGTGAGTACTCAAGAGTGTCAGTCACAAAGCGATAAATTGACTCAGCGGAAGCCAGCGCTGAAACGGTGGGTTTTGAAAGATCCTTGCTGATATCCCACAGCTTCTCTTCAGTCAAAATATAGTCCTTCTGTTTAAGGTATGCTCTGCGAATAACATCTCTCATTGAGGATTGAGGAAGAATGAAAACTTCGGCCTGCCCTTTATAGCGAATATCTATGGTAGATCTTGATGGGACAGTATATTCTGCAATGAAATTTCCATCAAAATCCGTATATGTCTTTTGTGGCAAAGGCTCTAAAGAATCAACAGTGGTTTTTTGATAGAGAGTATCTGGTGGAAGAGCGATTGTTTGGGTTGCGTCAGAAATGCCATTGTTCGCAAGCGAATAGGAAAGATCAAGATCATACTTTTGAGACTGTCCAAACAGTGCATACAACGTTTTCTCTTTTACATTATCCCAGCGAATAGTGCGAAATTCGATGGCGGTTGGTTGTGGTTTTGATAAGGAAATTGGTGTGTCAAAATTCTCTGGTAAATGCAGTGTTGCATTGATCACGTTGTTGTCAGCAGACAAAAGCAAAGGAAGTATCAATTCATGGACCGCACCATTCTTGATGTGCATATCATCTAAGCTGTAATGGAGCTTTAAGATATGCTGCGCTTGAGCAGCAGAATCCGGTTCTGGAAATTTGAATGTTATCTCACGAGTTGTTTTTTTATCAGCAACAACATACGGCACTCTACCCGTACTATCTGCTACTCTCAGATTCTTAAATTCAACATTTTTTGGAAAGCGAATGGTGTATTCATTGATGTACACGTCAGAACGAAGGTTTGAGAGCGTTACTGTTAGGTCAACGTCTAGAACATTTGTCGAAGCATCTATTGAAAAGTCAAAATCATATTGAACTGAGTAGGTTGTGTTTTCTTCCTGAGCATTCACTTGAGAGGGCATCAAAAAAAGCGCACTGAAGATGAAGAAGATGAGAGAGTAGACGTATTTCATGTACTTATTCTAACTCGATTTAAGAAATTCTGCAGTAGCAGAGTTTTTCGTTCCAAAAATATCTTCAGGTTTACCCTCAAAGAGAAGCTCTCCACCCTTTTCTCCACCGTGAGGTCCAAGGTCAATAATGTAGTCCATGTTTTTAATCACGTCCAAGTTATGCTCAATAATAATCACAGTATTTCCTTTTTCCACAAGCTTATAGAGGGCTTTCAAAAGTTTATCGATGTCATATAAGTGTAGACCCGTTGTCGGTTCATCCAATATATAGACGGTTCTCCCCTGTTCTGACTTTGCAAGTTCATGTGCCAATTTGACACGCTGAGCTTCACCTCCTGAGAGAGTTGGGGCAGGGCGACCGAGTTCTAAATATGAAAGACCAATTTCCTTAAGAGAATCAAGACGCTTTCGTAACATCTTATGGGTTGAAAAGAACTCGACTCCTTCATCAACTGTCATTGAAAGCACATCATAAATACTCTTATCCTTATATTTCACTTCAAGTGTTTCAGTGTTGTAGCGCTTTCCATTACAGACATCACATGTCACATACACATCTGGCAAAAATTGCATTTCAACTTTGATTGATCCTGCACCAGAACATTTTTCACATCGACCACCTTTCACATTAAATGAAAATCGGCCCTTTTTGTATCCGCGCATCTTTGCATCGGGAGTTTGTGCAAAAATATCTCTAATTAAATCGAAGGCGCCAATGTATGTTGCTGGATTAGATCGAGGTGTTCGCCCAATAGGTGCTTGATCCACCATATATACATTATCAACATACTGATAGCCATCTAGGCTCTCAAACTCGCCCATGATACCGTCATAGCGGCCATCAAGATAATATTTGAGTGCTTTGTAAAGCGTTTCAACCACAAGCGTTGATTTTCCTGATCCTGATACTCCCGTAACACCAATTAAATGACCAAGTGGGAAATGTGCTGTGATATTTTTCAAATTAAATTGTGAGGCATTTTTAAGAGTAATTTGACCTTGGGAAACATAAATAGGCTCACGCTTAGAAATGATTTTACGACCAAAAAGATAGTCAGAGGTAATCGTGTCGGCCTTTTCAAACTCATCAAACGGTCCATCATAGACAACATTTCCACCAAAGATTCCTGCTTTTTTACCAAAGTCGATAATATGATCGGCGTTTATAATCGTTTCTGGATCATGCTCAACTACAATAATAGTGTTACCTAGTTCACGAAGATCTTTTAATGAATCAACCAGCGCTTTCACATCTCGTGGATGCAAGCCAATTGATGGTTCATCCAAGACATAAATAACACCAGAAAGACCACTTCCGATTTGAGAGGCAAGTCGGATTCTTTGAGATTCTCCTCCTGAAAGTGTTCGTGCGGAACGGTTTAACGTAAGATACGACAATCCGACATTCATAAGAAACTTAAGACGTGCTTGAATCTCAACAATGATTGAGTGTGATACTTCTAATTCATATTGAGAGAAAATACCTTTCAAACTTTCAATAAATTGAAGCGTTGTTTCGATCGGAATACTACATGCCTCAAAGATATTCTTTTGATTGATGCGTATATGGAGAACTTCATCTTTTAATCGGGTTCCTTCACACGTTTCACACACTTTTTCAGTCATATATCTCTCAATTTCATGGCGAGTATAGTCGGACTGGGTTTCAGCATAGCGCTTTTCCAAATCAGGGATTAAACCAGCAAATTTTTCATGAATCGTTGTTGTGTCACCATGTCTGTTTTTACCTTTAACTGAAAGTGTCTTACTACTTCCATTCATGAGTAAATCAATTTTTTCTGCAGGGATCTGATGGATGGGAATTGTATCTGGAATGCCCTGATCATCCATAAATGTCTTTAGAATTCGTCCATACCAGGTATCTTTCAAAACAATATTTTTGAAAGGATTGATTGCCCCTTCATTGATTGAGAGATTTCTATTAAGGACTAATTCTGGATTTATGCGCACAACAACGCCTAAACCTTTACACGTTTCACATGCTCCAACTGGAGAGTTGAACGAAAACATTCTTGGCTCAATTTCAGCAAGTGAAATATTACAATCTGGACACGAGAAATTTTCTGAAAAAAGATGTTTGTCATCTTTAGAAAATTCCAAATATAC
>JAGORW010000069.1 GCA_018062605.1 Candidatus Woesebacteria bacterium | reverse complement strand
GCAACAATATGATGAATATTTTTCTGGTATCTAAAATTGTCATACGCTTGGCGCACCATTCTCAAAATTGCTGTAAAGCTGAACGGGCCTGCTAGAATAACCTTTTTAGTCATACCGTCTTTCCAAATCTCATTCATCTTGTCATAAATATATGAAAAAATCATTTCGTTAGGCACGAATAGAATCACAAAATCCACTGTTCGCTCTTCTGGATTTATGTAATCACGAGTAGTCACTTGGGCAATTTTTTGCTTGACATCTTGAGCAAACAACTTCAAATACTGCTCTTTTTGGGCTCGATCATCAGTTTCTGTCGCTTTTTGCAAGTTAGCATAGGGGAACTTTACATCAATATTTATGCGCGTTTTATCAGGAAGAAAAATAGAGAAATCGGGCCGACTCTGAGAAGATTGAGCCTTGTTGTATTCATAATCAACGCCCTTCACAAACCCAACCATTTTGAGCAAATCTTCAGCAACTTGCTCGCCAAATTGACCACGCAATTGATTATTTGTAAGTACTTTACGCAGACCTTCAGTCGTTATGGACAAATCTTTCGTAATTTTTTCATGATCTTTGATCTGCTGAATAATCGATTGTGATGTTTTATCATTGTCACGAAGCTCTTTTTGCACTGATTCAATCAGCTTTTCAAATTCTCGTCGTTTGTTATCTAAATCCGTTTTAATTTCCTGCTTTTCAGCTCCTAATTTTTGTTGAGCCATTGTAATAAGTTGCTCGTTTGCATTGTTTGTCGCGGTACGAAAGAACTCTTGCAGCTCTTCTTTAAATCCGGAAGTTAAATGTTCAGAACCCTTGCGTTTTTGCGAGAAAATATAGAGCGCAAGCGCGATAATAAGACCAATTCCAGCACCGATTATGAGATCTGAAGACATCGTGCTCACAGTATACTACACACGACTATTTCCTTGTGGATTATTGAAGATTTGCGGCTTGAGCCAATCTTGCGCAGGCATTTCTTTGGGCATTTGCTCTGGTTGAACATGAACCTGTTGAGGTTGCTGCACCTGCTGAGGTCGCTGCACCTGTTGAGGTTGCTGATTTTGAGGCCGTTGTCCTTGCTGGTTCTGCTGGCCTTGCTGATTCTGCTGGCCTTGCCCATTTCTATTCCGATTCCTATTCCTGTTTCGAGAATGCTCATTTTGAGGTCGCTGTACTTGTTGATTCTGCTGACCATTTTGCTGATGAGAACCCTGTTGAGTCTGTGGATTCTGTGCTGGTTTGGGAACAGATGCTTCTTTAAATTCAACTGTACCACCAACTCTTGGCAGATCCTCATCAAAACTGTCTTCAGGAGCATCATCTTTAAAAACGCTTTCCAGATCTGAATTCCCATTAAATGCTGGAATAGGTTGTGGCATTGTCTGAGGAATAAAGCCTCCCTGATTCATCATTGGCTGGTTTTGATTGAAATCTTGAAATGGAGCTGGTTGTCCCATCGGCATACCCATTCCCATAGACAAACCTTGCTGTGGAGAGCCCATACCAGCAGGTGGCATCTGTCTTAATCCAGGCATTTGAGGTCGGACTTGGCGCTTTTCTGCACCTTTTTCCAGTAAGTAAGCAGCGGCTTTAAATGTATCTGCATTAACACTATGTGAAGAAAAATTGTTTGTTGCAGAAGAAATTCCAGTAAAAAGAAGGGTGGCAAGCTCTTTTGTAAGCTCAATCTTCATGTCATCGAGAATGTCCAAAATCATCAAACACATTGATGGACTGCGCTTATCAACCATGTTCACAGCTCCATATTGAGCATTCGTAAAGTGTCGATCAATATTTATGATCGTGACACCTTGAAACTGATCAATATTTTGAGTGTACAAGTCTCCAAGAGAATCTAGAGTAGGAGCATAGAGCATTACAACAAGCTCCGCTTTACCTCCGGAAAACGTATATTCAACATTTTTTGGGTCAAATCTTTGAGCTCCATCTTCAGGCTTAATCACAATATTGACGCGGTCATTTTCAACATTGTACGTTACATTTTCTACCCCATTATCTTTGAAAGGTACTGAAACAATAAGAACATCACCTTCAGCGCTAATTGTATTTTTGACATGTTCTTGCCCCAATAAAGCAAATTCAGGATTAAGAGGTTCACTTGAAGAGAGAGTAACTGCCTTTCCAGCTCCAATAAGAGCGTGATAAAGGGCTAAAGCCGCAGCTGCAGCATCCAAGGTTGTTTGGGTAGGCAAGCAAAGTGCGATGGATTGTTTCTCCATCAAAAGCGAAGAAATCTGTGGTTGTGGGTTCCCGTCTGTCATATGCTATAAGATTTTAGGACATCGCCCTGTTTTACATCGAGTTGAGGATCTAAGACCAATCCGCCTTCTTCTCCCTTTTTGACCGAATCAGCAGTTTTTGCACGTTGCTTAATTGAGACAACGAGCGACTCATCTTTTAAGATATTGTCTCTATAGTGTTCTACTCGGTCATGTAAATCAACACGACCTTTATTCACTTTTACACCAACAATAAATGTGCCTTCAATTGTAAAGAGAGCTGCAACTTTTGCTTCTCCTTTAAACGTTCGCTCTCGCTCTTCTTTTTCCTTTAATAACTCAGAAACTTGTTGAAGTTCTTCCAACAGTTTATAAATGATGCTATAAGTCTTTACGACAACTTTTTCTGTCTTAGCAATATACTCGATAGACTTTGATGCTTGAACACCAAACCCTAACACAATTGCCTTTGAGACCTTTGCAAGGAAAATGTCGGATTCTGAAATATCCCCAACTGATGCAAGGACCACTTCAATATTCTCATTTTTCTGCAAACCAGGAATCAGAGCCTCAAGAGAGCCTGTCGTATCTGCTCGCAGTACAATCTTCAATTTTTTATCTGTGCTTACTTCAAAGAAACCGGCAAAAGGATCGTCAGACTTAGCGGGCCTAATAATAGGGGATTCTAACTGAATACCCGTGGCGGCACCGGTAAGTGGACCAATATCTGGCATATCTTTAAAACCAGAAAGTACAAAAGCGGCGGATGGAAGAACCTCGTTTAGGCGCTTTCCTGAGTCATCAATCAATGATCTAATTTTTGCAGCTTTATCACCAGAATAGACCGTGTCACCAATCTTAATCACACCGTTTTTTATTATAGAAGAAGCAATAATACCGGATTTATCTTGTTTGGTTTCAATAATGTACGCTTCAAGAGGTGCAGATGTATCATACGTCAACTCATTTTCTGCAGCCATAATAAGCAGAGCCTCCAACAAATCTTCAACTCCAGTTCCTTTTAATGCAGAAATTGGTGCAACAGGCACGTTTCCACCATAACCTTCAGTCAAAACACCATGTTTGGCGAGTTCACCTTTGATTTTGTCAGGGTTTGAATTAGGGAGATCAACTTTGTTAATAGCTACGATAAATGGAATATTAGCTTGCTGAATATGCGAAATTGACTCAATAGTTTGAGGCTGAACGGACGATGTTGCATCAACAATAAGGATTGCGATGTCTGCAACTAAAGCACCTCGAGATCGCAGCTTTGTGAAGGCCTCATGACCTGGAGTATCGATGAAGGTGATAGTGTTGGTGTGGTAGCCATCAATAGGAATTGAGGCTGAATAGGCACCAATGCTTTGTGTGATTTTACCCGCTTCTTTATCTGCAACATGGGATTTGCGAATATAATCAAGCAGAGTAGTCTTACCATGGTCTACATGGCCTAATACAACAACTACTGGTGGTCTATATTCTTTTCCCATAGGTATTTTGACGATCGCAGAGGCTCAATAATTATGCGGCAGCCTCTTCTGAATTTTCTGATGGTGTTTCTTCAGCAGGTTCAGGGGTTTCTGCTTCCTCAGCAGGTTCGGGAGTTTCTTCAGGCTCTGAAATTTCATCGACAGGAGTTTCAGCAACTTCCTCGGTTGGCGTCTCTTCAACTGGAGCATCAGTAGGCTCCTCAACAGCAGGTGTTTCTTCTTCAACTTCAGCTTCTTCTTCAACAACTTTTTCGCCTTGCTTTTGAACCACATCAAGTGTGTATCCGGTTAATGCACCAGCAAGATTGACATTGACACCTCTTTGGCCGATAGCCAACGGTGCTTGGTCAACATCAACATGCACAATTGCGCGCTTTTCCTTTTTATCTAGGTCAACTGAAAGGATTTTTGCAGGAGAAAGAGCCTCGCGAATGTAGATAACATCATCTGAATTGTATTGAATGATGTCGATTTTCTCAGCACCACCGAGCTCCTCAGTAACAGCTTTAACGCGCATACCTTTTTGGCCTACGCAAGCTCCAACTGGATCAACACCGGTTTGATCTGAATGAACCGAAATCTTCGTTCTTTCACCAGGTTCACGGACAACACCTTTAATAACAACGGTTCCGCTGTCAATTTCAGGCACTTCCTTCTGAAACAATTGTTTTACGAG
>JAGORW010000068.1 GCA_018062605.1 Candidatus Woesebacteria bacterium | reverse complement strand
TGCGGCAATGAAGCTAAAAAAAGAAGATTATGAGCCACTGAAAGTGTACAGGGATCTTCCCACTGACTCGCTTTCAATTGTAACATCACCTCTTTCAAAAATGGGCGATGACGAAGCCGCTATTATTCAGATATTGATTAGAGGGACTAATTCCAAGTATAAGGGTGCCGCTCGAGCCTACGTTGGTGCAACAAAGAAAAAGGAGGCAGATCCAGAAAAGGCTACGTTTAAGGTTGATCAGAAGGATTTGGAGCGTATCACAGAGAAAATTCAAAGGCCTGGCTTTGATACAGTGATTCGGGTTGTAACCGTGGCCAAAGACAAAGACATGGCAAAAATGCACTTGGATAATATTAAGTCGGCTTTCTCTCAGTTTAGTTCTGAACAAAACAGCCTCACAAGCGCCAAAATCTTGGTCAAATATGCGTTTATGATCAATTTTGTGTACAAATTCTTCCCGATTATGGACATGCCCTTTACAAAATGGAAGTCGATTTCAGTTTTGTCGACAGATGAACTTGCCTCGCTTTTCCATTTGCCTAATAAAACCATTGAGACGCCTAACATTGATTGGTTGAAGGCGAAAACCGCACCTGTTGCAGCGAATGTGCCTACGGAAGGCGGCACACTTATGGGTAAGGGCTATTATCGTGGTGTGAAGCGTCCGATTCATATTTTGCCTGAAGATCGCCGACGTCATGTGTACATTATCGGAAAAACGGGTACAGGTAAGTCTGTTTTGTTAACCAATATGGCAATTCAAGATATTCGTGCTGGTTTTGGTGTGTGTGTCATTGATCCGCACGGAGATTTGGTTGAAGACTTGTTGAAGTATATTCCGCCGGAGAGAGCAGAAGATGTGATTTACTTCGATCCTGCAGATACAGAGCGTCCCATGGGCTTAAATCTGCTCGAGGCAAATACGGAAGATCAGAAGCACTTTATGACGACAGCCATTATTAACTTGATGTACAAGCTGTATGATCCTCAGCGAACAGGTATCGTCGGCCCTCGATTCGAGCATGCAGTTCGTAACGCAATGCTTACCGTCATGGCAGAGCCAGGCACCACTTTTATTGAAATTGTACGCGTTTTGACGGATCCGAAATATGTGCAAGAATTGTTGCCAAAGGTGAAAGATCCTATGGTGCGCCGTTATTGGACAGATCAGATTGCTCAAACAAGCGATTTTCATAAGTCTGAAGTTTTGGACTATATCGTTTCTAAGTTCGGTAGATTCGTCACAAATGCGACGATTCGTAATATTATTGGGCAGTCGAAGTCTGCGTTCGATTTCCGCGAGGTAATGGACTCGCAGAAAATTCTTTTGATTAACTTGAGCAAAGGTCGATTGGGAGAGGAAAACTCGAGCTTTTTGGGTTTGGTCATTATTCCAAAACTCTTGATGGCTGCTATGTCTCGTCAGGAAATTCCAGAACAAGATCGCAAAGATTTTTTCATGTATGTAGACGAATTTCAGAATTTTGCCACGCCTGACTTTGCGACGATTTTGTCTGAGGCTCGTAAGTATCGTCTTGGCTTGACAGTAGCAAACCAGTTTATTGGCCAGATGGATGAAGATGTGAAAAACGCGGTTTTCGGAAACGTTGGTACGATGATTAGCTTTAGATTGGGAGTCACTGACGCCTCATTCTTGGCGCGCGAATTCCAACCAACATTTGGAGAGCAAGATTTGCAGAACGTGGAGCGCTTCCATTCGTACATGAAAACAATTGTGGAAAATGACCCTGTACCGGCTTTTTCGGTTGACATGAGCATTGATTACAAGCAATTTAAGGCAGAAGCGAATGAGAAGATAGCCAAAGCTGTGGTAGAATTATCACGCCTGAAGTACGGTAAGCCACGACAGCTTGTGGAGACAGAGACCACGCAGAGATCTAATTTGTAAACTGGTGAACTAGTTAACTGGTTAACTAGAGGGAAACCAGTTTACCAAGGGAGAATAAAAAAGCAAAATTTCCAGTTAACCAGTTCACGAGTTCACTAGTTAACCAGCTCATGATCAAAGATTTTTCAGCAACATTAACACGCAAGGAGCATCTCGCAGGTGAGGTGTGGGGTTTTACGTTTACCATGAAAGATGGAGAGACTCTTGAATTTAAGGCTGGGCAATATGTTCTCCTTAAGATTAATGAGAACTTTAGACAGTATTCTTTTAGTTCATCACCCTTGCAAAAAGATGCCTTTGACTTGATTGTTGAGTTCTTTCCTGGCGGTTTAGCGTCAACATATTTGGATGCTTTAGAAGTAGGACAACAGGCCCTTTTTAAAGGGCCAGCTGGTGTTTTCACTCTTCAAGAAACGGAGTTGGACAAGGTGTATTTGGCCACAGGAACGGGTATTGCGCCGGTCAAATCAATGATTGAGACGCAACTGACTCTTCATAAAAATACACGTGCCCATTTGTTTTTTGGGCTCAAACTAATAGGAGATATGTATTTAGTTGATGAAATACATGCACTTCACAAAAAGTATCCAGAATCATTTACATATACCCTTTGTCTTTCTCGAGAAGGTGTAGAAAATAAGCCTGCGCGAGAGAACATTATTCATGGTCATATTCAAGATGCGCTCGAACTTTTCTGGAAAAATCATGAAGTTTCAAACTTCGAATATTACATCTGTGGAAGTAAACCTGCAGTTGAGGCACTGAAAGAATATGTGTTTCAAAAAGGCGCATATCCCGACAGAATCTTCTTTGAGCGATTTACCTTATGAGAGGAAAAGTCATACTTGCCGTCATAGTTCTATTGGCGATAGTGTTGCGGGTGTATGGCTACAATTGGGATCAGAATCAGCATCTGCACCCGGATGAGCGCTTCCTCACAATGGTTGCGACTGACGCGAAAGTGCCCCAATCTTTTAGCGATTATTTAAACCCTGACGTTTCCACTCTCAATCCGTATAACCTAGGCTTCAATTTTTATGTGTATGGAACATTTCCTGTAACTTTGACCAAAATAATTGCGGTGGGGTATGGGATGGATAATTATGAGGATATTGTTCTGCTCGGAAGAATTTTGAGTGCAGTTGCAGATGTTGGAACATTGTTAATGGTGTTTTTGCTTGTGCGGGTTTGGCAAAAGCGCTATAAACTGCCACAATGGACAGCGCATTTTTCTGCATTTTTCTATGCGATTGCGGTTTTGCCGATTCAACAAGCGCATTTCTTTACAGCTGATACATTTGCCACTTTTTTTGTCTTCATGGCGCTGGTGGCATCTTCACAGTATGTTTCTAAGCCATCTATCAGATACATTTTGGTAGCGGCGATGGGAATGGGGCTCGCTCTTGGCTCAAAAGTGTCATCATTTTATATTTTTCCGTTGATTGGCGCATTTTTCTTTTTAGGAATTGTAATGCAGAAGGGGAAGTGGTCGTTAATAGTTATCAGAGTGGTTGAGCATCTATTCGCTGGGTTTTTAGTAACATATGCGACATTACGCCTTGCAGATCCCCGAATTTTTGACTCAGCATCATGGCTTTCAATAGTGCCAAATGCCACATTTTTGAATAATTTACACGAATTAAAAAGGCTAACGAATATCACGGCTCCCTATCCACCAACGTTGCAATGGGTGGGGAAAACCCCGCTTGTTTTTCCATTAAAGAATCTGGCTCTTTTTGGTTTAGGAATACCATATTTTTTGCTTTCAATGGGGGGATTGGTATGGGGGATTTTGAGCAAGAAAAAGGAGATTATTCTCGCAGCTGTTTGGGTGATCGGTTTTTTCCTATATCAGGGGAGTCAGAACATTATGACAATGCGGTACTTCTATGCCCTGTATCCGCTCCTGGCCTTTTTTGCGGCGTTGATTGTGCTTGAAGCGGTTGAAGGATTGCCTAAAGGAAGAAAAGTGATGAGCATCGTTGTGGTTTGTGTTATTGTAAGTGTTTGGCCACTGGCTTTCATGGGTGTATACAGACAACCTCAAACGCGTGTACAAGCTTCTGAGTGGATCTACGATACAGTTCCAGAAGGATCTGTACTTCTTATAGAGCATTGGGATGATTCAATGCCACTAAATTTTCCTCCAGATAAAAAACATCCCACGGTGAGGCTGGCGAATACGTATAAAGTTCGGGAATTGAAAGTATATGACCCAGATTCTCCCAGAAAAAAGCAGGAAGTTGAGGCGAAACTCAAAGTTGCTGATTATTATATTGTATCGAGCAACCGAGCATATGGGAGCATTATGGCAAATCCAGAGAAGTATCCATATATGTCTCGCGTGTATAGAGATTTGTTTAACGAGTCGCTTGGTTATAAAAAAGTTGCGGAATTTTCTGCTGAGCCCCAGCTGAAATTCGGGCCGTGGAAATTTGTGATTCCAGATCAATCAGCTGAAGAGGCGTTTACAGTGTATGATCATCCGAAGGTGATGATATTTAA
>JAGORW010000067.1 GCA_018062605.1 Candidatus Woesebacteria bacterium | reverse complement strand
CTTGGCCATGACTTATTGTCCCAAAAAATAGTATCGTCAGCGCTAACGAGTTTCAGATCTCTGTTCGGAATGGGAAGAGCTGGTTCCTCGTCGCTCAAATGACCAATGCATAGGTAGTATAACAAATTAAGGCGAAATGGTCAAATGGTGAACTGGTAAGCTAGTAAACTGGTTAACTAGTAAACTGGTTAATTGGCAGGCAGCGAAAAAAAACCGGGCGACTGGAAAACTCCAGAGCCCGGATGGTAATCTACAACGTGTTATTCAAAACGGATGGGATACAAAGCCTTGATTCGCTTCAAATCGGCGTAGCTATTAGCGTATACCGGCTCGTCCATGCCTGGAAATCTGACATACAAATCCAAACTGCGAGGACCACCCATCTTCCACTCTCCACCAAACCAAAAAAGTTTGCCTTCGACGATTTGTGCCTTATTGTTAAACCAACGAACATACCACGGCATTCTCTTCGAAAGATGAAACATCACCTCATCGTGTCGAATATACTTTTCTGCTCGGTAGGCCGTCGAGTGGGGCTGGGTATGACGCTCCATTTCCTTCAAACTATGGATACGAATGGGTCCATTGAATTTAAACAGATATACATACGGCGTCGCTGAGTTTCCTTCACCCGCAGAGACATAATATCCCTTCCAGAGATGGGTAGCGCCATGCGGAACTCGCAGTTCCGTTTCTGGAATATTCTCGAGATATCGAACACCGTCAGCTGTTCCCAGCACCGCATTGAACATATGCTCAGTATATGCTTGCATGAGCTCACTCTTTGAGTAACCACTGGTCATGTGAATCTCCTTGTTGTAGATTATATAGGTGCAGCAAGTGCGCCGAGATAAAAGCTAGAAAGCATATCTCAACGCTCCGCCAAGTAGGAGTAGTATACCATACTGAATGGCCTATAGGAAGATGGGGCGTTCGGTTTAAATTGGTTTAAATCAGTTGTATTCGGAAGTGTAACAAAAAAAACCGGGCGACTGGAAATCCCAGCGCCCGGATGATACTCTTCGAGTTGTATCAGTTAGTTAACGAAACACTACTTGGCACAATCTTGAAGCTCTTTAACCTCATTATTCGAGAAGACGGCTCTAAAACCGCCAAATCGATCGCCCTTTGTCGGCATGCCCCAGAGCCTGTCATGCTCAACTTTCCATTCAACAGCATCCCAAACGATCTTGCCATCTGGAGTGATAACTGGATTCCGACTCCTCCCGAAGAAATGATACCACGGCCTCAGTTCTTCGAGTTTCTCGCGAACTAGGTCCAATTGCTGCCACCGAGTCGACCGGATTTTTGGACTTCTGTATTCCAAGAACTCATCGAACTCACACATGTCCTGATAGGAGATAATCTCTGAATAGACCGTGCCGTCTGTATCGACCTCTATGGCAAGATGCAGGAAATCACCGTAGATTCCGAAGTAGTAACCCATGTACATGAACGGGTATGCTACAGGATCTGGAGAGGACCCGTCCTGAATGGCTACATCGTATGCCCCAAGGTCAGAGTAATCCTCAAACCACTTGATCGCTTCATCTAGGTTTACAAGCCAATGCTTTGCTCTGCTCATCCCGCCAGCACCGTCTCCCATTTGGATAGTCCTTTCTAGATTGATTAAATGGATTTTTATGGTGCAACAAGACGTGTGTCGACATAGTCGATACTTGTACTTGTCAATGGGGGAAGTATACCATATCTTAGACCTATAGAAAAGCCTGGGGATATTTGGATAAATATGTTGCAATTAGTATGAATAGGAAGGGAAAGGTAGCTGATTCAATCTCCAATTTAAACCAATTTCAATTGATTTCAACGTGGTTCATCTTCACCTCTTGACCACTTGACTGTTAGCGGTACATAACTGGCTTGTCATCAAGCCCAAGAACGAGGCTGATGCGGCGATTGCGTGCATCAATTTTTTCAATGTAGACAGTTATATCTTTATCCATGGCAAGCTCTTCATCACCCTTTAACTTTGAAACGTGAATAAGGCCTTCGATTCCAGGTTCAAGTCGCACGATATAGCCATATCTCTCACGTCGAACAACAGTTCCTCGGACCTCTTTGTCCTTTGGATATCGAGCATCAATAGCTTCCCATGGGTCGTGCTCAAGTCTTTTCATGGAGAGGTTCAGCTTCAGATTTTCAGTATTCTTCTCGACAACAACAACTTCAACAACATCACCAATCTTCAAATGCTTACGTGGATCTGAGACTTTTTGCCATGAAATTTCTGAGATATGAATAAGACCTTCAATCTTTTCGATTTCACAAAAAGCTCCAAAGTCTGAAAATCCTATGACTTTTGCCTCATATTTTCCGCCAATCTTAATAGCATCGAACTTTTCTCGAATGTCTTTATATGAAATATTAAGAGCAGAAGCCTTTTGAGAAACAACGAGTCGGTTTTTTTCTTTATCAACTTCAAGGACTTTGACCTTCAATTTTTGACCAGCAAGCTTTTCAGGCTCTCGGATAAGATCATCTGTTAACTGAATTTTTGGAATAACTCCACGAACACCCATAAATTCAATGAACACACCACCTTTACCATAATCCCCACACATAACTTCGATTTCCTCTTCATTTTTGTGCTTTTCCTCAAGAATATCCCATTTTCCCTTTTCAAAATAAGCACGCATGGAGACAACTGGAAAGCCGTCCTTAGCCTCTTCAACAACGACTTTTACAGGAACCGTATCTCCATCTTTAAGATAGGCGAGGTACGAACCCAAATCCTGAGATTCAAGTTGTCCTAAAACCGCATATGACTTCCAGCCAATATCGAAAATGATTCCTTTTTTGGAAACGTTAACGATTTTTGCATCAATAAATTGACCCTTATGCGGAGGTTGGATGTTTTGTGAGCTCAAAAGCTGATCCATTGTCATCGGCTTAGCAGGTGACTTTTTTTCAGGCATAGGAGCCACAGGCTTTGCGACCTTTACAGTTTCTTTGACTTTAGGAGCAGGAACCGCTTTCGCGGCTGTTTTTGCTGGAGCTTTAGTTGTCTTTGGCATTGAATGTTGCCCTCCTTATATACATAGCTGATACTATATCAAACAAGCCCGCAAAAAGCAATATGTGAAGCTCTCTTGTCATGTGAGAAGTCGCAGTTGCACGGCCTCCATAACGTGTTCATGCGTGATTTTGTGAGATTGTTCAAGATCGGCGATTGATCGCGAGACTCTTAAAATACTGTGATAGGCACGCATTGAGAAGCCATACTTCTGCACCATTGCATGAAGATATGCTTCCGACTGGGGTGTTAATGTACAACTCGCTTCAAGTCTTTCTGAAGGAATAGCTGCGTTTGGGTAGATTTGGCGCTGGATTGAAAAGTCTCGGGCCCTTTGCACACGACCTCTTATGGTCTCGCTCCCTTCCGATTTTTCAGCATGCGAATACTCAACATCATGCAAACATAGACGAATATCTATACGATCGTGGATTGCATCAGAAATTTTTTGCTGATATCTGTTAATGCTTTGGATTGAACAGACACATTTTTTGAGAGGATGACCATAATTTCCGCATGGACACGGATTCATCGCTGCAACAAGCTGAACATTAGAGAGAGTGTCCACTGAGCCGTCTAGTAGGCTTTTCAATGACTGTATGCAATCTTTTTTGAATTCTGGTAACTCATCCAGGAAGAGGAGGCCACCGGTTGAATGCAAAAAGTGCCCAACCATTGTGCTTTTTTTCCCACCGATAAGTTGGGTTAAGGTCCTTGATGAATGTGGCTGCACAAAAGGCCGCTTTGCAATCTGTTGTGAAAGGTTAGACTGATAGGACGCAATCAAGCGTATGTCTTCTAACTCTTGCACAGAAGGCTCTGGCAAAATACCATGAAGGGCTTGGGCAAGAAGCGTTTTTCCAATCCCTGGCGGCCCTATCATCAGCACGTGATGGCTTCCCACAGCTGCAATCTCGAGCGCTCTTTTTGCTTCCACCTGTCCAACTATATTTTTGAAGTCAACCTGAGGAAGCACATCTGACATTTTAGAGACAGCTCCTGCCAAAGCAGGTTTTAAAGCTGATCTATTCTGAAGATGCGCTATCAAATCCACTAACCGGTCTACAGGGATACACTTCATTTCTCCGCATTCATTCTCTTGCGATTTTGGTACAAAAACTTGCGCAAACTTTTTATCCTTGGCGTACGCAAGCATGGCCCGCAAACCCTTGACGGGCAAAATTGATCCATCAAGGGCAAGCTCACCAATGAAAAGCACTCCATTAAGCTTCTGCTGTGGAATTACCGCCTGCGCAGCCATCAACCCAACTGCAATTGCCACATCAAGCTGTCCACCTTGTTTTGGCAGATCCGCTGGTGACAAGTTTATTGTTGTTCGACAACGCGGAAACACTAAACCAGAGTTCGTAATTGCGCTACGCAATCGCTCCCTCGCTTCCGCAACAGACTTATGTGGCAACCCAACAATTC
>JAGORW010000016.1 GCA_018062605.1 Candidatus Woesebacteria bacterium | reverse complement strand
AACTGATTTTATGCATGCAACAATATTTTTTTCTTCATTTATTGTATGAATTATGACGGAGATCGTGGGCTTACGTGGTTTGGATGGCTTTGTGAGTGGTGAATGCGACATATCTATATAATATCAGGTGAGAAAAAAAACGAGCAGTGAATATAACAAATATTGCAACAACACGATCATACTGTTATAATAGCATCTTATGAAAAAGGGCATACATCCGCAGACATACCCAGTGGTTTTTATTGACGGCGATCATAAAGTGATTACCCGATCAACCCAAAAATCCGAAAAGACCATGGACATCGATGGTGTCTCCCATTTCGTCTTCCAAGTCGAGGTAAGCTCCTTTACTCATCCACTCTACACAGGTGAAAAGAGATTCGTTGATACCCAGGGTCAGGTCAACAAGTTCCAAAATAAACAAAAATATGCTGATGAGTTGAAGAAAAAGCTTGCAGACCGCAAGAAAAAGCGCGAAGACAAGAAGCAGCAAGAATCAAAGAGCTTGAGCGATTTACTCGGCGCTTTGTAAACGCCCTCTTCCTTCCGAAGTCACCTCCACCCCTTGCTTTCCAGCCTCGCATTTGGTATGCTTAAAGACCTATGGCACTATCCAACCCGTCTGAATATTCTGCAAAATCGATTAAGGTTTTAGAGGGTTTAGAGCCTGTCAGGAAGCGCCCCGCAATGTACATTGGTTCCACGTCCATTGAAGGTGTCTATCATTGTCTTGCAGAAATCGTCGACAACTCAATCGACGAAGCTCTTGCAGGTGTCGCGCAAAATATTCACATAACGCTCGATGAAAACAATTACCTTACTGTCGTTGATGACGGTCGAGGAATTCCGGTCGAAGAGCATCCTGACAAGAAAATTTCCACGCTTGAGCTTATTCTCACCACGCTCCATGCTGGAGGTAAATTCGAAGGGGATTCATATAAAGTCTCTGGAGGTCTGCACGGAGTCGGTGCAAGCTGTGTAAACGCTCTTTCATCTCATTTGATTGCTGAAGTCAAACGATTTGGCAAAGTCTACAGACAAGAATACTCAATCGGTGCGCCAAAAGGACCAATCAAGGAAGTCCCAACATCGGAACTTGGCATTACTGGCGAAACTGGTACAGCAATCTCTTTTAAGCCTGACGAGACAATTTTCCTCCAAGGCACAGATCTTCAACTCAAGAGCGTCATGAAGCGTATCAAAGATCGTGCATACCTTATTCCAAAAGTAATGTTCACCATTCACGATAAGCGTGAGGACAAGAAAGTTGGGTACTACTTCGATGGTGGAATTAAGTCACTCCTCAAAGAGATGAACAAAAACAAGAAGCCTTTGCATGACATTCTCTATCACAATGCTCAATTTGAGAACTTCGAACTTGAAGTTGCCCTTCAATATAATGATGGTGTTGCAGAAAATGTAGTTTCGTACGTCAACGTCATTAATACAAAAGAGGGTGGTACCCATTTAACTGGATTTAAGGCTGCTCTCACGCGCTCTGTCAATGCATATGCAAAAAATGAAATTGCGAATTCTAAAGCGGGTGCACTCAGCGGTGAAGATACGAGAGAAGGTCTTACTGCAATCGTCTATGTAAAAATGCCGTCCAATGATCTTCAATTTGAGGGTCAGACAAAATCAAAGCTTGGAAATCCAGAGGTTCAAGGTATTGTTCAGACAGAAATGAACAAGTTCTTTGACCAAAGCTTTGAAGAGCAACCAGGCATTGCAAAATCTATTCTGAACAAAATCTTCCTCGCTCAAAAGGCTCGTCTTGCGGCTCTTGCTGCAAAAGATGCAGTTATCAGGAAAGGTGCATTTGAAGGTGGCGCACTTCCTGGAAAACTCGCTGACTGCCAGGAAAGAGATCCTTCAAAATCTGAGCTATTTATTGTTGAAGGAGATTCGGCAGGTGGTTCTGCAAAGCAGGGTCGAGACAGAAAATATCAAGCTATTCTTCCTCTGAGAGGTAAAATTCTTAACTCAGAGAAGGCATATCTTGATAAAGTTCTGAACTTTCGTGAAATTAAGGATTTGGTGATTGCACTTGGCATGGGTATTGCAGACCAGGTCGACTATACAAAACTCAGATATCACAAAATTTTCATCATGACGGACGCAGACGTCGACGGTGCTCATATTCGTACACTATTGCTCACATTTTTCTTTAGACACATGCGAGACATTATTGATAAAGGACATTTGTACATTGCACAACCCCCATTATTTCGCGTTGCAGTAGGCAAAAAGCAATGGTATGCACATACAGATGAAGAGCGAGATGCCATAATTGCGGAACACCAAGTTGGCGAAACCCCACCGATTGTTCAACGATATAAGGGTTTGGGAGAAATGAATCCGGATCAGCTGTACAACACAACAATGGATCCGAATGTTCGTATTTTGAAGCAAATTACGGTTGATGATGCTGAAGAAGCAGATCAGATTTTTACAATTTTGATGGGTGATGAAGTTCCTCCTCGTAGGAAATTTATTCAATCACATGCACAGTACGCTGATATTGATATTTAATCAGTTTTTCTTATTATGGACGACGATACAGAACAAAAAGACATAGAACAAAACATTGAAGATCAGGAGGTTCCTGAAGAGGAGAGTGTTGATACAGAAATTGCTGATGAACCAGCGGAGACCGCTGAGCCACTCGATGACACAGAACTCGCCGATGCCGAAGCAGCTGTCGAAGAAGTTCTTTCAATGGCTTCGGACCACCCAATTGACGACACGCTGGCGCCTATCGTCGATGAAATGAAGAAATCCTACCTGAATTATGCAATGTCTGTTATCGTGCAACGCGCACTTCCAGACGTTCGCGACGGTCTTAAGCCTGTACATCGACGTATTCTGTATGCAATGCATAAAATTGGCCTGAACCACAAAGCACGATTTTCAAAGTCTGCATCTGTGGTCGGAGAAGTGTTGGGTAAATACCATCCACATGGCGACAGTGCCGTATATGATGCTCTTGTTCGTATGGCTCAAACATTCTCGTTAAGATATCCACTTGTACTTGGTCAGGGAAACTTCGGTTCTATCGATGGAGATCCGCCAGCTGCAATGCGTTATACCGAGTCAAAGATGACTGCGATTGCTTCTGAAATGCTTGAGGATATTGAAAAAGAGACTGTCCATTTTAGAGATAACTTTGACGGTAAACTACAAGAGCCTGCGTTCCTTCCTGCAAAGCTCCCTAATTTGCTTCTGATGGGTGCTGAGGGTATTGCTGTTGGTATGGCAACCAAGATTCCGCCGCACAACTTAACAGAAGTTGTCGATGGTATTATTCGCATGATTGATGAGGTTAAGCAAGAGCCAGAAGAGGGTTCGAAAACCTCAAAAACTACTGAAAATGTGATGTCTGACGAGTCTACTAATGAAGATTCCAGCAGCATTTCATATACATCACCAATTGATGAAACAATTCGCCAGCAAGTTAATTTCAACACTTCACTTGCTTCACTGATGGAGCATATTAAAGGCCCAGATTTCCCAACTGCTGGAAATATTTATGGTCTTGATGAAATCCAAAGAGCATATGCCACAGGTAAGGGAAAAATCATGATGCGCGCAACCGTAAATCATGAAGAGACTAACAGAGGTCGTGAAGCTATTATCGTCACTGAACTCCCATATCAAACCAACAAAGCCATGCTCGTCAAAAAAATCGCAGATTTGGTCATGGAGAAAAAGGTTCTTGGTATTGCAGATCTTCGCGATGAATCTGACAGAGATGGTATTCGCGTTGTTATTGAGCTTAAGAGAGATGCTGTGTATAAAAAGCTTCTCAATAATCTCTATAAACATACAGAGCTCCAATCAAGCTACCCAGTAAACATGGTGGCACTTGTGGGAAATACGCCACAAACAGTTTCTTTAAAAACTATTCTTGAGCAATATGTCAAACACCGAGTCAAGGTCATCGCCAATAAGTCAGTCTTTGAATTAAACAGAGCAAAGGCACGCGCACATATTCTTGAGGGTCTTCTCAAAGCCTTAGATCATATTGATGAAATTATCACGATTATCAAAAAAGCAAAGAATGAATCAGAAGCAAAAGCAACGTTAATGTCTACTTTCGACTTCTCAGATCTTCAAGCGCAAGCAATTTTGGATATGCAATTGAAGAGATTGACTGGCCTTGAAAGAGCAAAACTTGAAGAAGAATTGAAAGCACTCAGAGAACAGATTTTGCAACTTGAGACACTTTTGAAAGATGTCTTCAAGATTATCAAAGTGATCCGCGATGAACTTTTAGATTTGAAAGAGCGTTATGGGGATGAGAGAAAAACGCAAGTTTTCAAGAATCGCCCTGGTGAGTTCTCAGATGAACAATTGATTGAAAATAAAGAAGTAATTGTGACATTAACAAGCTCTGGATACATTAAGCATGTTCCACGTAACACGTTTAAGGTCCAACATCGTGGCGGAAAAGGTGTGTCTGGGTTTGAAACGCGCGAGGAAGATAATGTGTATTTGATTAGCGCCGCAATGTCTCATGACACGATTTTGTACTTTACTGATGCAGGAAAAGTCTACAAGACACGCGTGTGGGATATTCCAGAAGGTTCAAGAACTTCAAAAGGTAAAGCAATCGTGAACGTTTTAGCAATGCAACCTGATGAAAAAGTAACCTCAATGCTTATCTTTAACGAAGCAGACAAGAGCATTGAAAATCAGTGCATCTTTATGTGCACTCGCCTTGGAACAGTGAAGAAAACAGAACTGAAGGAATTTGCAAACATTCGCACAAGTGGTATTATCGCTATCGGTTTAACAGCGGATGATAAATTGCTGTGGGCGCGAATGAGTCAAGCTGGGATGAAGGTTATACTTGCAACAAAACATGGAAAGTCCATCGTTTTTAAACATGATGATGTTCGCCCAACCGGAAGATCAAGCCAAGGTGTAATTGGTATTCGTATGGAAAAGACTGATGCAATTACATCAATGGATGTCTTTACGGAAGAAGAAGCAGATAACTGCCTAATCGTTCTTTCTGAAAAAGGGATTGGGAAAAAGACAAAGATTAAATTGTTCCCTGTCCAAAAAAGAGGCGGAAAGGGTGTAAAAATTGCAAACGTTGATGCAAAAACGGGAGATATTGCTTTCTCAAGCATGGAAGATCACACAAAGGAATCTGTGGTAATTACATCTTTGAGTGGTCAGGTGGTCAAGATTGAATTAAAGTCCATTCCAATGCTTTCGCGCGCTGCAAAAGGAGTTATTTTGATGAGATTCAACAAGAAGGATGACGCTGTCGCAAGCGCAACATTCTTATAAATATATGATTATTGATGGAAAGAAATTAGCAAACTCGATCACCACACATCTTAAAAAAGAAATTGACGAAGGACTGGCCAAAGGATGGGAAGCTCCAAAACTCGTTATCTTTTCTGTAAAGCCAACTGAGGAAATTAGCACCTATGTTCAAAACAAGCAGAAAAAATTTCACGAAATAGGTGGTATTTCAAAAGTCGTTTTGTTCAAAAAAACCCCTCGTTTTGAGGAATTTATGGCGAAACTTGCCACATTTACTCTTGATCCAACAACCTCTGGTGTGATTATTCAACTCCCAATGCCACCAGCACTTGGCACGATGACTTTGATGGATTATATTCCTGATAAAAAAGAGATCGAAGGTTTTAAAAAGAAAACATTATTTGATCCACCAGTCGGCTTGGCGGTGTTAACAATGCTGAAAAGTGTTTTCGCACCTGTAGACTATGACAATCCAGAATCAGTAATTGTCGATGTAGCTCGCGATATTCAACTTTTTAAATCTGTTCTCAAGCGAAAAAAAGTTGTTGTTTTAGGACGTGGCATGACAGGTGGTCAACCAGTTGGTGCTGCCTTATCTAAATGTAAAATTAATTACATCAATGTAAATAGCCAAACTCCTCATCCAGAAGAATATTTAGAACAAGCCGATATCATTATTTCGTGTGTTGGAAAGACAATTATTAAACCAGAACATGTAAAGCCAGGCGCGGTTCTGATAAGCGTTGGACTTCATAAAGAAGGCTCATCTTGGAAGGGTGATTACGTAGATAGAGAGATTGAGCACAGTGCACTTGCATATTCTCCAACTCCTGGAGGCGTTGGTCCATTGACTGTTGCATATCTTCTGGCAAATGTTGTAAAAGCGTGGAAAATGCACAATCAGGAATAATGGTGAAGGAGTTCTCACTCGGGTTCATCTTTGATGCAACCGGCGAAAATGTGTTGTTGGTTCATAAGCAAAAACCAGCATGGCAAGCAGGGAAGATAAACGGCATTGGAGGCAAGATTGAAGAAGGTGAATCACCAGAAGACTGCATTGCTCGCGAAACTTTTGAGGAAGCTTGTCTTACCATTCCTCCTCAAGCATGGATATATCTCGGACTTATTACTGAAACTTCAGTTTCAGTTCATACATTTATGACGCTGTTTCAAGGAGATACATTAGATGCACGAAAAGGGGATCACGAAGAAGTCGAAAGGTTTCCCACGAATAACCTTCCAGTGAATTGCATCCCAAACTTACGTTGGATCATTCCATTCGCACAAGAACAAATGCTTGATAGCGACAAAAGTACCTTCCATGTCACATACAGCTCTCTTCCCGAACCTATTAAATCATAAATTCCGTTTTAGCCCAATTGTGATATAATTCACCTTACAAAATGCTTGTTCTGACTTTCTATATCGCATAGAAACTCCAGGGCGCACCTTGATACAAAGCTTACCATTGAGAAGTGAATCTCCTTATCTATATTTCAAATCCTATTATTGTGGATTATTGAGATATGTGTGAGGGGATTCACCAAAAGAGGTATCCATGTCAAACCCATTAGTACACGCAATCACCACACCTGAGGCTATCGCCTCGGCTTTGGTTGCTCATGGCAAGAGCATCCTCGCCGCAGACGAGTCTCCCACAACCGCAGAGAAAAGACTAACCGAAGTTGGGATTGCCTACAGCTCACTGATGATGCACCGATTCCGCTCCTATGCGTTCGGAGCAGAAGGCCTCTTTGAACTTGTCGGCGGAGTGATCCTCCATGTGGACACTCTGGGCATGTTCATTGAAAACATGCTTACGGGGACGTACCTCTTGAACAGAGGTGTTTTGCCAGGCTGCAAGGTCGACACTGGCCTTGAAGACTTTCAAGGTTTCCCAGGCCAGAAGAGGACGAAGGGACTGCTTGGCTTGGAAGATCGCTTGGAGACTCTCAAGGGCTATCACGTGCGCTTTGCTAAGGCACGAAGCGTATATAAAATCAGCGATTCTCTCACGAAGGAGGTTCTCGGCCACAATGCACGCTGGCAGGCAACCTATGCTGCCATCTGCCTAGCACACGGCATCGTACCTATCGTTGAACCTGAGGTGCTTGCGGATGGTACTCACACAATCCAGGAGTGCCAAGCTGCTACAACCAACGTCCTGGACTACATGTTCAGCGCCTTGACCGATCGTGGCATCCCTCTGAATCATGTCGTTCTGAAGCCCAACATGGTGACTCCAGGACTAAAGTCAGGGAAGGCAATCAATCCTGATGAGGTTGCAGATGCTACACTCGCTGCGCTCGGGAGATTCCCACGGAGCGCACTGCGTGGCATCGCATTCCTATCAGGTGGTCTCAGCCCGGATGATGCAACAGACTGTCTTAGGGCAATCAACAGAAACGCCGAGTCTGGAATGACCTACACTGGTAGCTTCGGAAGGGCATCACAGAAGGCGGCTTTGGAGGTTTTCTCGAGACTCCAAGAGGAGCCTCAACATGTTCAGCGCATTGCTGTCCAGAATGCGCTGCTCAACAGGCTCAGACGGATCTCGAGAGCCACCTACGGACTCTCCGGGTTCTAGGACCAACAACCAACTAACCTCCCCTCAATGGTGCGCGTAACTGGCGAGAGGTGGATAGCCTGCCAAGCTATTCATCTCTCGCCTTCTTTTTTTACACAGATTTTTGCCCTGAGAAGTATCACGCTAAAAAATCGACACGTTAAAAACCCTCTAAAATTTCTGCCAAGATATGTACGGAGTTTTAAGAGAGGTTCTACAACCGAGAGAAAAGTTTCAAGAAGACATCCTTTGGAACCTCAACGGACCCTATGCTTTTCATTTTCTTTTTTCCTTCTTTTTGCTTATTCAAAAGTTTATCTTTCCGTGTTCTATCTCCACCATATAATTTTGCTGTCACATCTTTTCTAAATGGAGAAATACGAGCGCTGGCAATAATTTTTCCACGATATCGCGCCTGGATTTTCACTTCAAATTGCTGGCGAGGAATCAGTTCTTTCAACTTATCCACACGATCTCTCGCATATGTATAAGCACGTTCTGCTACAACAAATTCTGAAAACTCTTCAACCGTTTCAAGATTCAACATAATGTCTAATTTTTCAACTTCCACAGGTTTATATTCGCGAAGCTCCCATTGCAGGGATGCATACCCAGAAGTAATCGATTTTAGTGTGTCAAAAAAATGTGCAATCAATTCTGCAAGTGGAAGATCATATTCCAAAACGACATGTGAATCATTGCTCATGTGGACAAACGTACCGCGAGATTCTTCACATAATTTCATAACTACACCAGTGTAATCGTTTGGGGTTACGATTGTGACACGGACAATTGGTTCCTCATACGATGGTCTTCCTTTATTATCAATAACATCTGTTCGAATTTTAAATTCCACATTTGGCGATGTTAATACAATGCTCACCTCATACTCTTGTTCTAATCTTTGGCGAACAACATCAGCATGAAGTAACCCCAAAAATCCAACTCTAAAACCAGAGCCCAAAGCTTTACTGGAAATTGGCTCATATTTAAGAGCAGAATCGTTAAGAGCAAGTTTGTCGAGTGCCGTTTTTAGATCTCCTAAGTCATCAGGATCGGTAGGGAAGACAGAGCTAAAAACCATGGGCATAACCTCCCTGTACCCTTCAATGATTGGGACATGTGCATGTGAAAACATCAATGTGTCTCCAACTTGAACCTCGTGAATATCTTTTAATTTTGTGACGACATACCCAATTTCCCCCGATTCCAAAACATCTTGTTTCAATAAATCAGGTTTAAAAACACCAACTTCCTCAACTTCAAATTCTGTATGTGTGGCAGCCATGTACACTTTATCGCCTTTCCTTAATGATCCCTCAAAAACGCGGACAAATGCGATAACCCCACGGTACGTATCATAATAGGAATCAAAAATAAGAGCACGACATGGTTGATCAGGAACCTGATTTGGCGCTGGAATTGCTTTTAGAGCTGCATGAAACAACTCCTCAACACCTTGACCAGTCTTTGCAGAAATCTCATGAATCGTTGATGGATCAATACCGAGAAATTTCACAAGTTCTGCTTTTGTTTCTTCAACTTGCGCATTAATCATGTCAACTTTGTTAATCACAGGAACAAGTGTGAGATTTTGCTCAAGCGCTTTGTATGTGTGAGCAATAGTTTGTGCCTGAATTCCTTGCGTTGCGTCAACCAGAAGAAGAGCACCTTCAACACAAGCCAAAGTCCTCTCAACTTCATAGGAGAAATCCACATGACCGGGAGTATCGATGAGATTGAGAATGTATTCTGTGCCATCAAGAGTATAGTTCATGCGAACTGGGGCCAATTTTATGGTAATTCCTCGTTCACGAGATATCGGATTGCGATCCAGCATTTGCTCGTCATGAGAACCTTTGGTTATCACGTGCGTCAACTCTAAAAGTCTATCAGCGAGAGTAGACTTTCCATGATCAACATGTGCGATAATGGCAAAATTTCGAATAGGTTTCATAATAATAGAGTAATATTTTCTAGAGTCAGAAAAGGTTCGCTTTAAGTCTCTTCAAAAATACTACTCTATTATATCAGGGGAGAGCGGTATAAGTAGATTAACTCTCGTTTACTGCAACTGTTCAATATCCTGCAAAACTTCTTGTATATGCTCGGCAGGTTTTACTGTTTCATATGTTTTCACTATTTCTCCATGTGGATCAATAATATATGTTTTTCGTAAAATTCCGTTAAAAATTTTGCCCATAAATTTCTTTTCTCCCCACGCACCAAATGCTTCAAGAGTTGAATGATCTGGATCCGACAAAAGAGGGAAGGGAAGAGTGAATTTTTTAGAAAATTTCTCGTGAGACTTCACACTGTCTTTCGAAATTCCTAAAACCTTCACGTTTTTATCTAACAAAATTGTATACGAATCTCGAAAATTGCACGCCTCTTGCGTGCATCCTGGCGTGTCATCTTTTGGATAAAAATAGATCACAAGCCAGGAGCCAGCATAATCTGCTAAAGAATGTACGTTTCCATCTTGATCCTGCAACGAAAAATCCGGCGCTTTCATACCAATTTAAACTTATTTCAACCTATTTTAACCAATTTCAACTAATTTGACTGTCGATGTTCCACCCTCTTGTGCCCACACATCTCCATGAAGAACAATCAATGATTGACCTGTAGAAACTTTTCCAGATTCTTTCAAAAATTCGATTGACCGAATAATATCATCTTCACCAACTGCTGCGGAGTGTTCAATATCTTCAATTAAACTTGGGAATACACCAAAGCTTAACGCCAAACGATCGCGAACTTGCTTTGTATGTGTAAAGGCAAAAATTGGCACATCTGGTCGGGATCTGTATCGAGACATCAATCGAGCTGTTCTACCAGATTGTGTGAATACCAAAAATCCGGCAAAATTTTTCACATCACCTTTAGCAAAGGATATGAACAAATTGTATGCCATGTCACAAATTCGTGCCTCGTTATCCGTCAATTTCAAATCGTATCTATGACGAATGTCATACATCATTTTTCCTTCGTTGAAAATACACACTTTTTGCATTGTCTTAACAGCTTTATATGGATATTCACCACTTGCTGTTTCTCCAGAAAGCATGACAGCATCAGTCAAATCATAGATAGCATTTGCAACGTCAGATACCTCAGCACGGGTTGGTTGAGGTGCTGTTATCATACTGTTAAGCATTTGCGTTGCTGTAATGACTGGCTTGGATCTCTCCAAACACTTCTCAATGATCATTTTTTGATAATATGGCACTTCCTCATATGGAAGCTCCACTCCCAAATCTCCACGAGCAACCATGATTGCATCAGATGCTTCAATAATTTCATCAATATTATCAAGTGCTTTTTTTGTTTCGATTTTTGAAATAACATGTGCATCAATTGCGTACTTCTTCATCTCTTCACGAAGATCTGCAACATCTTGTGCACTTCTGACAAATGACAATGCAATATAATCAACTTCTGATTGTGATGCAACTTTCAAACCCTCAAAATCTCTGTCAACTAAAACGGGGAATGGGAAATCAGCCCCTGGAATATTAAAATTTTTATGATTTTTTAACAATCCTGAAGTATGAGAGATAAGATATGTTTGTCCAGATTCTTGCTTTAACGTAAATTGGAATGATCCATCATCCGCAAGAACCTCCTGACCATCTTCTAAAGATTCAATAATATGTGGATGCGTTAATGAGATTCCCTTATGATCTTCTGTGAAAACATCCTGACCAAAGTATAGTTTTTCACCTTCTGTAATCTGTAAATCATCAGTTGGCATATTGATGCGAATGCTTGGTCCCTGAAGATCGATCATTGTGGTCACTGGAACGCCTACCTCATCAGCCACTTTGTTTACAAGTGCGATTCCATCACTGTGCCAAGATGGCTCATTATGTTTGAAGTTAAAACGAAACACGGTAACGCCGTGCTCAATGAACTGTTTGATGCCGTCTGCGTGAAGAGTAGATGGACCCACGGTAGCGACTATTTTAGTTAGTTGCATAGAATAATATGCTTATTAGAAACTTTTAATTAAGAGGATTCACACGTTCATAGATACGGATCACTGGATGATCGAAGACAGTCCAGGTCTCTTCCGCAAACTCATCGGGAAACTCTAGAAGAATTTTACCAAAAATTTCTATTCTTGGGTAAGAAGATATTTGGGCAGTTTGAATAAACTGCGATTCTTTTGGAAAAATCTGACCATAGTATGACTGATGATAGGGATACATCTGACCTAATTTCTCGCAATCCTTGTTGAGAAGATACTCAGAGACATCAAATTCCATGTCCGTAGGGCGAAGGCATGTCCTACTTGCAAATATTCGTCGAGAAGGAATGATTACCACATTCGCTTGATCAAGTATTGATTGAATTTTGAGCATATCATAGTCAGTAGTGACATCGTACACATCAACTGCATTAAATACATAAAAAGGAATTGTGAAAGTAGTATGCGGAGGAGGAACTGGAATGTTAATAATGTTGCCACTTTCTTCAAAAATGTTTGAACCTGCTGGAATTGTATCAGCAATAACTTTGGAGGCTACGAATCTCACATCTGGATGAGTGTAAATTGTGAGATATGCATATCCTGGAGTTAAAAGTATAATGGCAACAACGAACAAACACATCCGTGTAAGCTTTTTTTCAAAATTAACATTTCTGCACATATAAAGAAACGCAAAAATCGCAAAAAGGGTCATCAGTGGCATAACTGGAGCCATAAATCGTGACCATTTGATAAATAACGATCCACTAACGACAAAATATATTAACCATGAGAACCTCAAAATATTAACAAAAGGATTTCTCCACGGAAGTACAAAAAAACCAAGAATACTCAAAACTAAAATCGGCAACCCAAGTGCATATGGGAAAATATGCGTAAATTGAAAGATATATGGAATAGTATCTATAAATTGCCTCGTATAGAAAACTAAAAGTGATCCATTTCCAACTGGTATTTCATAATTCATTGAGTTTAAGAAATCTTTCCAAGAAAGAATGTTGTGCGGAGAAGAAAGAATATAGCTCAAGCAAAAAACTATTCCAAATGTGAAAGAATATCTCAAAAAGGCTGAAAGCTTCCCCTTAACATTTTTGAAATACCCTCCTCTAAAAAGAGAATACATAAGTGCCAAAAATGGCACTGCACCATAGATTATTCCAGAAATTTTCGTTGCTGCAGCAGTCCCAACAAGCGCTGCATTTGCAGCCATCCATTTCCATGAAGGTCGCTCAATATATTTTAATGAAAAATATACTGTGGAAATATAGAGCAACATTAAAATTGTTTCAGTTGTCCCAAAATGTGCATACTGAATAAGATACGGTTGGAAAATGAGAAGCAACAAAGCTAAAAAATCAAACCAAGCGCCCGAAATATTGAGTAATCCTTTGCTCTCAGGGATTTTATCTTTCAACAATGTGTAGGTTTTCCACATGGTATAGCTCAAAAGAACAGAAAGAAATGCAGAGACAATTCGTAGTCCTAAAGTTGCAACTGGAAAATTAAGAATTACTTTTTCCCCGAATACTGCAAAGCCGACTTGCCAAAATTTAATAATGACAAATGCCATGTATAAAGGAAGCTGACCATATGCAAAAAACTGCGGATTGTAACAACTTTTCAAATCAGCAAATGATTGCACATCACCATCGCATTGCAACCGCACAACTGCATCGGCCATATTCCGTTCATCTGGATGCATTGGAAAAGGAAGACCCCAATTAAGACCAATAAAGCGAGTATAAACAAGAAGTACGGCAATCAATACAAAAATGTATTTTCTCATACGACATCTGCAAATGATCCTTCAAGTTTTCTAAAAATGTAGTAGGCAACAATAAGCATTCCAGCTGACATTCCTATTGCGATTAAAAGGCTGCTCATATTCGGAGCGCTTCCATTTATTAACACTTGTCTATAGGCATTTATAAAAACAGACATCGGATTTAACTTAAAAATCCATCGCCATTTTTCAGGGAAAAACTCTGTCGCATAAATAATTGGTGTCACATAAAACCACAATTGCAAAACTAAGTTAAACAGATATTTGATATCTCTGTAGAAAAGATTTAATGTTGCCAATAGTAGAGAAAGCGCATAGACAAACGCGAATTGAATGGCAAAAATTGGAATGAACAATATTGTGTATATATTAAATGGCAAATCATAAAAAACAAGCATTCCTAAAAGCAGTAAGAAGGCAAGCAAAAAGTCCATCATTTTTGCTGTTACAGTTGCTAACACGAAGATCTCGCGTGGAAAATATATCTTTTTAATTAAGTCACTGTTTCCTACGAATGCATCAGTTGCTGATGTTGTCGAATTTGACAAGAAAAACCATGGAAGAAGTCCAGTGAAAATAAACACAGGATACGGAACTCCTGGTGTTTGAAACTTGATAATGAATGAAAACACAAAACTCATTGTTAACATTTGAAAAAACGGGTTTAGAATCACCCAAAAAAATCCAAGGAAGGACTGCTTATATCGCGATTTGATTTCTCGAAGTGCTAAATGTTTTAATAATTCGTTATATTTTCCCATTATCCTAAATCCTTTTTAAACAAGCTAATTCCTTTGACTGTATTTCCATCAAATTTGACGGCGCCCTTTTCCATGTATATAACTCGCGAACAGAAATTTTCCACCTGCGTCAGACTGTGAGAAACAAAAACAATTGTGACTCCTTTTTTCTGAAATTCTCGCAAAGTTGTAAAACATTTTTTATTAAATTGAGCATCTCCGACTGCCAAAATCTCATCAATAAGCAAAATGTCTGGCTCTGTAAAGACTCCCACTGAAAATGCCAATCGCAAATACATTCCTGAAGAATAGTACTTTACGGGCGTTTCAATAAATTTTTTATCAAGTTCTGAATATTCAACAATCTGAGGAATTCTTTCTTTGATAAATTTTTCGGACAACCCTAAAATTACGCCGTTTAAAATGATGTTCTCATATCCTGTCAGATCAGGATGAAAACCGGCTCCAAGTGATATAAATGGAGCAATGCGACCTTGCACAGAAAGTGTCCCAGAAGTTGGAGACGAAACTCCTGCAATAAGCTGCAACAGTGTTGACTTTCCAGCACCATTTCTTCCAATAATGCCAACGCTCTCACCTTTTTCAATTGAAAACGAAACATCGTTGAGGGCATGTACATACTCGCGAGTTTTTTGTCGCTTTGCAAAAGCCTGAAACAATTCTTTCAATGTCCTCTGATGTTGATAGTGGAAATACTTATGAATATGATCTGCAACAATTGCTGACATACTTTACATTCTACACTAGAAAATGTATCGGAGTGTAGTACAATTGAGTGTATGTTGGAGTTTACAGGGGAACGTCTTATTCCAGATCTTAACTTTTCTGCTGCTTTCTATTATGAGCATATGATCCGCTATCTCTTCGCTGTGCACTTTGCAAAAGGCAAAACCGTTCTTGATGTTGGTTGTGGGGAAGGGTATGGAAGCAAGCTTCTTTTTACCCATGGAAAAGCGAAAAAGGTCTTTGGTATTGATATAGATCCAGCTTCAATAAAGCATGCGAAAAAACAGTATGGATCCTCATCTGTTCAGTATGCAGTGGACTCAGCAGAGACACTCTCAACAATAAAAGATAATAGCATTGATTTAGTGGTTTGCTTCGAATTAATTGAGCATATTGAAGATCAAGCATCATGCTTTAAGAATATTAAGAGAGTTCTTAAAAAGGGTGGCATCATGGTTGTTTCAACACCAAATAAATATGTCTACCCAGAAGGAAATCCTTTTCACCTTAAGGAACTCTATCCAAAACAGTTTCGTGCATTGGTATCATCCTTTTTTAAACATTCTCAAACGCTCTATCAATCTTTCCACATGGCGCAGGTTTTACAACCTGCCACAAAAGCAAAAACACCAGTTCTTAAAAATAGCTTTACTGTGGACTCGACAACCTCCTATACCGTTCCTTCAGTAGAAAAAAAAGAAGAATATCTTGTTGTAGTTGCAAGTGACAGCAAACTTCCTACACTTCCTTCGCATGTGTTAACGACAAAGAAAGTCGACTTCATTGACCTTCATAATGGCATCATCGAATTTGAAAAGACCTATTATTCTCAGTCTAACCATAAGCTTTTAGAAGAAGAGAATGCATATTTGAAGCAATCTCTTGATACTATTACTTCTGCAAAATTTTACAAGATGTGGCAAAAATATTGCTCTATTCGAGACTCACTATTAAAACACAACGTATGAAATCATCACAAAAGAAGCTCCCATTCGTCTCAATCATAATCCTCAACTACAACGGGGAAAGAGTAATCACCGCTACTTTGGAATCTGTATTAGCCTCTACTTATCCACTTGGAAGTTTTGAAATAATTGTGGTTGATAATAAATCCACAGATAAAAGTAAAAAAGTATTAAAAAAGTACGCTAAGCATCCGATGGTTAACGTGATATTTAATCCCGTGAACAACGGTTTTACTGGAGGCAATAATCTTGGAGTAGAATATGCCCGCGGAGACTATGTGATACTTCTCAATAATGATTGTATTGTTTCCCCTCAGTGGATTGAAGAGCTTGTAGCTACAGCCGAATCAGACAAAAACATCTTTGCAGTAAATTCCAAAATCCTTTTGTTTCCAAAATTTTTTCCACTCAATGTTAAAACTGATCTTGGGTATATCGATATGGAGGCACGAATGGAAAAGAGCAAACTAAACGTTTTCACCAGAAAAGCAATACGTGCTCTCAGTATGTTTGATGATAACCAAATGTTTACTATTCATGTTCCAACGCATCCAACAGACGAACTGGATACTATAAAGGTGGAAGTTCATATGTATACTCCTCAAAGATCTAAACCCAATGAACATTTCTTTATTGAACCCAAGCCATACATCAAATCGGTGGCATTTGAGGTTCATCATGACTCGGTAGTTATAAATATCACTATTGATGCAACCAAAATTCCCCAAAAATTATTCTTTGATAAAGTACAGAATGCTGGAATTATTATGTTTGATAATGGAAGTGGTCGGGATATCGGAGCGGTTGTTCGCTATTACACCCAAGACTACGAAAGAGATTTGGGTCAATATGAAGATCCAAAAGAAGTATATGCGGCTTGTGGGGCAGCTGTTCTGTATAGAAAAAGTATCATTGATGAAATTGGACTTTTTAGTAATGATTTTTTTATGTACTACGAAGATGTTGATGTCGCAGAAAGAGCTCGTCTCAGAGGTCACATCGTGAAATACCAACCGAAAGGTGTAGTACGACATATGCATGCACTATCAAGTGAAGAATGGTCACCATTTTTTATATATCATGCGGAAAAAGGACGACTTGTTCATATTTTTCATCATTTCCCCTTGTGGGTATGCATCTAGGAATTCTTTTACTTTTCAATTGCTGCAGTTATGAGGATGTTTGCACACTCCGGAAAAAATTCATAA
>JAGORW010000015.1 GCA_018062605.1 Candidatus Woesebacteria bacterium | reverse complement strand
AGAATACAAAAGTCGTCCACTGAGCCCCCACCCGCTCTTCTTAGAATTTATTAAGGCTTGTACAAAAGCCTAGTTAATGCTACAATAACACCCAATTATGGCAAATTCAGTTGTGTTCCACGAGACAACAGTAAATGTAGGTGATACCATCAAAATTAGCTACGCTATTAACGATAAGGATAAGCGTAAAAGTCAGCTTTTTGAGGGTATTGTTCTTGCCGTCAAAGGTAGAGAAACCAATAAAATGATCACCGTCAGAAAAATGACGCGCAGTGGCATTGGTGTTGAAAGAATCTTTCCTATTATTTCTCCTTTCGTAGAAAAGGTAGAGATTGTACGTGCAACACATAATAAAAAATCTAGTGTTACCTTTATCCGAACTCGTTCTAAAAGAGAAATCCAAGAGAAGCTATATCGTTAATTCTTTCTTAATCTTCCTTTCGTATCCTATCTGAATGAATATTGGTCGTTTTGGTGAAAGCTATGCCTGCAACTACCTACTTGATAAAGAATTTGAGATTCTTGAGCGCAACTTCTATACACGCATTGGCGAAATAGACATAATAGCAAAGCAAGGCAAAGATCTGGTCTTTATCGAAGTAAAAACTCGTATTGGTATTGCTGCTGGTTATCCGTATGAAGCAATAACGCCTAAGAAGATATCGACGATTAGAAAAGTAGGCAGAATGTATTTGCAAAAAGTAAAAGCTAATTTCTCTGGACTTCGTATCGATGTTATCTCAATAGTTCTTGCTGATAACCTCGAAGTAATCGATTTTCAACACTTTGAAAACGCAGATTTGTAGGTATAATGGGGAATGCAGAAATTGGCGATATTCGACTTCGATGGGTGTTTAGTGCACACGCTTGATGCGTGGATGGTGTCTGGGCATGTGGCTTTTAAAAGACTTGGTATTACAGTAACCAATAAGCAGATAATTGATAAGGTATTTGCTGGTGACCATTATGCACCTCAAGATCTAGGCATAACGGATATAGAAGCATTTTGGAAAGACTATATAGATGAATACCAAAAGAATATTCATCTTGTTAGTGTTCATGATGGTGCGATTGAAGCTCTTGCTGAACTTAGAAGTGCCGGAGTGAAAGTTGCACTTCTTTCGAGAACACAGCGTAGATCTGTGGATAGGGTTTGCGAATTGCATCCCAAGCTTGGAGCTGAAATTGATTTTATTGTTACTAGAGAAGATGTCGAGCATCATAAGCCTCATCCTGAGGGTATTTATAAGATTCAGGATCATTTTAGTATCGACAGTGCTCATAGCTTTGTTATTGGTGATACGAGCCATGACGTGAGGGCCGGTGAGAGTGCTGGTGCGACGACAATATTATATTATCCGCCTCATAATGAACCGCATTATTCTATAGATGAGATTGAGGCTCTAAATGCTGATCATCTCGTTCATAGTTTCTCAGAAATGGTGCCTATTATGATATAATTTAGCTTGCATTTGTGACCTGGCCCCGTCGTCTAGCGGTTAGGACATCAGGTTTTCATCCTGAGAATCAGGGGTTCGAATCCCCTCGGGGTCACCAAATGTCAGATTACCATCACTAAGGGTACTGATTAGAGCGAAGGCAGGCGATAAAGTAGCGGTTCGAATTTCATGGTTTCGAGTTAGTATCACTCCTTCAGGGAATATCTTCTTTTGAAGAGCCTGTTTCATAGAAAGGTCCTCAAGACGCAACCAAAGACTATCCAAGTTACTGAGAAAGTGTTCGGTAAAGTTTTTAATCTTTTCAGCGTCATACTGCTCAATTTTAATATCTGATCTACTAACCTCCAGAATAGTTAATTCAAGATTGATTTTGTCGGCTTCACCTTGAGCCATTTCCTCTGTATAAATACGCTTGTCTAAAGATCGGCTTACTACTCTAAGGTCGTTTTTATATTGCTCAATCTGTTGGTCAATTTTTATTATTTCTTGTCTTGTAATGTTAATAGTGCTATCCCACTCACTAAATATCATATGAATAAAGAGTTTAAGTACCCTTGAAGTAGGCTTTATTCCGTAAAGAAGGTTCATGAACTTATCGTGAGCTTTTTCAGCGTCAATTCTAAGCCCCCTGCAAGCCTTATTACCACATTCATAATGTAGATATTGCTTACTCCGTCCTCTTGGATTGCTTGATGTCATTTCATGACTACATATTTCGCATTTCAATAAGCCCTTTAAGGGGAATAATGAATTGTCCTGTATTTTATACTTACGATTGGAGCCAAAAAGAGCTAGGTTAGCCCTGCACCAAGTGTCTTCATCAATCATTGGTTCATGTTTTCCCCATGAAAATTCATTCCATTTCTTGGAATACATGTTTCCAAAATAAAATGAATTCTTCACAATTCTTTCTACGATCTTAGCAGTAGATTTTGAGCCTGCGTACTCTCTAAACCCCTTGTTATTCATATAATCTGCAAGCTTTTGTCTCGAGTAAATTCCCTTGGCTGCCCTTTGAAAGAGTTGAATGATAATTTCTTCTAACTCAGGTATTTTAATGGGAGGTTTTCCTTTATTTTCCTCTTTTGTATTAAATGGACGTTTATACCCAACAGGACATCTAGAATGCCAAATTCCTTTTCTAAAGAGTGCAATCATATTGTCATGGACTCTTTCACCTTTCATCTCATTGTCGAACTGACCCAAAGCAAGTAGAATCGTTTTAAGTAAGGAACCAGATGGAGTTTTTTCTATACCTTCGGTTGTTGATATTAACTCAACACCATATTTTGCAAGTAATGCAGCCGCAGCTAAACCCTCCTCAGCATTTCTTGACCATCGGTCCATTTTGTACACAATTACATAGGAAATATTGTTCTTTTTGTTACAACAAAACAGTAAAAGATTTTTCATGTCAGGACGAGTATCTACGTGTTTTGCCGAAAAGCCTTCATCCTTGAAGATTGGTTCATGAACCGCATATCCTTTTTGTTTTGCGTAATTACGACAGGCTTTCTCCTGTACTTCGAGACTATTATTCTCAATCTGTGATTGATCTGAAACTCGTATGTAGATTACTGCTCGTTTTTCCATATACTAATCCGATTGTACAACTTTTGAAGCACGACAATTGCTGTTAACCATTTTGTTTTGCTTTCTGTTCCTTAAGTAGAAATCAAAGAAGAAATCCTTTAGCAGTGATGCTGTCTCAATATCACTCAGAATTTCTTTATCTGATAGGTTTTCGCCTGCCTTGCCCAATATTCTTCTTGCTTGTCCTACTGAGAGCATATTATAAAAAAAGTCTCGGCTCATTCGTGGTGAAGCCGAGACTATTTCCACGAATGATTCTCAAAAGAATAACGAGAAGAAGCTATTTACCGGCTCATGAAGAGGTTAGGAAGAATCTTCAATAATTAAGTGTATCGACAGATTTTACTTCATGTCAAACGAAGATAAAAAACATACATTAACTTTGAAACGAAAAGTGAGATTATTTTGACTGAAGAAGTAAAATCCTCGACAAGTTACCAAGGCCTTGGTAATAAAGCAAAAACAATCTACATCAACCTTTCTCGATATCTATCAAGACAGATGGGTTCAGAAGAAAAGGTGGTGTTTCAAACAGAATTTTTTTATTCAAGATTGATGTAGAGTAGTTTCTAGTACTATATGTTTTTATTATTTCAAACCCTCCTCGTGAAGACAGTTATCATATTTCCTATCTGACCATTTTTGGTATCTCTCGATTTCTGATACTTTGATTTGGCCATCTCCGTCTTCATCCGCATCAGTTGTACTCTTCAAATAAACCTCTCGGGATATTTGCAAGCACTTTTTTCTTATTTCACTTGGTCGCCATTGAAACCAATAGAACATACCTGCTATGAAGATAACGATCATTGCAAAATAAATCCCATTTGTTCTCATAATTAGATAAATTATAGCATGGCTCAAATTCTGAATCTTCTATATATTAGTAGTAAGGATTACTCAGCCGAGCTGGACTTACTGTTGCGTTACTCACCGTACCACTAGCCGTCACGGTGTGGGATGACCAATATGTTGGCACCTCACCTGAAGCCAGATTAACTTCTGGAGGCTCATTCATAATAATTTGAATATTACATAAGGCTTTATTTAAGTTTGACTCGACAGCACCAAAAATAAGACTATTGACTCGATACACACATTGTTGCCCAGCCAAATACACAACAAGTGATGTTCCTATAACAATGACCACCACGTACTTGTTGGATATTGAGTTAGTCTTCTGCATACAAGCTCATGTTAGCACACTAAATCAATAATTCAACATATTAAGATCCCTTTGTTTGAGTTCATGCATAGAATAGAAGCTTCAAAGAAAATCACACTTTCCGGCTTGCGGAGTGATTATGATCTTTCGAGCAGTATCTTAGGCGGTTATGAAATGCTTGATTCAAGCATCCCCTTGAATCTCTGTTTCCGATATTTCAGGTTTGAACAGCTTCTACAACAAATATTCTTTATCATTAGATGTTTATAAAGCACTCCTACTCTTTTTTGACACCTAGGACATATAAACCAGAGCCGCTCACCATTAAATTGAGTTTTGGAGGTAGTAAGGGTCACTATTACTCCCAGAACCTCTATATAAGCCTCTGAGAAGCAGAATTTAAGCTCCATTCTCGTTAAGCATGGTATGTCGTTGACTTTCAAGTTAACACAGTTCTCAACTATCAGGAATCTTCCTAAATCATATGGAGTTGTTAACATATTGATTCTTTTGAACAAACTGATTTTGACCTACAAATGTGGAATTAGTCTTTATGCTTAAATTTAATGGAGGTTGTTTGAGCATCCTTAATGTTTGAATTGCATTCAAATAATGTCTTACAGCTCTATCTAATTCCTTGCTCATAACTTCTATGAATTTTATTCCCGTGTTGTTAATTCCTCCTTTATCTAATGCGTTGGCTATTTCAGTCTGAATATGTAATGTTCTTACATAACACAGCGAGGCTAATTCTGCAGTTGCTTGTTCACTTATGGAGGTACAGTCATATTCTTTTTGGATTTTTCGAAGCATATCAACTGCAAGCGTATTATATAAATCGGAAACAGCCATCGAAAGCAAAAGCCCATTTTGAAACTCATGTAAGGACATTGCTTTACAAACGAGCTTTTTATCAGGTTCTTCAGCACTTCCCTCCCGATACGTCTCAACAGCTTTTGCTGCCTCCCTTAAAATGACCTCTGGATGACAGGGTAACTGAAGATCGCTGATTATTTTCTTTGCTTCACGCAGTATTTGTATTGAGTTGTGAATCTTCTTTGAAACCATGTTTATATTTTATTTCGTAAAAGTACTTGAAGGCAATACTTTCGAAACTGTGATTTTGAATGAAAAACATGTTGAAAATGGCTTATAGTAGAGCAGGTGATACATTACAGAGTATATCGCTATAGTTAGCAATACAAAAGTGCGTCGTCTTATAATCAATTTACGACGTTCATTCATATTTAAGCACAAATACAAATGGAGTGTATAATGTGGCTATGGAAAAATGGAATGACGAGCATTCAAAGACTTTACAGTTTCGGTTGAAGTCACTCAGAATTTTTGTCAAAGCATTTAATCGCTATATTGAGCTTGCAGCACCTTATGCGACAAATGACAATGTCAGCTTATTTCAGGAGTATATTGAAGTACAAAAGTTTCAAAAATATATAAACGAAAGGATTGAGGGTGGAGGGGGTGATTTTGATACTACTAAGATAGGATTTATGGGAAAGAACTGGGGGAAAATATACGACCTCATTTGGAAATACAGTAGCTGGAAAAAGCAATTGTTAGATGAGAAAAAGCTCTCAACATCAATTAAAGCAGCACTGGAAGGAGAAGAAAAGGAATTGGAAGAAATAAGAGAAGTGTTGAGCAATCCGGTATGGGAAACTTTTAACCGACATCGTATCCTTATTGATAGCTTCTACGAAGCTAGGCCGCCGCAAAGGACTAATGATCCAATAGTTCAACAATACTTCAATGTTGAAAACTTGAATGGTATCTTGACTGGTACCAACACAGGGACGATTACGCAGAATAATCAGAATAAAGAAGTGCTGTCAGCTCTTAAGGAACTAGCCTTAATCCTAAAAGAGGGTCACATTAGTGATCAATATACTGCTCAAGCACTCGAAAATATACGAGAGTTTCAAGGAGAGCTTCTTAATCCCTACCCAGACAAGACAAAAATGCAGAAAGCAGCGGAAGGTTTACAGTTCTTAGCTAACTTTTCCCAACTTGCCTCTTTTACGATTTCTATCTCCCCACACATACATACAATTCAACAATATGTCACAAATTTATTATAAGTACATGCAGGAACATTAGTCCAAAATGATAGAAAGACGAGTTCAAACATAAAGGAAAAATGACTATGCGAAAATTAGACGAAAAAGAGAATATTCAGATCAAAGGAATGGGGTGGGGCTTAAGTCACTATTATCGAAGTAGCGCAGTTTCACCTTTCATGACCTTCTTTTTTATTATTACTGTTGGATTTTTGCTAACAGCTATATTTATGGATTGGAAGGAGCCATTTTATATATGGGTAATTTTTGTGGCTTCTCTATTTATTGTTCTTCTGATAACTCTAAAATATAATCCAAATCTTTTGATGAGTGAAGGATACAATTACAATCTAAAAGTACTTGAAACTATGGGTGAAAAAGGTAAGGGACTTCAGCCTTACGATATCTCAAGAGTTTTTCAGCCTGATACAAAAAGCGCTACAATTACAGGAAAAGCGAAAATTGTAAAAAAATAATATGAATTATTTGATTGTATACAACGACACGCAAGCAGGATTCAATGAAAAGGATCTGCATAACACAATAGTAAAGATGAATGGAATCAGTGATTGGTGGCATTACTTACCAAATGTTTATATCGTCTCAACTATTCAAGCAAAAAATGAGAAAAGCATCGCTAATAACATTCTTACAAAACACCCAGGTCTACTTTTTCTGGTAGTCCAAGTGAACCTCACTGCACATAATGGAGTTTTACCTAAAAATGCATGGGAATGGATATCAAAGAAGATAAAAACTGTCTTAAGAGTAAAACCAGCTCCATCCAGTGCACTGACAGATTATTTCAGAGGTATTCCAAGAAAACCTGCCCCCTCATCAACTCAAAGTGGACTAGGATCAATTGAAGATATGTTAAGGCGCTTCAATAAGTAAAAAACTACTTTTAACTTCCTCTTTCTCACTATAATGTAGTATATGGTTTGAATCCCTAAGCGGATATAGGATACAGGTAAGCAACCTCCTTATTGAAGGTAAAATACAAATCTTGTAAACTTAGCACTGCTTGATATAAGTTCGGTTCGGTTGCTCGAACCTTTGGGTCACCGAACGGGACGCTCACGCAGAGTGTTCGAACAATCTAGCTTAAAGTTTTACTTGAACGCACATTTGTTTAAGAATAGGAAATTTGAATTAGCCTCAAAAGTGTTTGAATTCTGTTAAGCCTTATATGAAAAAGATTGCAATTATAGTTTTCTTGCTCCTTATCACTTCTATATCTGCTTATTATTATGAAGTATTTTGCCTAAAACCGGGACCAAACAAAACATTTCTTGAGAATCTTACTTTGGAATTTATCGGAGGATTTCTATTAGCAGTATTAGTTTTAATTTTTGGATTCTTTTTCCAGAAAGGATGGGAAGATAAGCAGGCAAAGATGACATTGAAGATTAATCTAAAATTATTAAAAAAATCTATTAACAGATTATCTAAAAGACACGAAAGTATATGGAATTTTTCGAATGAGGGGCCTACTTTTTATTTCGACGGGAGTAGAATTAATCAACTATATGAACTACTCACCACAAAGGATAGATATTGGGAGCAGGTTTTAATTGCATATCAAGACAAGTCTCTTTCAGATGATGATTATATTGTAGCAGATTTGCTCAAATTTTTAGACCAAGCGGAAGAGGCGCTTATAATAGCTGAAAGACTTGATACTACTCTAAAAAAACAAATTATTCATCCAGCGTTAGCTCATAAAAAAGAAAGTGGGTTTTCTAGTGATAGAGATCACGCAGATATAGAAGCGCACCTTGATTATTTAGTTTATAGAGCAGCGTGGATTAATATTGATAATACCCAGATTCTTTTTGGGATCTCTCCTGTTGTTAGAAAACAAATAAATCTTCCAATTATTGAGGGAATCCAGAAAAAAGCAGAGGAGTTAAAAGATAGAAATACTGACTTGAAGCGATTAGTTATTCAACTAAATAAAGCTCGAAGCAATTTAATTGCAATTTTAAAGAAAATTCAAGGTGCAAACTAACCTAGCTTTAACTACTCTAGTATAGTTCTTAATTCGTCAAACCATTTTATAAGGTGTTCGAACTGCGGTCCGTTTGGGTCACTGGTACTACGGGTATTTAATAATGACTAGCAGTGATTTTTACATAGATACACTTTAAAAGTATTAGTTAATCATTTGAGCCTTGTTTTCCAAATCCTCTCTTTCTATACTTAAGATAATGAAGAAAAATCAGATAAATAGGTTCAAGAATGCATCACTTATTCTCGCAGGATCATTCTTTCTGACTCTTTTCATCTTCCTCCATTCTTCACTTAACATTTTCGCCGGATATTTCCTGAGCGTCTGGACACCACATCTTAGGGCAATTCCTCTTATTGAAATCGGTATCCCTGTAGATCAGGACGGAGTTCCCAAATATCGTTCACCACTCCATACTGAGGGCCACTACGACAAAGACCCCTACATTGACACAATCTTTGCTCCAGATTTTACTCCTGAAAAGTTTGAGCAAGTGCAAGTTGGCATGAGCAGCGTCGAGGTCATTACACTGCTTGGAGTGCCGCTCGCTCATGATGATTTTGGTATACATGATCCAAACAATGAAAATGTGATTATTGCCCCCAACGATCCCAGAGTCGAAGATTGCTACAGATATAGCAGTGATGGAAAGCTCAACGGGCAAGGAGATGCTTCATGGTATAGTTTTCTTGTCTGCTATAAAGATGGTAAAGTGAATGAGAAACAATTTCATGAGTACCACGATTAATCATTACTAAATTTCACATCATGATAAAAAATCAAGACAAACCAAAAGCCCTTTTGGCATTTCTGTCTGTTGAAGCGCTGATATATGGATTCCATTTCTTTATCATCGCACTCGATCAAATTCTTGAAGCAATTGGTAGTACGGAGTACCTAGCGTCGATTTTATCTCCCTATACAATTTTAGTTACTTTGGGATTCTTTGCTCAAGTAGTCTCGATATATAAATTATGGAAAAGCAGCAAACCCTCGCCCATACTACTTAGAAACGCAGTTTTAGTAGCTCACGCCTCTTTCTGGGTTGCCACACCAGCGCTCGTCTTTCTACTCGATAGAGGAGTGATTACGTATATTACCTTCATAGCTGTAGCTTGGTTTGCACAAAAAATCGCACAAAAATATTTAGGTAGAAATGCGCTTGTCCTGTTTGTTATTTCTGTACTAGTAATCATCTGGGCAGGCACCTTATCATTCAAAGACTCATACTGTTGGAGAAAAATGCTTAAGTATGAAAAGGAGCATCAGCAAGAGATTTCAAAAATGGAGCCAGGAACCAGTCCATGGCAGCTTACATATGAGCGCAATTGTAAGAATAGTTTTAATTTTATTGAGAGTTTAGGAATTAGATAGTAAGTCTCACTTACATATTGAATCATTACAAAGATTGATGATATACTGATACATGCTTCCAAAGCGCATAGTAATGTCGACTGAGCTGATCAATCGTCTTGGTTTTTCTTTCATATATCTCCTTGCTACATATCTTGGAAGCTCCTTCCTTTTCATTGCATTCTATGGATTTTCAATGGTGTCGCTTGGAATTGGATCTCCTGTCTCGCCTGGCCTTCCGCTCTTCCTGCTCGCACTAGTGGCTGGTATTGCTGGACTTGTAATCGGCTTACTAACCGTTATTGGAATAACTAAAGTTATTCAAAAAGTTACATCAATAAAAACGTTTGCCATGAGCACCTTCTTTATACTGTTATGTACTCATATCATAGGATTTCTAGGGTTATTTACGATTCATCACCACGTTTTTAATCCAGCCTTTTATCTTCTAGTAGTGTCATATCTGAGTCTAATGACCGCCCTGTTAACATATTTGTGGAAAACGCTTATATTGAAAAATAGCAAAACAAATCTTCCGTGGAAGGTCTATGGCTTATCTTTTCTGCTGACTATCATTAGCGAGAGATATGTATTGTCTCATCTAGCTGATAACACATATTCAAAGTTTCATGATTTCTTGTTTGACCGTTTTCTCATTAATATTTATTTCCTCGATTGGTCTGGATATTGGGAATTGATGACAATTTTGACTATGCTTATTTCACTCTCAATTGTTACAAAGCTGTTATATAGAAAATGATATTCTGTTCTAACCATGAAACATAAAAACATTGACCACCAATTCAAGATACTAAACTATCTGCTTTTATTACCCATCACATTTCTACTTGCTGCCATCATCTGGTCAATGAAAATAGATGGAAATCTGTATGTGTGTAACGATACACTTCCAATTCTAAACTTTATCCCCCCGTTTGTTCACGGATCAATGTTCGGAGACTATTACTTAACTGCCAAGGGACATGTGTATTCGACATGGGCAATGTTTATAGCTTTCGCATTTATCACACCGCTCTATCTTCTTGCGGCCGTAGGCAAGGATAAAAAGCTTTTCGTAAAGTCACTCATTCTTTCGGTTCTTGCTATAATAATATTTGTCGGCTACGGATTTTCACAATTCTCCTCGCTTCCTCCTGCTCCACCCACACCGCTTGATGTCCCCAATGCTGAGTACACCATTGTAAAACTGGGTGAGAATTATGCTGTTTCATTCAATCAAGATGAAGACATTATGTATATTGGCACAAGCAAGGTTGACCTTGCGCCTTTTATTAACCAATCTGTCCGCTTAACCGGATCATATACAGGCGATGCTCACCCAACAAACGCAGGAATGTGTCAGCTTACCAAAGAGCAATGTATTGTAGGTCAGTGTCATCAGATATTTGAGAATGGCTGGGAAGTGTGTAAACTGGACATTGAGACAGTTGAAGTCGAATAAACTCGAGTCTCAGCTGATAATATGGATAGTATATTTTCTGTATTTAAAACTTTACCCTCGGCCCAAGAAGCAGCGAGACAAGTAATCCAAAATCTGATTGATTCTGAGAATGTCTAGTATTTCACTTATTTTCTCCTGTTTCCTGATATAATACCCTCAACCCATCGAGCCACTTTATTAGGTGTTCGAACTGCGGACCGTTGGGGTCACATTGAAAAACAATAAAACTCATCTAGAGGCACATTCTTCAGGTCAAGGAGCGAGACTCAACTGGCTTAGAGCTTCTGTATTAGGTGCGAATGATGGAATTGTGTCAGTTGCAGGTCTTGTAATGGGTGTTGCTGGAGCTACTGATTCTTCAAGTACAATTTTAGCCGCAGGTATAGCTGGGATTATTTCTGGTGCAATTTCAATGGCTGCAGGAGAGTATGTGTCAGTTAGCAGTCAGAGAGATTCGGAAAAAGGACTACTTAATAAAGAGCGAAATGAGTTGCGTGATTTTTCAGTAGTAGAGCTAGAGGAGCTTGCGTTAATATATCAGAAGAAAGGTTTAAGTAAAAAAACAGCAATGGTTGTTGCAAAGGAACTGACAAAAAACGATGCTTTTGCTGCTCATATTGATGTGGAACTTGGTATAGATCCTGATAATTTAACAAATGCCTGGCATGCAGCATTCGCCTCTGCAGCATCATTTCTAATAGGGGCAATAATACCCCTCGTCGCAATATTGCTGCCATCTGCTTCCATGCGCATTCCAATCGCCTTTGCCTCGGTGCTTATAGCACTGACATTAACAGGAATTCTTAGTGCAAAAATTGGAGGAGCCAGCGTTATTCGTGCCTCAACAAGACTAGTGACGGGTGGCTTGATAGCTATGATTGTTACTTATGGAATAGGAACACTTTTTAAAGTTTCTGGTATTTAAATCTAGCATTCAAAGCAAAGACATTCTCCCTATTTCTTTATAATTGCCGTAACTTCTATCTCAATTTTTGCGCCTTTGCGTGTCATACCACTGACCTCAACTAGTGTGCTTACAGGCTTACTGATCGCAAAATACTTATCTCTGATAGCAGATACCTTAGAGGAGTCCTTTATATCCGTTAAGAATATTTGGGCTTTTACAACATTATCAAGGGAGGCACCAGCTGCATTTAGAGTTTTCTCAATAGCTTGGAAGACAAGCTCGGTTTGCTCTTCAATATCATCCGTTATTGCTTCATCATTCTCATTCTTACCAACTTGTTGGCCAGAGACAAAAACTAAAAACGCATTCCCAATGTCAATTTTCTTTGCGGGCGAGTAAAACCCTCGTGTTTTTTGCCAATCATCTGGAAAGATATCTTGAATCATCACTCTCATTGTATCAAACCTTAGTGCTAAGCTCATAGAGTTTATAAAAATGAGCAATAGTATGTACGAATAGAGATTCGTCGGGTACATTTCTTTTTGCTCTATATTCTGTATGATATAGTACAAATATGGGCGAAAGCAGTGAGGCACCGACCGATATACATGAAAAGACAGATATTATACCTGGCAGTATTCCTCTAAGACCAAAAGTTGAGATCATCGATTCAGCAGCTCCATCTACAGAACTTGCTCCAGCATTAGGTCCCGTATATAGAGATGAAGCGAGCTTTAGAATCATTGACGTTAGAACCGGTCAGGTAGAAGAAGGTACATATTTTGTCGATACACGAACTATTAGTCCTCGCTTATCTCGAGATATTGATCCAGAAATGGCTCAATGGGAACTCATGGTTCAATGCGCTATTGATGGTGCGTTGGCTCCAACTGACGATGACGATTCATCTTTTTCAATTCCAAATATTCTAAAACCACAAGGTGAGATATGGAGGCTTCATGATTATCTCGATGATCCTGATGGATATAAAGCCGGTAGAATTCATCGCAAAGCTGTAGAGCTTGCGCGATCAAATGTTCGTCCAGATCATTTCGATGCTGAGATGAGAGCTCTACTAGAGGAACTAGAAGCTGAGTCTGCACTTAAAGCTATTGAGGGTTTGCCTTGACGATCTAATACCCAAGCCATCACCAGCGATGTGGTTACTGAAAACGTCCCCGCTCCATCGATTAGCACTTTATTCTCAGTCATTTTACCAATCGCTACTGATCCAAATCCCACAATCAATGCCAGAAGAATAGCAATCCATATCTTGTCATTCTTATTAACCTTTCCATACAAACCGAATATCACAGGTCCAATTAATGAAAGTTGTGAGATCACAATTATGTACAAGAAATCGAATAGGTTAATCTGAATGGCCTTCAACATGTGTTCAAATCCCCAAATTGTTACTAACCCGAAAGCAATAATCATCAGCTGAATCAATCGCAACCTTTTCTTTTCACTAAACCTAGTCCACTGATTCTTAGGCAATATATCACTGCTTACCGTCAGTGCCAACGAAAGCAGCATGCCATCTACCAATGACATCATAGACCCAATGCTCAAGACGATAATCCCAGTCGAAACTAGATTTCCATATTGAGGAACAAGCCCAGACGTCATTGAAAGAATATTATCTGGAGTTACATTACTCATTTGAGCCAATGAAATTCCCAGAACCGTCGAAATAAGATTAACCGTTAAGAAAATCATTAAGCCACTGTATTTTAAGTTTCGTAAAGTCGAACCCTTTGACGCTTCCGAGCCACCAATAATACTCTGCCATGAAGAATTATCTACAAACTGCCACGCCAGATTGAAAACTATATTAGTAATAAGACCGACTAAGCCCAGGTTTGTTACTACTTTGTCGAAAGAAGGGAAAGCTGATTGATAGATAACATCGTTTGGAAGTTTTAGAAAGTGAAAGAATGCAATAGAAGTTATCGCAAAAAGCATGGCCAACTTGATCAGATTAATGTATTTATCTATGTATGCATTTCCTCGCAAACCGAATAATAACGTATATGTTATAACGCCAAAAGCAAAGGTTGTGATGGTAAATACACCAACATTTCCAGGTAAAAGTGGTGTAACAGTCGTCACATTAATGTTCACTTCCCAAGCAACAAAATAGATAATTCCTATAAGTGAGCATAAAGCTGCGAGGAGTTTTGTTTTATAGCCAAAGCACTGCCCTAGGAAATCGTGTAGACTCGATATGTTGGTAAAATGTCGAGCAACTGGAATGAGGAGAAAAAAGCTAAACGACCACGCAAACTGAATAAGCAAGGCCCAAGCACCTATTGAATATCCAAGCCATGCCGCGTAGAAAATAGCGTTCAGACCAAATGAAGAAGATAGTAGTAAGCTGACTATTTCAGTCGTGCGCAGTCTTCTCCCAGCCAATAGAAAGTCAGAAATTTTTGCATTCATGGATAGGATTATAGGACACATTGCTCTTTTAACAAAAGAGTATTAAAATACTCCCATGCAGCTCAAATCACCACTCTCAAAGCAAACGAGAAATATATACTCACTCCTTCTTGCCAAAGGTCCATTGAGCGCCGTAGACATTGGCAATGAACTAAGCATCTTTCCTCATGCGGTATATAGATCAACGCGACAATTGGAAAGCTTAGGTTGTATTAAGCAAACGGGTAAACATCCTGCACTTTTTCAAGCCATACCGATCAATGATTCAGTTGAGACATTTGCCATGATGCAAAGAGATTTGTTCTTGAATACTTTTCTGAAAGGCCCGATGAATAAAAAGAACTCATTACCAACAGAGCTCAACATAACTTTTATTGAAAGTCGTGAAATGATGTTCGAAAAAGCCCTTGCAGATATTCAAAATGCGAAAGACGAGATGGATAATTTAGCCTCGGGTGACGAGCTCCCTCCAGAAATTATGCTTGCTCAGAAAGAAGCATTAGACAGAGGCGTTAGGATTTGTACTCTTTTTCAAAAGAGAAATGAAGAGAATGAATCTTTCATTAAGGCCCGTGTGAATATGGGCGAGCAGATTCGGCTTTCACAGCCACTTAACGCAAGAATAGTTATTTTCGACAAAAGAGTGGTCTACATTATGTCCCACGATCCGTCAGACTACATAAGAAGTATGGGAATTCGCTTTGAGTACGCGCCTCTTGGACAGTTGATGTTCCAGCAGTTCTTACAATATTGGGAAAAGGGAACTGAGTTATAAACTCGTGTATAATCATCTGATATGGAGACTTTAGATGGAAACTGTGAAAGTTGTTTAATGCCCTTTAAAAAGGACCCTAAAGGTGTAAACAGAGAGAACGAAAAATATTGTTCCTACTGTTATATCGATGGAAAACTTTGTTATGAAGGAAATGATGTAAAAGAGTTTAAGAAAGAAATGATAAAGGCAATTGTAGCCAGAGGTGAAAGCAAGATAAAGGCACATGTGTTTGCTTTCATGGCTGGATTTGCTCCGCGCTGGAAGTAAGATTTTAATTTATACATATAATTATGGATCAAGTAGAACCATCTGAATCAATTCAAACTCTTCCTAGCCAGAATCTAAATCGCAATCAAGTTCTCTTTCTTTCTCTAGCTATATTAGTTCTAGCTTGCGCTGGATTCTATTACTTAGGAACAAAAAATTCATTGTCATCAAGAGACTCACTTCCACCAACTCCAGCAGTTCAAGCTCCTACTGTAGTTCAATTAATATCACCAACGATTGTCATTAATGACACAAACAACTCCGGAGCAACAAAAATAGAAAGTGCTAAATTATATGGCTTTGAATTTACACTACCACAGTCATGGATATTGTCTGAAGTAAATAGAAGGGCCGAACCCAGTGAAAGCTATGGTGCAACCAATGGTCACGATTGTGCCGAGTACGTTATTAAAAGTCCTGATAGCTATATAAAACTACATATTTCTCCTATTTGTGGCTATGCAGATGGTGGCGGTCAACCACTGCCAAAAGACGCTGTGGTAATTAAAAAAATTGAGGGTTCAGCCGATAATGGTGTATATGCCAGAATTTTTGAGGCCAAAACCTATTTATATGTTTCAGCAGGTGAGACTGAAATTGATGATTCAACAGGCAAGCATGTGGAAATGTATTATGGAGGAATGTTAACTCTAAAAAAGAATGGTAAAGACGAAATACTTGGTTCAATAAGTGCTACGTATAGTGGACCAGATAGTGTTAAAGACTCATATTTGAAAGAAGCAGATAAAGTCGTTCTAGAATTCATTCAATAATTGAGCTCATAATATGGCTGAAATAGAAACATCAGTAGAAGTCGCAAAAGCATCACGACATTTTTATAGAGCTACCGATCAGGCTGCCACTGCCGTCGCTGAGCTTATGCTTCAATTCGACGTTGTCCCTCCAGGTGAGAAACTTCCAAATGAGCAAAAAGAGGCTCGCACTCTTATTCTTGATAACGCAGCGGCAGAAATTCTTAAAACCTCATTTAATGAGCTTGATATTGGTGTTACTGTGGTCGGATGTGAGGGTGATAAAGAAAGACAAGAAGCAAAAGGCGGTGTAGAAGTAGATGTGCTTGAAGGTTTCCATGGAAGTCAAATCGGCTTACAGTATGATGTTGTTCTCGATCCAGTTGAAGGAACAACAGCCGCTTGTTCACGCAGAGAAGGCGCAGTAGCGATAATCGCTTTTAGTGAAGCCGGTGGTCTTCAACCTACTCCTAGGCAGTCAGAAATAATTCTGGGTGGAAAAGATGAAGAAGTTCACTACATGTATAAGCTTATTGCGTCAGCTGAAGCAAATGGCGTTTTGGATATTGCTCGAGGTGCACAGTATAACGTCGATGCCATGACACGACTCTATGGCAAAGATACTTTAAATCTAGTTGTTATGAATCGACCAGCAAATCAAGACATTATTGATGCCGCGCGGGCGGAAGGTATTCAGTTAACACTTATAGAAGCTGGTGACTTGTTACCAAGTTTGGCAGCAGCAACAGGACATCTTGTTGATGGAAAGCATGTCGTTGTATATGGGCGCGGAGGAGATCAGGAAGGAAGAATTGCTGCAGCAGCTGCTAAAGCATTCGACGGATTTGCACAGGGTCAGGTATGGATTCCATCAGATATTAAAGATGTTCCTTTAGCAGATCTTCCAATTTTTGATCGGGATCAACTTGTGCCTGGTAAAGCTCAAAAAACAGGTGTCGTATTTACGCCTATCACTGATGAAAAAACATGGTTTGGATTGAGTGGCTATGATAACGGCACCGATACGTTGCAGACGCCAACTTCTTTGGCAATTCTTCACAAAGATGCAGCCGACGTGTTGGCTATTGAGCATGCTCGAGATCACGTAGAAAATGTTCGCGTTCT
>JAGORW010000014.1:16281-17734 GCA_018062605.1 Candidatus Woesebacteria bacterium | reverse complement strand
ATTGCCGGTATCCCGTACGGTGGAGGTAAAGGTGGAGTTGAGGTTGATCCACGGGAATTGTCTCAAGGAGAATTAGAGAGACTTTCTCGAGCGTATATTACGTTTATTGCAAAGTACATTGGGGTAGATAGAGACGTCCCCGCCCCGGATGTAAATACGGACGGACAGATTATGGCATGGATGCTTGATGAATATGAGAAAATCGTTGGTCATCATGAGCCTGGAGCCTTAACAGGAAAGCCATTGGAGCTTGGCGGGTCTGAAGGACGCACAAAAGCTACTGGATTTGGCGGTTACTTAGCCCTTAATATGCTGCGAGAGCACCTACAGGAGAAGTTTCCTGATAATACAGGGGCTTGGTACCACAAACCACGAAATGAAGTCACAATTGCCGTTCAGGGTTTCGGGAATGTGGGATATTACTTCGCACTGACCGCAGCTGCTGAAGGGTATCGCGTTGTTGCTGTGTCAGATTCAAAGGGGGCGGTATACGTGAAAGAAGGTTTAGATCCAGAATCTACGCTCAGATGTAAAGAAGAAAAGGGAACTGTCATGGAGTGTTACTGTGTGAACGGCGCGTGCAGAAGTGACTATGATGCAGGCTCAAAGATTACGAATGAGGAGTTGTTAGAGCTTGATGTGGACATTTTGGTACCATCCGCTTTGGAAGGGGTTATTAATGCTGAAAATGCCGAAAAAATTAAGGCTCCAGTGATCTTGGAATTGGCAAATGGTCCTATTACAAGTGAGGCTGATGAGATTCTTTCCAAGAAGGATATGATGATTATTCCAGACATTTTCGCCAATTCAGGCGGAGTCACCGTTTCATACTTGGAATGGGTTCAAAATCGCATGGGGTATTACTGGAAAGAGCACGAAGTTGATGAAAAGTTAGCTGAAATTATGGGTAAAGCATTTGCTGCTATTTGGAAGAAATATTGGGAGATGTCGGAGGATGGTGGTGCGGGAGAGGGCGGAGGCTCTACAACGGTGCGAAAAGCCACCTACGTTTTGGCAGTTGAAAGGATTTTGAGAGCAGAAAGACTCAGGAGATAAGTTGAAATCGGTGTGAATGGGTTAAAATCGGTTGAAATCGGTTGAAATCGGTTAAAATTGGAGTATGGTAGCAGAGAAGAAAACCACAGCAAAAGTCGCAAAAGTGAAGCAAAATCCGTTAGATACACGGATGAATCGCTTGATTGGTCAGTTGGAAGGCATTCGTCGCATGATCAATGGCGGTAGAAAGAGTGACGATGTTGTTCAGCAGATTCTTGCAGCGCGACAGGCATTAACACGAATTGGCTTGGTTTTGTTGCGTGAGGAGCTTACAAAAACGTCCGGAGGAGCTGCTGGAAGTGCCAACGAAAAAAAGATTCAGAAGCTTCTTGAGAAAATTTTCGGCATGTAGGCTAGTTAAAATCGGTGTAAATCAGTTGAAATCAGTTAAAATCGG
>JAGORW010000014.1:0-16181 GCA_018062605.1 Candidatus Woesebacteria bacterium | reverse complement strand
GTTGAAATCAGTTAAAATCGGCTTTGAGATTAATTGATTAATACTAATTTCAATAGATTTCAACTCGTTTCAACTAGTCTGGGGCTCTGCATAAATATTCTTTAATGCTGCTATAATATATATCTACATATGTTGCAACGCAGAGGTAGATTCGATGACTATAAGGAGTTTTTCAGCTTCTTTACGAGATACGTTCACACACGACTTCTTGGATGGGGGGCGCGATTTGAAAGCGTCAAAGATGTCATTGTGGCCTTATTGATTGTTAAGCGAGGCAAATATTCTTCTTCATTTTTAAACACATCTTTCTTTATTTTTGTAGCGGCGACCTTGATTGCCGGCCCGATTATTGTGGAAAGCAACCCATTTGTCGGTGGATATTTCAAAGAATCTGGCGAATCAGGAGTTCAAGCGGTTCTTGCAGCTGATGTGTATTCTATGTCATTTCAGACTCAATTTTCCCGAAAATCTCGTGCAGAAATCGAGGAATATGAAGTGAAACCAGGGGATACGTTGGCGTCGATTGCATTGAAATTTGACCTCAGTGTGGATACGATCAAATGGCAGAACAACTTGAAAAGCGACTCAATAAAACCAGGCCAAAAGTTGGAGATCTTGCCCATTTCAGGTATTGCTCATAAAGTGAAATCCGGAGAAAGTATTTACTCAATAGCAAAGCGGTACGGGGTAGATGCGCAGAATATCGTCAACTTCGATTTTAATGAATTTGAGGATATTGACACGTTCGCATTGTCGGTGGGGCAGACGTTAATTGTGCCTGGCGGTGTGCCTCCGCAAGCGCCCGCAATTGCTAGGAGAGGAGTACAACGGGCACCAGTTATTGCCGGTGTAAGAGGCGCCGGACAGTTCATTTGGCCAACTACAGGTACCATCAGCCAGAATCCAGTTGCGTACCATATGGCTTTGGACATCGCAAACAAAGCGCTACCACCAGTCATTGCATCTGATGGCGGAAGTGTTGTATTCTCAGGCTGTCTCGGATACGGATACGGATGTCACGTGATTGTTGACCACGGTAATGGATTTTCGACCCTTTATGCCCATTTATCGAGGATTGATGTTTCGGCTGGGCAGGCAGTTGGCCAAGGACAGACGGTCGGGCGGTTAGGATCCACAGGTAGATCGACCGGACCTCATTTGCACTTCGAGATCCGCGTAGGCGGTGTGCCGAAGAATCCGCTGAGTTACTTGAGGTAGGATACAGGGTCCGTCCTTGTCAGGGTCCATCTTCAAACACTTCATAATGTTTTAATAAAGCTTTGAGACAATGTCCAAATGCCGCAATTATATCGCAGACCTGTCAACCAAGCCGGTGGGGTATATCATATCTTTAATCGAGGTGTCAATAAAGCCGTAATTTTCAGAAATGCGGCTGACTATGCAATGTACATAGGCTATCTTAAGGACTACTTGCAGCCTAAGATAGAATCAGTCAGAGAAGCTTATACTAGTAATCTGCCAGCGCAGATTATTACCTACAAGATATTGAAATTGCATCGAATAAAGAATTATTCTGAAAACATTGAGCTCATGGCTTTTTGTTTGATGCCAAATCATATCCACATCTTAGTTCGCCAGAGTAATTCAAATGATGTTGCAGATTTTCTCAAATCATTGCACACTCGATATTCGATGTATTTTAATCGCAAATATAAGCGAGAAGGGACACTTTTTCAATCTAAATATAAGTCGAAATTAGTAAAGACGGATCAGTATTTAGTTTATGTATCAAAGTACATACATGCTAACCCTATCGGACTGTGTACAAGACTGGAAAATTATTTATGGTCTAGTATGGCCTATTATCACAAGAAGAAGCACCCTTTATGGCTTCATACGGATCTAGTAATGAAGAAGTTTGTGATTTCTCCTTATACAAAAACCTATTCCAACTATTTGGAGTATGTTAAGGATGGACACTGACAAGGACGGACCCTGTATCCTACCTCCCGAACACCTTCGTCGAAACCGCCAAACCCTTTCGCACGTAGTCCACGCGGAAGTTTTCGTCGAGGCCGTGCATGTTGCAGTCTTCGTTGCCGAGGGGGAGCATGATGATTGGGACGCCGAGGACTTCTTGAAAATCGATCACGATTGGAATGGAACCGCCGCTATATTTATTAACCGGTGAGCATCCCCACACTTCAGTCAAAACTCCACGAACTGTATCAAAAATGTGATCTGAAGTGTCGATTTTAACTGAGGGGAAGGTAATGTCAAATTCTAGATCCCACGTAACATACTCAGGCATCACCCGCTCTAAATGAGCTTTCAGCAATTCCTCAACTTTCGCAGGGTCTTGTCCTTCTACCAATCGAATGTTCATTTTCACACCTGAAGATGCGGCAATGCTATTCCTAAACCCAACTCCAACGTATCCGCTCTGAATTCCGGTAATTTCCAGAGAGGGCACGAGGCCGGTTTGGGTATAAATGTCATACTTTGTTCCATTAAAAGGGTATTTCGATCCGGTTATTTTGGCATGATTTTCATCAGAGAAGGGAATCGCTTTATTATTTTTAAGCTCATCCATACTTGGCTCAACCACTCCGTCGTAAAACCCCTCAATCAACACATGCCCATTTGTATCAACCAATCCCGAAATTAATCGTGCTGCTTCATGAGCAGCATTTGGTGCGGCACCGCCGTAAATGCCAGAATGGAGATCGTTACTCAGTGTTCTCAAATGAACTGAAGCATTAACAGCACCTCGCAAACCGACTTCAATCATAGGTAAATCCTCCAAAATCTCTCCATCTGAAATCAGCACATAGTCAGCCTTGAGTTCAGCAGCATAATCTTTGACAAATTGGCCCAAACGAGATGAGCCAGTTTCCTCATTTCCCTCGATAAAGAAGGTCACATTATATCTAAGTGTGTCGTTCTTCATCAAATGGAAGATTGTTGCAAGATGAATCATTATTTGTCCTTTATTGTCTACAACCCCTCTCGCTACTAATCTCTCATCTGTGGTCTCTAATTCGAAAGGATCTTTCTTCCATCCTTCTTCTTTTGCTGCTGGCTGCACATCGTAATGTCCGTAAATCAAAATGGTCGGTAACGTCTTATCGATTTTGAGGCTAGCAAGGACAATTGGATTGTCATACCCAGTGACTAATTGTGATTCAAATCCCTCAGACGTTAATAAATCGTTTAACCAAGAGGCAGTTTGCGTTAATTCTTTTTGATAGGCCGGGTCTGTGGAAATGCTTTTGAAAGCGATAAATTGAGATAGGAGAGAGTGGTAATTTTCATATAATTGATCGTCCATGCTCTTAGTATACACAAAAATTCGTTAGAAATTATGAAAACAGAAACGCACCAACGTTTCCTTTTAAGTGTTTTTAATCTAGCTTTGCGGGAAATACACGACTCTACAATTCGTAGATATTCCATCTCTTCTGAACCCAACCAAATCATTCTGCTTGCATCTCCAAAATTCCCTTGCTATAATCGCATCAAGATGTCAGTCACATGTATGTCAACAATTATTATGCTTCCATTTATTGTCCCTGAACGGGCGGGAAGCTTTATGTGATATACATAACATAAAAAAAGCAACCGCCCAGAAAAGGGCGGTTTTTTTTGGTTTGGGCGGCAGGGAGATTAGAAATAGGGCGCCAATTAAAAACATGAAAGAAATACACACACCAGGACACGTTGTATGGACAATGAGGGAAAGGCTTCAAAAGGAGGCTCAGAATTACAGTGGTGCTCCGGAGTTTGATCCACATGCCTCACGGGCAGCTTTGAGGCAGGTGGTTGCGGATTTACAGTCAATGTATCCACATGGCCATAAGCAGAGAACAACAACCTTGATCGAATCTCAAGAGATTGAGGAATGGTCTGATGCGCTGATTCATCATCCTGATGGGTATCGCAAAGAGTGGGGGTTTGTTATTCCTGAGGCTGCTTTTGATAAAGCTCAGGTTCAACGGCCGCTACAGTTGAGAGTGCAGCATATCGCTACTACTTTGACAGGTCAGCTGCCTTTGAACGAGCTGCAAGCCTATTTGGGAAATGAGCGGGGCATCAACAAACATTTGCTGTATAAAATCGCGGACCGGGATAGGCGATTGAATGTCCATTCTTTGTTGATGCAGTATCAGTCATCCCATTCTGAGGATTCATTTGATGACTTTATTGCATATCTTCTTCATGAGTCCGAAGAACCGCACTACTCTGAATCTGAAAGGAAACAACTGGATTTTGTTACGAATGCGTTAACGGGCGCATATCAAGGTTTTATGAAGGAATATTGGGCAGATAATCCCGAGATTGGGGCAGCTCGAGAGTACTTAGTTCATAATTTCTCTGAACTCGGAGCTGAAGTAGTGATGTCCTTGGAATCAGAAAGTTCGCGAGATGAGATATATCGGTTGATTCGTGACCGAGTTGAAGAGATTCTCGAAAGTGCAATTGGTCGAGATATGAGAGAGGTAGATATTGACAGCGTGGTTGCGGGTTTTTTCGAGTTCATTCCGGATGTTCAGAAGCAACGGGGATTGAGAAAGCGGTCGGCTGATACTGAAAGCGTTCGTGAACGAAGATCTATAAATACACGTTGGTTAGAAGGATTGGCTAAGGATGACTTTGGCGTTTACGAAGCAATAAATGGCTCAAAGAAAAATCCGTTCGTACGAGTCATACCTCATCAGCATGGAGTCGCACGGTCGTATCATCAAAAAGATCCCGAACTTGCTCATGTTGATGCATCGACAAATACCATTCATACAGATCTCGGGCTTTTTTATACGATAAATACTCGTCGAGCCGAACATGTTGCATTTCGAATTCAGGAAGCTGTATCTCATAACGACGAAATGGTTATATTCGTACCAACTTGTCCATGTGATGAAATTTGCGGTGTTCCTGCAAATGGTGAAGCATCGCATATTGTGAGCTTTACAGGCGGGCCACTCGTTGATGGGATAAGCTGGACGGGCTTAAATACCATTGATGGATTGTCAACGGTTCTCCCAAAACTCCTCAAGAAAAATCCTTCACTTCGAGTGCGAGTGGTTTTTGCGACAGGAGATTTTGAGTGGGATAATGGAAGCACGCGCGGAATGACCAAAGAGGAGTATTTCAATCAGCTGAGTAGAAATCATCAGAGTATCGCGACGTATCTTCAAGAAAAATGGGTGGTACAGCAGAATGGAGGACATATTCCTAGTAGTCCACATGAAACACAGGGATATTCTTTAGCCTCTACTGATGGTCGTGTTCATGTGGATATCCAAGGACTTATGGGACTTGCGGGTGGTCGTGAAGCGTGGATAACACTTGAAAACCATGTGAAGGAAAACATTAACCGCCGCTTTGCAAATCCTCAGCATAGAGCAGAACTACTTGATCTTGCACAATGCAGACGTGTGATTTATGAAGCATTGAGAGGGAGTGGAGCATTAAGCGAAGATGCCCTTTTAAACTGCCTGCGTGAAGATGTGATTTCGTACTGTGCTGCCCACAGTTTATCTCGACTGATGTATGATTCAGAGCATAGGCGGTCGATAATTTTGGCTGGAGATTCTCGTCCAATGGAAGAGCTTGCAGCGAGTATCGAAGGAACGGTATTATTACTCGTAACGGGTGGATATAAGGGAAGTTAAAAGTTGCACTGTTTCAATATGAATATACGAACAAAAATCAGTAGTGATGAAAAGAAATATGTACTGAGTGGGGGATCTGAGTGCACCGTGATTCGTCATAAAAATAATCAAGTGTATCTGGCACATATCCACATGGCTATCCACATGGCTTATCCTGAAGTAGGAAGCGTTGCAAAAAACTTCAAAAGATCAGAGTATATATATGTAGAATCTGGCTCTGGATTGTGTACGGTTAATGATCAGTCATATCCTTTAAAAAAGGGAGAGAGTATCTTAGTTGATGATGGGGATACGTATGCAATTTTTGCAGGTGAGTACGGTTTAGAATGTATAGTACTTGTTACGGACGGAGAAAATGCTGAGTCAATTATTACTAAATTGCCATAAATATATATGAAAACATTGCAAGACAGAATTGGAAGAATGCTCACGGCGCATCAGTTGGAAGCCTGCGTGATTTCTCACGCTGATTCAATTACGTATACAACTGGCTTTAAGGGGCTTGTTCCAACAGAACGTGAGGCTTTCGCCATCGTTACACTTGAAAAGACATACCTTGTGATCCCTCGAATGTATGAAGTATCAGCCCGAACGACCATACTTCCCGGTGTAGAAATTATTCCTGCGAGTGAAAGAAATATGATGGTTCAGATTTTCAAAAAATGCCTGGATGGTATGAAAAAAATTGGTTGCGAGGCAGAAAGTTTAACAATTGCAGAACATCAAAAAATTTCTCAGGAACTTGGCGTCGATCTTTTACCGGTGAAAAATGCTGTTTCTGGTTTGCGAGTTATTAAGTCTGAAGAGGAAATAGAGAAAATTCGTACTGCTCAGCAGTTAACGTATACTGCGCTCGATGCCATACTTCCTGAACTTAAAATTGGCGTTTCTGAGATTGAGATTCGTATGAAACTTGATGCAAAAATGATGGAACTTGGTGCGGAGGGGCCATCGTTTGATTCAATTGTTGCATTCGGTGACTCTGGCGCTCAACCACATTACAAAACTGGTGCCAAAAAACTTGCCGCCGGCGACATGATATTAATAGATTGTGGAGCCTTAGTTGCTGGATACTGTGGAGATACAACTCGCGTGTTTTTTACTGCACCACCAACGACTGAGCAAGAAAGAATATATACACTTGTCCACATGGCACAAAAAAGCGCAATTCAGCACATTAAAGCCGGCATGACATGCGAAGAAGGTTGGGCAATTACCGCTGATCTCTTCAAAAAAGAAAATGAATTAAATCATTATTTGCACGGGTTGGGCCATGGCATTGGCGTTGCTGTTCATGAAGCGCCATCACTGCGTAATGGGGTTATGGATAAGCTCGAAGAGGGTATGGTATTTAGTATAGAACCAGGGCTTTATTATCCTGAATGGGGTGGCGTACGGATTGAGGATCTTGTGGTATGTAGAAAAAACAACGTCGAGGTTTTAGGGGAGTATCCTTCTGATATTCGCGTGCTGAGCGTAAAATAAGCTCTGCCAGTTACTGGGCAGGAACCTCTGTTGGAGCTGCAGTTGGAGCTGATGTGGGTGCAGCTTGAGGGCTCACATCTGGCGCAGAACTTTCTGGCAGCTCAATGGCTGGAGACAATTGTGGAGCAGGGCTTCCTGGCAATTGGAGTGGGCTTTGGGTTGCGTTTGAATCTGTTGGCGCTTGGAGCTCTGGTTTTAATTTGGCGGCTTCGGATGCTTCTGCGTCAAGCTTTTCCTTAAAGACATCATAATTTGTCTGTGCAGTCTTGTAATCTTCGGAATCTTTCTCAAGTAAGGTCAGGACATTTTGCATTACTGCAACTGCTGGGGCGGTTTTACCTTCCTGGAAAAGGCTCCAAGCATAATTGTAGTGTGCATTTGCCCAATCTGGCTTGAGTGAAACGGCTCTTTCAAATGATTTTGTAGAACCTTCATAATTTTTTGCACCATAAAATACGCCGCCCAAATTGAGGTGGAGAAGTGGGTTTACTGGATCATGTTTAATTGCTTCTTGATAGGAGGCGATTGTCCATGCATCGGCGCCTTGGGCAACATTAATGATGTTTCGATAAATCACAGCTAATGTATTCCAGTTTGAGGCTCTATTTGGGTTCAAAGATACAAGAGCTTTTGCTTCGGCGATTGATTGTTGAATAAATTGACCAGCGGCACGGCGTTGATCATCCGATAAATCTTTTTGTTGAGCAAGATTATTTGCTAAAAGAAGATTGACTTGGGCAAATTGATTGCGGAATTTTTCGTTATACGGAGCTCGTTGAACTGCTTGCTGAAGATTGGTGTAGACATCACGTCCGTTATTGGTTCGAATAGCATCGATCGATTTTTTGAAATACATTTCTGAGGCATATGCTTGTTGTACGAAATATCCACTTCCCAGAGCCACAGCCATTGCGAGCACAAAAAGTGACACATATGCCATTGGCATGTGAGAAAGATTGACGGTGTTGATTGCGTCTTTATCATTGTGAAGTGATCGTTGAGCAAGTGCCAAAAGATAGAAGAACATAAGCATTAAGACAATGTAGGATGGCGGAAAAAAGAGAATTAAAATTCCGAGATATGCCCCAAGTAATGCAAACATGAGGCCGTCAGGATCTTTGCTGGAAAGAAGACCATGAACCTCTCTTATTACATAGAGCATCAAAAGAAGCATTGTGATAAGGCCAAGAAGCCCAGTCTCAGCCCAAATATGGAGGAGAGCAGAGCGTGAAAGTTCATAATTGACTTGCCAATTGGGTGATGCATTATATGATGGGGATTTTGTGGCGGTGAAAAGCACATCGAAATTATCAAGTCCAACTCCGATGAGAGCAGTTCTAGGTTGTTTCAATGTTTCTACAACTGCATTCCATGATGCCCCAAATGGAGGGAGTCTGAATGATTCTTGATTTGCGGCGGCTGGTTTTAAGAGGAACGTAATCATCATGCCAAGTGCAATCGCTGCTACAAGGAGCGAAATGAGGCGTGGCATATGTGCGGTTATGGATTTACGAATGTTACTTGAAAAGAATGAGGCAATACCTCCAACAACGAGAAATCCAAAAAACAGAGCAGAATCAAAGACATTTCCAAGTAATGAAAATTGTTGGTTTTTGAGAAAAGCGAGGCTTTCTGGAAGTGTCGCGCTTGCGAACGGGTTGAAGTAGAAAAAGACAGAAACAAGAGCAGCAAGAGTACCGCCAAGTCCGAGTGCATATTTAACAGGCAATTCTTTTTTAGTTTCTGCATAGATGTAGAGCCCCGTGAGAAAGATGAGAATGCCGGATATGAGGGGGAGAAGTCCATTTGGTAATGAGTAAAGCGCTTGAAGTCGGTTAGTTGAGGCAAAAAAGACTGATACTCCATTGACTGCCAAAAGGGCCACAAGTATGCGAATGAATGGTGTGTTGAGGGTATGGAGTTGCTTGGTTGCGAGAATGGATACTCCAATAAGGGTAAGTGAGATGAGTCCAGCAACTAATATGAGATAAAACTTTTGCGTTACAAAAAATTCTTGAGTTATTGGTAGAAAAAAGAGCGGAAAGAGAAAGACCGCTGCAACAAGAATATATCTACTTAACGACTTGAGAAGACCCATTTTGTATCTAAAACCAAACGTAATTAATGTTTTTAAAGTGTACGGCGTTGGAAGGTGGGTGTCAACTGGTAACTGGTGAACTGGTAACTGGTAACTGGTGAACTGGTCAATTAGTGATACGCTCAAAAAGTGAAGCGGTGAGAAGAGAAATAGTCAAACGGTGAAATGGGGTGGGAATAAAGGGGGAGCTTATACTTGTTCCACTTCACCACTTCACCACTTCACCACTTCACCACTTCACTTCTTGACCTCTTCACCCAATTCCACTACCATGTATCTATGGAACACAAAAAGGCGAGTGTGATGGTTGCTCTGATAACCCTTAGTGCATATGTGCTCACAGTAATGCCTGCTACAAAAGCACCAGTCAACTCACTTTTTGTTCTTTTTGTCTTTGTGGCATCTGCAGGGCTACTTTATTGGCCTATGGCGCGTAAAGCTGTCAACAGCATGTTGATTCAAAACCTTTATTTTGTTGCTGTTTTCGTATCTCTTTTAATGTGGGTTGGTATTACAGGCTGGTTTTTCTCCCCATTTTTCTATTTGCTCTATTTAATTGCAATTATGCTCGCATTTATGTATTCAACCTTCACAACGTTACTTTTTGTGATTGTCCTTTTTGGACTTTTCTATAGCAACATCGGCACAATCGATCTAACGATTGATATTATGACAATGGTGTCTCTTTTTAGCGTAGTTCCACTTACCTATTTTCTCCAGAAAGAATACCTACAACTGAAGCAAGCAGAAAAAAAGGTATTGATTCTTGAAGAGGAGACGGGGGATATTAAGAACAAGGTTGATGCGCTTTTGGTAAACAAAGTGGTTAAGATGGCTGTTGATTTGAAGCAGCCAATCAATGATATGCGACAGCTTGCGATGCTTGCTACAACGAAAACAGAAGGAGCTGCAGCAAAGAAAACACTTCATAAAATTATTGTTTTAGGACGTGAGTCACTTGATCAAATAGAAGATTTTGAGGAAAAGGTTACTGGTAGAAAGTTAATCCATACACATTCAAAATAATCCCCATCCCTTTTCAAGGCAAAAAAAGAGCGCGAAGTAGTCTTATATGTATTTCTTAATTTCCCCAACCAGCTGATCTGGAGTCATATCTGCTTTTATGAGGTAGGCGAGAGCGCCGAGTGCTTTTCCTTCTTTCATCACGGGGTCATGAGCAAGGTTGGTAAGTAAAACAACATGTGGGTGGATTTTCTCTTCGGCAAGTTTCTTGAGGAGCTGAACACCGTCCATTTTTGGCATCATGATGTCAAGCATTACGAGGTCATAAGGAGTGGCTTTTATCTTGTCATAGCCATCTTGGCCATCAACAGCAATATCAACGGTATAGCCGGCATCCTTCAAGACCTCTTCGTACAGCTCGCGAATGTATTCATCGTCATCTACGACAAGAATATGTTTTGCCATACCTACACTGTAGTCTAGGCTAGGAAGAAAGTCAAGCATCTGCTATCATTGATGAGATGAAAACTTCCACAGATCGCAAAAACTTCGGTCTACATCTAATGATTGACGCCTATTTGTGTGATCCAAAGGTCCTTGATGATGAGCAAAAACTCCTTGCATTCCTCAATGACACACCGGATAAATTGGACATGACAAAATTAACTGATCCGAAGCTTATTCATGCAGAAGGCAATGGGGTACATGACCCGGGTGGTTGGACGGGTTTTGTGATAATTGCAGAGTCCCACATTTCACTGCACACATTTGTGAAAAGACAATTTCTTACATTAGATATCTATTCTTGCAAAAATTTTGAAACGGAGGAGATTGTGAAATACATACAAAAGTTTTTTGGTGCACAAGATATGGATGTTTTTGTACAGGAAAGGGGAGTTCGCTATCCTTCTGAAGATCTTTTCTAGAGCCTCAATTCTTGTGTTTCACAATGTATTTTTTCAAAAAGCTGACTGGGCGACCTAGGCTTTTTGCAGCTTTCAAGCCTTCTAATCCCAAATCTTGCTGAATATTTACGAGAGAATATCCATGTGCATGAGCAGTTTTGGTCATTTCGTGATCAATTTTTTCAAATAGGCCTTTATAATCCCCGAGGGTTTTTATGAAATGATTATGAAGAAATCTGTCATGCCCTTTTTCTAAAAGCGAGTATGAAATCAGCTTGCCATTATGTCGAATGCCGAGGAAAATATGATCAAAATGATTGCTATGTTTCATAAATCGTTCAGTTGCTTTTAATTCATGGCGGACTTCATCCTTGGTATGCTCTTTCATTTCTGACCATTCTTCAAACAATGACAAAATTTCGTTTTGGACCGACTCTTTTGATAAATCAAGCATTTCTACGATCGCATCGGGAAAGAGTTCTGAGAATTTTCTGAGATTTTTCCGCTTGCTCGCGAATTTGTTCCCTGCAAATGTGAGATATTCTTCTATTGAAAGAATATAGTCGTGATTGTGTGGATCTTCTTCCACATGAAAATGCTCTTTTATGTCTTTTGCCAAGTGGATAACTTCTTCTGGAATGAGTTTGAGATATACTGGAAGTTTTTGTTTATCTGCATGGTCTAAGAGTTCATAAATCGTGTCGATAATTTTATTTTTGCCAATAAAAGAGAGGAAGAGTTCATCAGTTACATAGTCTGCAAATTTTACAACCAAATTATCGTTTAAAATGCTCCATTCGAGCTTGTTTTCTGTATCATAGTTCCAAAGACTTGCGAAGTTAAAATCAGAATACGCCTTGAAATGGTGCGTGATTGATTCGATATGTTTTTTATCTGTGATTTCCAGTTTTTTGAACTGGGGGAACCGCGGGAGTGCATCCATAAAGTTCCATTATACTTAGGAAATAAGATAGATTCCAGCCAATAATGTCACGGCAGCAACAATTTTGATAGTTAAACCCTTCCTTGAGATATCTTCTTTAAAAATATGTGGGAACATCCTAGTGAGTACCCAGCCAGTTATGATTGCATAGAAAACCTGCACGCTCACAACAACATCAACAAGCGCGACTGGCCCTAAAAGTACTGCCCAAAAAACCAACCATTTTCCAGCAAGGCTGAGGATTTCATTGAGTGTGAGAAGCACCAATACTGCTGGGGAAACCTTTGGCATGGTTGTTAGAAAGGCCTTTCTAATTTCCTTATCTGCTGAAAAAGCTATAATTGCACCAACACCGATCCCGATTCCTTCAACACCCAATGTAGACAAAAAATCATTCGATTCAGCCGTGTATTTATATAAAATGGCTGCACATGACCAGAAAATATTGGATGCCATGATGTAATAAAATGACGTGCTCAGTGAAAATTTTCCTTGTGGAGTTGAGTCAAGGGAAACTGCGGTGGATGCAGCCAAGACTAGGACAAAGCCCAGGAGTTGTGTGAGTGTGATAACTTCTCTTAAGAAAAGGGCGGACAGCGTAAGTGTGATGAGTGGGGAAGCTTGAAACAACAAAACCACAATGGAAGTTTCCTCAAAGTCGAGGGCTTTAAAGTAGTAATAAATTGAGAAATAGGTGAGCACACCTGCTCCTAGAATAAGGATCATATCAAGGGGGGCAAAAAACTGGAATCCGCGGGCTGCAAATAAGAGTGAACCTGCTATAACACCAACAATTCCCATAAAGATTGGAAGCGCTCGATAATCTTCCAACTTCTCGCCAACCAAATATTTATCGATGAAGTTCACGATCGTGTCGAATACGGGCGCGCATAATGCGAGAAGAATCCAATTCATATAATCCATTATACACCTCAAAATTGGCCATTTTTGATGTCAGTATATATCGCCTTGACATATGCTCAAAAAATACAGTATTCTGAATGTATGTTAGACGCTTTTCATAAAGAATTTCGCTACCGTATCTCCATCTTTGTTTTTCTTTTCTATACGTGCTGGTGGCTCATTCTGCAGTTTGCACAAACAACAGATACCACTTTTAGCGAGCTTTTTAGCGACACGTATGGCATTACAGCGCTGATTGGTTGTTTTATTGGACTGGGCGTTGGAGTGAGATGGGGCGGTCGTAAGAGCAAGATGGGACGCTCGGTTCTGGCATTTGCGATCGGTCTTGCGTTGCAGGCATTCGGTCAATTTGTCTACACGTTTTACTTCCTAACACAGGGAATTGAGGCTGCATATCCATCGATTGGTGATATTGGGTATTTTGGAAGTATTCCTTTCTATATCTACGGTGCGGTGGTTTTGGCGGATGCTTCAGGTATTAAATTTTCTCTTCAGAAAATGCACAATGCACTTTTTGCAGTTTTGTTACCACTTGGATTGCTCGCCGCTTCATACTATTCATTCCTGGTTGGCTATGAATTTGATTTTTCTGAACCGATTCGCGTATTTTTAGATTTTGCATATCCACTTGGACAGGCAATTTATATTTCAATTGCACTAGTAACGTTCGTGTTGTCGAGGAAGATTTTAGGGGGAATAATGCGCAGAAAGATTCTTCTCATCTTAGTTGCTTTGGTCCTCCAATATGCCGCGGATTACCTGTTTTTGTATCAACAAATCCAAGAAACATGGGTTGCAGGAGGAGTCAACGATTATCTGTATTTAGTGAGCTATTTTATGATGACGATGGCATTGTTTAACATACGAATTTCAGACGTCCGTGCAAAATTGGTTTCAGATTAAGATGGGAGAAATAACAACAGTTGTACAATCAATCATCATGTCTCAGCGAGATGTGATGGGTCCACTTGCTTTAGAACAGGCAAATACCGTTAGTGGTATTTTAGTTGAGGAAAGCGGAAAGGTTAAAATCACGCTTAAAAAAGATGACTCCCCGAAAGATTTGCTCGGAAATCTTGTAAAAAAATATGAGCAATTGTTTGGTCAAGCGTCTATCGAAGTCTGCAAAGATGCAATAAGAGAGTCTGGCGTTAAACTTGATGACAAAGATGTTCCAGATATTCTTCATTAATTATCCGAACTAATATATGGCTGGACACGACGCACAACTCAAAGGAGTTCTTCAGAAAATCAACGAGCAGATGTACGAACGTAACGTTGAGCTTATCGTAAAAAATAAAACGCTTTCTGTTCTTCAAGATATCTACGAAATTATTAACACAACTCTGGGTGTTAAGGAAACTGCTGAGCGACTTGCACATGTTATTACCAAGCAGATGAAGTTTAAAGGCGGAAGTATTGTGATGTATAACGAAAAAACTCGCACGCTAGATGTTATTGCGACCTCTTCTGCGAGGGAGCATTTTCGAAAGGGAAGTGTGCCGATTGTTGAAGCGCTCAATTCGTTAAAATTATCACTTCATTTAAAGAGGAATGCCGTCGTTGATGCATATTTGACCGGAAAAAAGCAAGTGACTCCACACTTGTCGGATTTGGTGAGGCCATACATTAAGATGGCAAACTCAGATGTGTGGCAAAAGCAATTGCAAATTGAAACGTTCGTTCTGTACCCAATTCGATTTGGTGGAAGAGTGAGGGGCGTTTTGGTCTTGAGTATGGATAAATCGGTATCAGATTTGTCACGCTCCGAAAAAGACACGTTGAAAGAAGTGATCGATGTGGTTGGTATCGCACTTGAACAGGCACGGACGTATGTGGACTTGAAGGAAGCAAATAAAAAACTAAAGGAACTAGACAAGATGAAAGATGATTTTGTATCTGTTGCATCACACGAATTGAGGACTCCCATGACGGCAATAAAATCATATTTGTGGATGGCACTTGCTGGGAAGGGCGGAAAATTGAGCGAAAAGCAAGAATTCTATTTGAAGCGCTCATATAATTCCACAGACCGCTTGATTAAATTGGTGAATGATATGTTGAACATCTCACGGATTGATTCAGGAAGAATAACGGTGAAGTTTGATAAAGTTGATATCGTGCAGCTTGCAAAAGAGGTGATTGAAGAGGTAAAACCACGTGCAGATGAGCTCAAATTGGCATTGGTTTTGGATGATTCTTTGAAAGCTAAAGAGCGCTTGGTAATTGCAGACAAAGAAAAAATCAAAGAAGTTTTGATAAATTTGATCGGAAATTCATTGAAATTTACTCCAGAAAAAGGAACCATTACTCTGCATTTTGAAAAACGTGACGACAAAATATTCACGCACGTGACAGATACGGGCAGAGGCATAGATGCTAAAGATTTGTCAACACTTTTCACGAAATTTGGCATGATAGCAGGCTCATATGCAACGAACAAAAAAGCCTCTGGTACAGGTTTGGGGCTTTATATTAGCAGGTCAATTGTGGATCTACACAAGGGAGAAATTGTGGGAGCATCTGATGGGATTGGCAAAGGTTCAACATTTTCTGTCTCTTTGATGAAATATTCTGAGGAAGCTTTCAAGAAGATGGCAAAGAAATCTCACCAAGGAAGTGTGGATATTATTCACTCGGGTCTATAGCCAGTTTTAAATGGTTGAAATCAATTAAAATCGGTTTAAATCAGAAAAGAGCTGTCTGTTCCGATTTTACTGATTCATACTGATTTTAACCGATTTAAACTAGTTGCAACTGTTCGTGCACAAGCTATTATTGTACAGCTGCGTTGGTTGATCGCATGAGCTTGGTTGGGAACAGTTGGCAAACAATCCACAAATATTACACACGCCTCCTAGTTTACAATATTTTGGCACAGGGTCACTTGGGCATGAAATTGGCGTTGGGCTTGGGGTAGCGGTAGGAACTGGTGTTCCGCCACCTCCACCACCGCCTCCGCCACCTCCGGAACTTTGATTCTCGCCGCCGCATGCATCAGTATATGGCTCTAAAAATGAGTCAGGTCTGCTTGAGACGCCATATCTACAGCTTACATCAGCAGTCGGAACTTGGCTAACGTCATCAATCGATAGGTGGCTATATATTTTGTACCAATCTGGGTACTCTCCACATGCATATTGGTAGACATAACTTGATTTCGGATGCTCGGGATCGCAATACAATGTATGGAGTTGTTGGCCAAAAACTTTATTATCTCGCTCAACTCC
>JAGORW010000066.1 GCA_018062605.1 Candidatus Woesebacteria bacterium | reverse complement strand
AAAAATCTAGTGAAAGATGAATTTCCTAAAAGCGTACACAAGCACGCCGCCTGCAATGAAGGTTGTAATTGATGAAACAACATCTTCTGTCTGCTTTACTTTTCGAGCCATCTCAAGCGACTCTTGGCATTTTTTCATTCGCCCCTTTTTTTCTTCCTGTGTTTCCTGAGTTGCAGTGTTTTTACCATCAGGAGTTGTGACAATTGTTGGATTCATAAATTCAGTTTCACAACGCGTCTCATCATACGAATCAAGAGGATACTTGTCGAAGACCATCGATTTGGTTGCTGTAGAGACTCCATTTACAAAGCCGAAAATCACTAAAATAATACCAATAACAAAGAGAAGGTTCGTAAAGATTGCTTTAATATTTTCTGTTTTCATACGAAGAAGTATATGCTTTTTTGAAGAGATTGCAAGAGAATTCAGCTGTATTTGAACTTTATAAGCCACTAAGACGTATAAAATATAAATAGAGCTGGATGAGCCATTTAAACACGAAGCTCAAATGGCTCACGATCAGCCGGTTAGTTTCTGATATAGATTAGTAAGACTGTCTACCTCTGTCACCACCACGGTCACCGCCTCTTCCTCCGCCTCCGCGGTTAAAAGAACGGCCTCCATCGTTTCCGCCGAAGCGGTTTTCACGTGGAACTTGTGGTCGAGCTTCGTTAACAGTAAGTGCTCTACCATCGAGCTCTTTACCATTGAGTTGATCAACGGCTGCTTGAGCTTCTTCTTCAGTTGACATTTCTACGAAGCCGAAGCCTTTAGATTTGCCAGTGAATTTATCAGTTAAGATTGTAGCAGAAGTAACTGTACCTACTTGAGCAAAGAAGTCGCGCATAGCGTCTTCAGTTGTGTCCCAGGACAATCCTCCTACAAAAAGTTTTAAACCCATTTAATATTTCACCTCCTTTCATGTATTATATGTACATGCTACTTTTTCTAGTACGACTGATCCCTGGGAGGGAAGTCTGTATTGAATAGAGCTGTATTGATACAGTAAGTATTATACTCTTTTACAAAAGTAAAGTACAGAGCTAGTTTAAACTGGTTGTAACTGATTTAAACTAGTAATAGTGAAACCAACTGATATACTAGTTTCAACGAGTTTTAACCAGTTTCAACTAAACATATGAGTTGGCAACCAATACTTGACTTCATGAGAAGATACGGAACCCTTCTTGTCTCTCTGCCTTTCCTTATCCTCGCAATTTGGTATATTGTACTCAGTTTCATATTCTAATTTAGACCGATTTAAACCGATTTCAATTGATTTTAACTAGCTCATGACTGACATTCCGCCTCAATTTACTACTCCGATGATGCAACAGTATATGCGAATCAAAGGAGAGCATCCTGACGCTCTATTAATGTATCGATTGGGTGACTTCTATGAATTATTTCTTGATGATGCGCTGGTTGGTGCGAAAGTATTGCAGATTACGCTTACACGACGCCCTAGAGGTAAAGATGGAGACATCCCAATGGCGGGTGTTCCCTATCACGCTGCGGACCGCTATATCGCAAAATTAGTTAAAGCTGGTTATAAAGTGGCCATTTGCGAGCAAGTCAGCGAGCCTGATTCAAAAGGGATTGTGGATCGCGAGGTCATTAGAATTGTTACTCCAGGCACGATTTTGGATGAACAGTCACTTGAACAAAAGGAACATAATTACATTATGAGTATTATTTTTCGTGGTTCCATGACTGCTTTTGCTGCTGCAGACATCTCAACGGGAGATTTTTATTGTGGTGAATATGGCAAAGATGCGCCTGATTTTCATACTCTTAAACACATTTTATTGAGATTTAAGCCGGCCGAGTGCTTATTAGACCATGAAAATTACAATAATCCAGAAATTCTCGGTTTCTTAAAGACTCATGGCGTACATAACTGTGTGAATGTTCCTCAATGGGATGATTTTACACGTCGGGCTTCTGCAAAGCTTCTTAAACAATTTCGTGTTGCAACGCTCAAAAGTATTGGAATTGATTCAGAAAAACATGCAATTGAAGCTACATCAGCCCTCTTAGGATATGTATCTGAAACACAGAGAGGCCATATTGAGCATCTCACATCTCTTAAACGATATACGTCTGAGGACTCTGTTGTGTTAGATGAATCAACTGTTTCTAATCTTGAGCTCTTTGCAACGCTCCATGGCAAAGGTTCAGAGGGCTCTCTTATTTATGCGATTGATCATACTGTTTCTGGAGCTGGGGGGCGAATGCTTCGAGAATGGGTGAAGCAGCCACTCCGCTCTCTTTCTGAAATAGAAAAACGCCAGAAAGCTGTTCAGGAGCTTCTTCATAATCTAAAATTGCGGACAGTGATCCGGGAAAAAATATCCGAAATGTATGATATTGAACGAATTTTAGCTCGTATTGCAACGGGAATTGGCAATGCAGCGGATTTAGTTAATCTTAAAACGTCTCTTTCCTGTGCGATTGAAGCTCTGAAACATACAGGTACAATGGACCATCTTCCAACAATTTCATCCTCAACGTCCTCCAACATAAAGAGCATTATAGAGCATATTGACAAGCATATTCAAGACACACCACCACTAGACATTCGTGGTGGAAACATTATAAAAGATGGCGTTGATGCTGCTTTGGATGATCTGCGAGCTGTTTTGCATGGAGGTAAAAGTCATATTGAAGTGATGGAAGAGCGCGAAAAAGAGTCTACTGGAATTACAACTCTCAAAATTCGGTTTAACAAAGTTTTTGGCTATTATATTGAGGTCAGCAAATCATATGTAGAGACTGTCCCATCGCACTATATGCGTAAGCAGACATTGGTTAATGCCGAGCGCTTTATGACCCCAGAATTAAAAGAGTATGAAGAGAGAATAATGACGGCTCAGGCAACCAGCGAAGAATTAGAATATCAACTATTTCTTGGTGTAGTCAGTAAAGTGGAGGAAATTTCAGAGGATATTCAACAAATATCTCGTTGCATAGCCCAGATTGACTGCTTATCTACATTTGCTCATAGTGCGCATGAATATCGATATGTTCAGCCAAAGATTGTCACGACAGGCCAGCTTGCTATTGCAGATGGTCGGCATCCAGTCCTTGAGCAGCTTATGGAAAATCACACTTTTGTGCCTAACTCTGTGCTTCTTGATCAGACAAGAAATCAGCTTCATATTATAACGGGGCCTAATATGGCAGGCAAATCAGTGTATATGCGCCAAGTTGCTCTTATAACATTGCTCGCTCATATTGGAGCCTATGTTCCTGCCAGAGAAGCAACAATTTCAATCGTTGATCGAATTTTTGTGAGAAGCGGCGCTTCGGATATGATTACCTCTGGATTGTCTACCTTTATGGTTGAGATGGTTGAGACAGCCCATATTCTGCAATATGCGACTTCGAAGAGCCTGATTATTCTTGATGAAATTGGGCGTGGAACAAGTACGTATGATGGTGTCAGTATTGCATGGGCGGTGGCTGATTATCTTGTCACTCAAGGTAAAAAAGGTCCGAAGACACTTTTTGCAACACATTATCATGAACTCCAAAAGCTTGAAATGGATTATCCAGACAGGATATCTAACTATCATATGGCGATAGAAGATCATAAAGGTGTGCCAATATTTTTGTATCACATTGTTGAAGGACCAGCCTCGCATAGCTATGGCATTGCAGTTGCACAGCTTGCAGGAGTCCCTGAAAACGTGATTATTCGCGCGCGTACAATTCTGCAAGGCCTTGAAAGTTCGACAGATCACGCATCCACTGACGGCACTTCCAAGCTTGAAAAAGCTATAAAATCATTAAACCTTGACTCACTTACCCCAGTTGAAGCGTTGAGTTATTTAGCTGATGCTCAGAAGAAACTACGATGACACGAATAAAACGACTGCCAGATGATGTGATTATGCGTATTGCAGCAGGCCAAGTGGTCGATAAGCCTGTTTCTGTAGTTAAGGAGCTCCTTGAGAATGCGATAGATGCTCAAAGTACACGTATTTCAGTAGAGATTCGTGGAGGAGGATTTGAGAGAATTATGGTGGTAGATAATGGCGTGGGAATGAATAAAAGCGATGTGCAACTGTGCTTTTTGCCCCATACAACAAGCAAAATCGTTGCAATTGATGATCTAATTGCCCTTTCAACTCATGGTTTTCGAGGTGAAGCACTGGCAAGTATAGCTGCGGTTGGATCATTGTCTATCGCATCACGACAAACCAATTCTGTACGAGGTTGGAAGGTTGAGATTGAAAAAGGAGCATGTATTACCTCTGAACCTGTTGGAATGCCACCTGGAACACGGATCGAAGTGGGCGATTTATTCAGGGATATGCCTGTTAGGAAGGGTAAAAAGGCACTTTTCTCAAAATCTGCTCAGGAAATTCTTGATTGCATGGTCCGGCTTTCTCTTGTGTATCAAAAAGTTGAATTCGAGCTGAAGAGTGATACTAAGCGGATTCTTCATGCAAAGCCCTATAAAGACCCTTCTGAAAGGATATATGACCTTTTTGGCGAAACATATCGCGATCAATTAATTCCACTTAATGCATCGGATGTTCGAACTAACATTTTAGGCTTTGTTGGCAAGCCATCTGTTGCCCGGGCTCATCAAT
>JAGORW010000013.1 GCA_018062605.1 Candidatus Woesebacteria bacterium | reverse complement strand
AATAATAGCGGCTTCGTCATCGCCCATTTTTGAAAGAGGTGATGTTACAATTGAAAGCGAGTCAGTGGGAAGATCCCTGTACACTTTCAGTGGCTCATAATCTTCTTTTTTTAGCTTCATTGCCGCATAGGCAACCTTACCATCCTCCGTGAAAATGTTGGGTTCATCAACTATTTCAATGTCACACACAGGGTAGAACGCATAAATCTGTTTCTCAACAAGATCTCGAATTTTTTCGGGCATCGTAATGTAAAATCCAACTTTGCCCTTCACCCCAACCATTTCAAATGCTACGCAGTCGCTCACATTCATCATTTCGGTAAACCCTTTTGCCGTTTTAAGGCCAGCAAGTGAGGCAAAAAACTGCTCAGCAGAGTCAATTTTGATCTCATTGTCTTTTGGCACCCGAATTTCTATTGTCACCATACTCATAGATTGCTTTTCTCTCTTACGCATTCGGGAAAGAAGTACAAAACCATAGAAGAGCCCGGCTCCAAAGACCAGTGTGATAACCAGTGACAAAAACAAGATTACCGTGAGAAGAAGCCCGCTCAATACTTCAGCAAATATCCCATCCATAGGTAATAGTATAAACTAGTTAACTGGTCAACTGGTAAACTAGTTGACTGGTAAACTGGTTAACTGGTTAACTGGTTAACTTGAAGTTCGAATAGTGAGCGATTTCATTCTTTATTGCGACTCATCTCATAAACCATCGCATATTCACCAACAAATCGCAGTGCAGAAAAAAGACTAAAAACAAATCCCGCCAATCCATCTTGAATCCCTTTATGACGGAAATATGTCATAAAAAACCATACTTTTGGCTTCCAGACGCAATATAGAAGTGCGTTCTTAAAAGATGGCCGAAGCCCTTTTTTGTAAGATCGCGTCGCTTCAAGCGAAACATATCTCACCCATTTATCAATATACACGCTGAAAGTGGGATTCGGATAATGAAGGAGGTCTTCTCTTAATTCTGAGACCGTTCCATCAACTTCAGCCTGTTCATGAATATTTTTACATGGCAATCGACCTTTTCCATTTCTATAAAGTCGCAGCGTTTTATCAGGATACTGACCACCCTTTCGAAGAGGCGTATTGAGGAAGTAATTAAGGCGCGGCATCCAGTATCCATCTGCTGCATCGGCTTTTTGGATAGTATGGACAAGCTCCAGCTTTAGGGCCTCAGAGAGCCTCTCATCTGCATCAATTTGGAAGATCCACTTCCCAGATGCAGCTTCAATAGCCTGCTGTTTCATGATGTGGAAATTTTTGAGATTGGGAGTCGAAATCACTTTGATTTTATGATGAAGATCGTGTTTTTTGGCAAGCTCCACTGTTGCATCATCTGACTCCCCATCAACCATAATGATCTCATCCGCAATGTCATAGACGTTCTTCAGACACTCTTCGATCATCTTTTCCTCATTGTGAGTGGCAAGCACGACGGAAAGTGTTTTCATACGGATAGTATACGTGCAGGGTCCACCCTTGTCTAGGTCCGTCCTATAATTAATGCCTCATCATTTACAGGTTATTGGAAAAGGCTGTGCTTAAAAGCTGGCAGTCTAGATCCTTATATCAGTCTGTTCCTAACTCCTAACCTCAAATAAAGTATGTTTAAAGATGGTATGTTTTGAACTAGAAATTCGTTCCCGATTAAGATGAAGATCCAAACTTCCCCCTACAATAGTTTCTGCCTTCAAACTAAGCTAATCTCAAGAAGATTTCATGTACAGGACGGACCTAGACAAGGGTGGACCCTGTTTTGTTGTATAATGAAAGTATGAAAAGTCCTTTCTTAGCCTCATTTTTAGCCGTATTGGCCATCGCATTCACCACAGCCAACATTCTGGCCTCTCAAACCATATACAAACCGCTGATGTTCCGCCTCGTTACCCTCCAAGATGCAGATGCTGGCCGTGAATTCTTGGCAAATTTAGAAGGAACTGACCTATTTGCTGGCCAATCACAGTATTTAAACAGCATATTTGACAATATTTTTGCTGTAGAAATTGATACGCGCTACCTCAACATCGAGAAGAACATAACAGAATATGAGAATATGCTGAGTTTAAACCCAAAAAACCGCGATGTGCTGATTAAATTGGCCCTTTTATATCGGGACAAAGGAACTGGAAGTGCTCTAGAGAAATCTAGACAGTATTATGCAGAAGCCAAAGCAGTAGACCCATGGGTGAAGGTTGAAGGTCTTGAGAAGCTCTAGGAGGAGCCTGAAGTATTAGACGGCATCATTCACAAGCGCATCGGCGAGTTTGTTTTTATCCCTCAAAACATGATTATAGACCACTGGGACGCCCAATTCTGACTCCAGAATACGCACTTTGAACACAAAATCGCGAATATGTGGCTGTTTCACCTTATATTCCCCATTCAGTTGCCTCACCATGAGCTGCGAGTCTGAATAAAAAGTTACCCTCTCAAGTTCAGCTGTAAATTTTTCTTTGACAAGCTCAAGCGCTCGAATAGCCGCGGTATATTCAGCCTCATTATTGGTTTTAATACCAATATCTTCCCTATATCGAAGAAGCTCTTTGCCATCTGAAGATGCGATAACGAGGCCAATTGCAGCAGGCCCAGGATTACCTTTGGAACCGCCGTCCGTGTGGATAATAAGTTTCATAAATCTAGTTTAAACTAATTAAAACTGATTTAAACTAGAAAAAAGAAGAAGACAGAACCAGTTTCAACAAGTTTGAATTAATTCAACTAGTTTCAACCGCTTTACAGCTCGCCAAGTCGCTCTTTTTTCTCAGCCTCTTGTTGGATGAGATCCATGTACTTCTCTGTAGAAGAGAGTCGTTTATGGCCTACAATCTTAGAGATGTAGGAAATTGAGGCTCCATTTTGAAGCTGGTATGCAATAAACGTGTTTCTTAAGTCTTGAACTTTGGCATTATCGATGCCAACTTCTCTGAAACAGCGAGTAATAATGCTTCGAATGTTTCTGACAAGTAAAGCTCTTCCTGTTTTAGTCACAAAAAGATGCTCAATGTCGGATTGGTGACGTGTCTTCATGTAGTCTTTGATAGCCTTACTTACAGCCTTGTTCAAAGGAATACTTCGACCTTCAGTCTTTAAACCGTCATCAGAAATATCGGAAACCTTAATATCGGCAAGTTCACCGATTCGAATTCCAGTTTGAAGTAAAAGCTCAACCATAGCATATGTTCGGCGATCTGCCTTAGCAAAATCACGCAATGCTCGGTATTCAAGCTTAGAGAGAATACGAGGTGGTGCTTGTGTGTACTTAGGATGTGAGACCTCAAGTGATGGATTATGCTTGATCATGTCTTCACGCTTCATATAGCGGAAAAACGTGCGAATAGAATTCAATTTTCTTGAAGCTGACTTCTTAGTATAGTTTTCGCTCAACAGTTTTTGAATAAAACCGTCGATATGTTCCTTCTTAACTTCTTTAACATCAGCAACATCTTTGGAGGATAGGAAGGCAATAAATTGCTCCAAATCCTTCTTATATGCTACAATGGTGTGTTTTGACTTAGCCTGTTCGGTTAAGTGGTTAATAAAGGTCGTAACGAGAGACCTCATATCGGATGTAATCATAGATGCCCTATAATATCATAGATCATACACATTTGCAACCCCTAGATGTAATACTATATTTTTGATATGAAAAAGCTGCAAACCATATTCTTTATCTTTGTCGCAGCCTTTCTGTTTTACTCATTGACCAAAAACTTCTTTTCATATAAGGAGAAACTATCTTTCTATCAGAGCATGCAAGATGAATATAATAAAGAAGAAACCCGAAACAAGAAGCTAAAAAGCGATATCCAGAAAGGATCAGACTATTACTATGTAGAACGAAACATTCGCGAAAAGCTCAATCTCCTTCAAGAAGATGAAATCTCTTTAATTATTCCGCCGATCACTCCAACGCCCACACCTACACCTGTAGTTGTCCGTAAGCCGCATCAACAGTGGTTGGACTTGGTAATGAAAAGAGAGGGCTTATAGCATTGTAGTAGCACCTAGACCGTCAATGTAGCCCAAAATTGTTCGGAGTTTTTTCAAACTCATATTTACTCTCAATCGTAGTACCCCTTTATAATCTTTCTTGTCATCATATTTTTTCTTCCATGCGATATGTTGAATCGTAGGTTTTTGAAACTGCACTGAAGGAAGGCTTATCTCTCGTTGCCAATATTGCTGAATTTCACGAACATCATCTACATAATTGTGATTTATTGTTACTCGAGCTCTGATTTGATCAGGAGTAATTCCAAGACATTCTGTAAACCACTGAATGATAAACCTAAGCATCCTCGGATCAGAATTTGCAAACCCAATCTGTTTGTCCTTTTTGAACCCTTCTGCCCAGTACAAAGCAGCTCCTGTAAGAAAAAGCTCTCTGTTTGATAACGAACCTATTTTGTTCATTCCACTCAGCCTAAGAGACTCAATCTCCATATTTTTGGCTTCCTTTAGTTTATAGAGGTACGACTTTCTCAACCCATAGGTTGGATCTTTCATCCGTGTTTCAAGAATTCTTACTTGCTCATCTGACAGCTCGATATCCTTACACCATATGCTCACAGTGCTTGGAGAGACGCAGACAGATTTAGCAATCTCTTTAATACTCTCTCCTTCCCGCCTCATTTTTCGCGCTTTTGTTCTTTCATCTGATTTAGCCATGGTGTTTATATTATACATACTCATGCTATTCGAAAGTTGTTAAATACCTAAAGTCTGCTATAATACTTGTGCGGGGTAGTGTACGGCCGCACAGGAGGCTCAAAATGGGCCACTCTAAGAGTAATCTTTTTGTGAATCTGGCTATTACGGTGAAATCTTCCTTATGAAAATAAAAAGACAACGCCGTGGGAAGTTCTATTATTTGTGAAAAAGCACGCTAAATAATAGTAACCCCGTAGAGACTACACGCCAGCCCCTCTCTTTTTAGGAGGGTGAAGACATAGTCCGAACCTTCGAGAAATCGGAGCGCCATTGCATAATCTCCTAGACCGGGTTCGACTCCCGGCTCCGCAACAAGCAAAAATTACGTACAAATACTTTACTGAAGGTCGCAGTTTAGCTTATAGTATGTAGCAGGCTGTAATACTTCTTCTCCTTATTATCGACCGCCCACCTAGGATTCAACCCCTCTGATGTGTGCTGCAACTTTGGTATGCGCTGCAGACTGCACACCCTTTTTTTGTTTTTGAAGTTAAAAGCAGTGAAGAAGACCACCCACTAACCTACAATACGTTCCCTTGTTTCTTAGGCTTGCGCATATCTCGAACTGTTTCCCGTCCGCCTTTAATGTTTGCATCCACTACCATATCGAACGCAAGTCCTTCTGAAGCCACGTAGCTAAGTCCTGGGTTAGCAATAGCAACGGCTGCCACATTAAGTCCTATAAACATAGCCCATCCAAAGACACGCATGTATCCTTGAAGCTTGTCTAGTTTGCCTTTTTGCTCTGATGAACCACCTTTTTCTGCTCCCATATGCCCCTATTATACTAAATTGCCCATTTCCCCCCCTAGTTCACTAGTTAACAAGTTAACCAGTTCACACTTCAATCGTTTGCTATACTATTGTCATGACTTCAACTCACAAAAATTTCCTACTTTCCGTGATTATCCCTGTGTACAATGAAGAGGGCAATATAGAGCCCCTCCTTACACGCCTCACACCAATCCTTTCTGATTATTCATATGAGATTATCTTTGTGAATGATGGATCGCGCGATAAAACAGCTGAAGAAGTCAAAGAGGCCGCCTCAAAAAACAAAAACATCAAAATAATTTCGCTTGTTCGCAATTTTCATCATCAAGTTGCCCTTACTGCTGGCTATCATTTTGCAAAGGGAGACGCGGTTGTAAGTATTGATGCGGATCTTCAGGATCCTCCAGAACTTATCCGCGAAATGGTCAAAAAATGGCAGGAAGGATATATGGTTGTCTATGCAAAACGCGCTGTTCGCCATGAAGGCTTTTTTAAGACTCTTACCGCAAAGGCCTTTTACCGCCTAATCGACCTCCTTTCAGATACCGATATCCCTCAAAATGTCGGCGATTATCGCCTTATCGACAAAGAAGTCGTCTCAATGCTGAACAATATGCCTGAAAAATCCCGTTTTTTGCGAGGTTTAGTAGCCTGGGGAGGCTTTCCATCGACAGAAATTCCTTTTGAAAGAAACGAACGCGAAATTGGAACCACACATTATCCACTCAAAAAAATGATCACATTGGCACTCGACGGCATTGTTTCATTCTCCACAAAACCGCTCAAATTTGCCATGTATATGGGCTTTTTTTCTGCCCTCCTCGGAATGCTTGGCATTGTGTATGCAATCTATCGTAGGTTCCTTTTGCCTCAAGAATATTGGGTAGAAGGGTGGACCGCCACGTTTGTAGGCATCATGTTCTTTGGCGGCGTTCAGCTTGTCACAATAGGTATTATTGGAGAATATATTGGGCGAATTTACACACAAGTTCAAGGAAGACCCCCGTTTTTGATTAAAGAAAAAATTAACATTGACTGATGAAAAACATCGGCATTCTTCTCATTGCAATAGGCCTCGGCGTCTTAGCATTTGTCCTCTATACCCTCTTTGTTAAAGACAGAGGCATCATTTCCCCTGTTCCTGACTCACAAGGAGTGAAAGTGTTGTATATAACGCCAGGAAAGTAGAGGTTAGAGGCTTGTTATGGCCTTTGTGGGGTTCCGGTTCGTGGGCTCGAAGTTCTCGGAGTGCCACCCCCTGAAGGTGGAATTCCTGTATCTGTATCGCCACCAGTTGTTGGCTCAGATTCTCCATCCTCACCGCCAGTAGCATCACCAGGTACGAACTGAGGTAATTCAAACTTCAACAAAGACGGAACACCATCTTTTTCTGGATCACCAACAAACAAGAATTGAATGATGTTGAGGATCAAATATGAACTCAAGAACAGAATCAAGCCAATAAATGCATACATAATCGTATTCTTAGCTTTTTTAAGAGCATCTGCATTTCCCCGAGACATAATATATTGAAATGCGCCAATCACAATCATCGAAAACAAAATCAGAATCACAATCATTGAAGATAAGAAAAGAAGATTATTGAAGACTACCTCTAAACACTTGAGAGTAGGAACACCATCGGCCATGCATTTAGCTTCTGTAAAAGATTGGAATTGAAGGTATGCAAAAGCACTATTCATAGAAATATTGATTCACCCGAAGCAAATTAGAGCCCGGTAGAAGGCAGTTCAGCTTCAATAGCTGTTCCACTTCCTGTGGTACCTGCTCCTAAAACAGTTCGTGAATCGGTTCCATTTCCGGTTGTGCTTCCGCTGGCGATTGTGTCGACTTTTTGGCCATTGTCACTAGATGATGGGGCTGCTGGAGCTGTTGCTGGCTTAGGTTTCTCGCTTCCATCTGGATTCAGATCGCCTTTGCACCAACCCTTACTTGGTTCGCTTCCGTCAGGACACTTCAAAAGAGTTGGGAGTCTCAATTCACAGGTGAGTCCGAAACAAACTCTTCCTTTAAAGACGATTTGCTCTAAGGCTACAATTATTGAGAGTGTAGCAATAATAAGCAGAACTCCAATAACAGCTGCAAGAATCTTCTCGCGAGCTTTTCCAACTGCATCTTTATCTCCGCCCGATGCAACCCATGAAAGAGCTCCCCAAAGCATGTAGAACAATGCGAGGAGTCCAGCCATCACAAAGAAGAACTTAATGAGGAATGACATGAAGGCTTCAAAGCTTGGAATTTGGAAGCCAATATCTTGACTTCTAATAAGGAGTGAGTCATCAAACTCTGCTGGAGCTTGTGCTGAAACAGGAGAGATCAAACCAAATAATGACAGATAGATTGCACCAGTAAGTAGAATCAGTTTTGCTTTCATATAGAGTTAGTATGGACAATAAATTATATGTTGTCAAGCATATTATACACCCTCTTGCCTATTTATGTCTAGTATGTTATACTATCAGCCATATGTCAGAAGCACGCAATGTTATTATCTTAATACTGGTCTTATTGTTTATCTTCGTCGGTGTCGGCGTTGCTATAAGCCGCCTCAACAAATCAGAGAGCGCTACTAAAACAAAAAGTCCAGGATTTTTATCTCGTATCTTTTCAGATCTGAAAGATCCTATTTCTACGCCTTCTGGCTCAATCCCTACTGTAACTCCTCGCCCAACAAGCGACACACCATTAACCTTTATTCAGCCTAGTGGAGTTCCTACTCCAACCGCAGCTCCGATCACATATGTGATTCCTGATGGTCAAAATGGTACAAATGTTGTACAGGCAGCTCCTACTCCATCAACTCAAAAAGGTGGGAATGCAGAGCAGATTCCAGCAACTGGTGCGCCAACATGGGTCCTTCTTGCGGCCTTAGGTGGTCTCATTTCTGGAGTAAAACTGTACAAGAAGGTTTAAACTTATTAAAACTAGTTTAAACTGGAAAAACCCCGCTTCCTTATTCTCAACTAGTTTCAATCAGTTTTAACTAGTTTCAACTGGCTTTAGCCTCCTAGGTTGGGTATTCCTATCCCTTGCGCTATAAATCTGAGTATGAATACTGCGAAGAGCGCGAATAATAATCCTGCAATTGATCCGTAAATAATTCTGCGGCCTTTGTTGAGTCTGCCTGGATCTGAGCGCGATGTTGCAATTACCACTGATCCATATATGAAGAATAAGAACGCAATGGCGCCGACGATTGAAAAGAAAAATGACGATATTTGCTGGGCGAAAACACCTGGTTGAGATGAAACGCAACCTAGATCGGTATATATATTGAATAAATCAGGAGTTGGAACGAGCTTGAGCGTTTGGTTCTCTAATGGATTTATCTCCCCTGAGCCGAGATTTTTGTAAATACATTGTCGACAACTTTGCCAGCGATCTGGAACTTCTTCTAAGGTCATTCCATTGCAATATCCACAGGCATCACAATTTGCCATGCCCTCATGTGGGGTGATTGGCGCGGCGGGTCTTTGTGGGATTTGTGCTGCTGGTGTTGCTGTTGGAGCTACAGTTGGAGTTGGAGTTGGCGTTGGTGTATTAGTTGGCGGAATAGCTTCTGGGGCTTCTTGTGCTTGAATAGGGCTTCCCAGCAATCCAAAAATCACTATGCCGGCTAATAATATCAACACTTTCATGGCTCTCATGTGGTTAAGTGTAACTCAAAAAAACAATCGATGCAATTCTGAGTATAATGATAGTATGAAGAAATTTCTGATCGGTGTTCTCGTCTTCTGCACACTCCTGGGAGCTTCCCTTGTTGTGCTTAATCCTGCTCATGCCGATGAGCTTGATGATCTTAATTCTCAAATTTCAAAACTCACCAATGATCTTGAGGCTTCAAAAAATGCAACAAAACCTCTTGAAGAGGATTTAAATAAGCTTCGCGCACAAATCACTGCTATTCGAACTCAAATATCTCGTATTGAGAATGATATTGCGGCAAAAGAGAAAGAAATCGCCCGAGCTGAAAAAGCCCTTACAAAGCAGAAGCAAATCATTGATCTGCGAATTCATGAACATTACAAGAATCTTCGAAAAACGGGTACATCTTTAATTGATGTTTTTATTTCTGGCAACTTTTCTAACTCACTGGAAACTCTTTTTTATCAGAAAAAAGCTGCTGATAACGACAAACAGACTATTTTGCGCATCGTTTTGTATATAAAAAATATCGATGATGCGAAAGAAAAGCTGGACTCAGAAAAGGCGCGGCTGGCTCAAGTGAAAGTCCAAGTGGATAAGCAATCTGCATTTTTAGGCGAGGAAGTCGGCAAAGCAAAAGATTATCAGGCAAAGTTGAATCAACAGATCGCCTCTCTGAGCGCGAGACAACAGCAGATTCTTGCAGAAAAGTTGGGCAGCTTGAATCTTCCAACAAGTTTGGGATTCGGAGCTTTAAGCTGTACAGATGATCGGAAGCTCAATCCTGGATTTAGTCCGGCGTTTGCGTTCTTTACTTTTGGTATTCCTCATCGTATTGGTATGAATCAATACGGGGCGCTTGGTAGAGCCCAGGCTGGCCAAAATGTAGACACGATTTTAGATGCGTATTTTGATAATGTAGAGCTGAAAAAAGATTACAGCACGGATATTACTATTCAAGTGCAGGGGCATGGTGGTTTTAATATTGAAGAATATGTAAAGCGCATCTATGAAATGCCGGCAAGTTGGCCTTCTGAAGCCCTAAAGGCACAAGCTGTCTTGGCCCGAACCTATGCTCTGAACTACACAAATAACGGCGCAAAGGAAATCTGCACCACTCAAAGTTGCCAAGTATTTAAGCCCGAACCTAAAGGGGGCGCTTGGGATCAGGCTGTAAATGACACAAAAGGTTGGGTGCTTGTGCAGGGTGGTTCTCCAGTTACAGCGTGGTTCTCCTCCACTGATGGTGGATATACCTATAAGTCGTCGGATGTTGGCTGGAGCGATAAATCGTGGACGAAACGCTTGCAGGATGGAACAGGAAGCTACAACAGCTTCGAAGACTTGTTTAACAAAGCCTATGATAAGGACTCCCCATGTTTTTATGCCGCTCAAGGATGGAGAGATCAGTATGGAAAATCGGCATGGTTGAAGTCGGAAGAAGTAGCCGATATTGCAAACGTTCTGCTCTTGGCAAAAGCAGATAGCGGCACGCAAAAGCACCTATCTCAACCTGATAAACCAAACCCAGATGGTGAGGAAACGTGGGATGCTGCGAAAGTTAAAAGCGAGCTGAAAAATCGTAACATTACTCCTTTTGATTCAATTTCGGATATTTCGGTAAGTGCAGACTTTGGAACAGGAATTACAACCAATATAACTATTTCAGGCAATGCTGGTTCAAAATCATTCAGCGGATCCGAATGGAAAAACTTCTTCAATTTGCGGGCCCCTGCAAATATTCAGATAGTCGGCGGCCTCTATAAAACAGAGAAAAAGTAGTGCCAGAACAACCCAAAGAGCAAATTAGCAGAACCCCTTGACATCTGCCAACTATGGTATTACTATACTTGGTATGAAAGGCACGTACATCCCTCCTGAGGAGGATTCACAAACCGATCCAATAGCAGCATTTACTGTCAATCTCACAGATCTGGCCAAGAGTGGCAAACTCGACCCTGTTATTGGCAGGGATACCGAGGTTCGCAGACTTATCCAGATTTTGTCTCGACGCACAAAAAACAATCCAGTTCTACTCGGAGATCCTGGTGTGGGTAAAACAGCCATTATTGAAGGCCTCGCTCAACGTATCGTGGCTGGAGATGTACCAAATACACTGAAACATAAGCAGCTTCTCTCCTTAGATCTTACGGGGCTTGTTGCGGGTGCATCATTTCGTGGAGAATTCGAAAAGCGCCTCAAGGGGCTCCTTACTGAAGTTGAAAAAAGTGAAGGAAAGTATATTTTGTTTATTGATGAACTTCATACTATCGTTGGCGCTGGGGCAGCACAAGGCTCTTCAGATGCAGGAAACATCTTAAAACCATCTCTTGCCAGAGGCGCTTTGCATGCCATAGGCGCTACGACTCTGCGAGAATATCGCCAATATATAGAAAAGGATCCTGCCCTTGAGCGTCGTTTTCAGCCTATCATTGTTGATGAACCTACTATCGAAGACACTATTGCTATTTTGCGAGGTATTAAAGAAAAATATGAGACTCATCATGGAATAAAAATCTCTGACGATGCGGTAATTGCAGCCGTTAATCTATCTGTGCGATACATCACAGACAGATTCTTACCCGACAAGGCCATTGATTTGATCGATGAAGCAGCGGCAGCATCAAAAATTGAGATAGACTCAATGCCAACAGTCCTTGACGAGATCAAGCGCCGTCTCATTCAAATTGATATTGAACTTGCTGCATTAAAGCGTGAAAAAGATGTAGATGAGCGAAAGAGGAAATTGGAAGTGGAACGAAAAACGCTTGATGAACAATTTAAGAAACTTGAAACTCAATGGGAAGCTGAAAAAAAGATTATTGCAGAATTACAAACATATCGCTTAGATCTAGATAAAAAGAAGTCAGAGCTGGAAATCGCCGAACGAGATGCCGAACTCGAGAAGGCTGCTGAACTGAAATACAGCACAATTCCTGCCATTGAAAAAAACGTTGCTGAACGAGAGAAGGAATGGCAATCACAAGACGAAGATACTCGGTTGCTTAAAGAACGTGTCACAGAAGAGGATATTGCTACAATTGTTTCAAGGTGGACAAACATTCCAGTCCAACGTCTCCTTTCAAGTGAATCCGACAAGCTTTCAAAGCTCGAAAGCGAGCTTACATCTCGAGTTGTTGGTCAAGATCACGCGCTCACCTTGCTTGCACGCGCAATTAGACGTTCCCGCGTTGGCCTTGGTGATGAAAACCGGCCTATTGGATCTTTTATGTTTTTAGGTCCAACGGGGGTTGGTAAAACTGAAACAGTTAAAGCACTCGCCTCTACCCTATTCAACGACGAAAAGGCATTGATTCGAATCGATATGTCTGAATATCAAGAAGCCCATACCGTTGCCCGCTTGATTGGGGCACCCCCAGGCTATGTTGGGTTTGAAGAGGGTGGGCAACTCACAGAAGCAGTGCGTAGAAAGCCGTATTCTGTTGTGCTTTTTGATGAGATTGAAAAGGCTCATCCGCAAGTTTTTAATATTTTTTTGCAGATTGTTGATGATGGAAGATTGACTGATGGAAAGGGCCGAACAATTAACTTCAAAAATACTATTATTGTGATGACCTCTAATCTTGGTTCGCAGTTTTTATCTGGCGAAGAGAGACAAGCACATGCAGAAGAAAAGGTAATGAATGAAGTACAACGTTTCTTCAAACCGGAATTCATTAATAGGCTCGATGCTCTTATTATCTTTAACCCCTTGGACAAAGAAATTATGAAGAAAATCATCGACTTGCAACTTCAAGAGGCTGCAAACCGCCTTGCTAAAAGGGGTTTAACCTTGAAATGGACTGACATCGCGAAAGAGCATCTTCTTGAAGCAGGTTTTGATACTGTGTATGGCGCACGTCCGCTCAAACGCGTCATCAATGAAGTAATTATTGATGAGATCGCCTTGCAACTGATTGAAGGAAGAATTCATGAGCACGATATAGTTACCGTAGATTATCAAGGATCAACAATAAAGATTTCGAGTGAAAATGTTAACTAATTGATTGACCAATTTGTTAAGTTTTCTCTGAATGTTTCATGTATACTTTTTGTACTTAATTACACATTCCATTACTTGTATGTCTGTAAAATTAATTGACGCTGAAACCTTTAAAACCGAAGTTGCCTCATTTGAAGGCATTGCTTTTGTTGATTATTACGCAGACTGGTGCGGCCCATGCAAAATGACCTCTCCAATAATTGATGAACTGGCCGAAGATCCTCAGTTTAAAGATGTGAAATTCCTTAAAGTTGATGTTGATGCAAATCAAGAACTAGCATCAGAATACAGCATTTTTTCTATTCCAACCTTTATCGTGTATAAGAATGGTGAAGTGATCAATCAGTTTTCTGGAGCTCGAGATAAGTCGGGTTTTGAGAATGAACTGAAAAAGGCCCTCTGACCTCTTGTTAGCGGTAACAGCCTTACTTTTCAAAAACTCTTTCTGCCTTTCCATGAGCTATTTTGAGGCGAATATGGGCTTTCCAAAGAAGATATTTACAAAACTCCGCAAGCCATCTCATGGCTGAGTCAATTGGCCTTTTGAGCCCACCGATAATCTTGTCGTCGCTCAAAGGAACATGAATATTATTAAAATGCGGATACTGCACAACATGGGTTGATTGAACACCTATTTCCTTTAAATCTGCTGGAATCGCCACATCTGATGATGTTTGTTCTACATATTCTTGAACATCCGCATCGGGCTGATGCTCAACGATTTCCTGAACTTCAATGTGGGTAGGTGTTTCTTTTGGAGCCGGAAAAGGTTCTGCAGATTCATGACGCCCCCATGTTGCAGAGTTAAAAACATCCTCCTCAGTTTTTTTGACAAGGAGGGTGATGTCTGTATAGTTTTGGGCAGTCATAGAATTAGTATAACTGGTTAACTGGTGAACTGGTTAACTGGTGAACTAGTTAACTAGTAACTGGTGACGTGGTGACGTGGTGACGTGGTGACGTGGTGACGTGGTGACGTGGCCAAATTATTCATGCAACTTTGATTTCCCTTTCTATTTCACCGATTTACTCATTCACAAATGTCCTCATTCACTATTACGCAGCAATCGGCGTATCCATATTTTCATAGCTAATGCCTTTTACTGGCCTGGAATTATGAGCAACTGCTTCGGCATCGCACCCTTTCACACTTGCCCCACAGCCGCAGTTGAGCTCTTGTGCTTTTACCACCGCCGCACGGCTAAATTTCACTTCCGCTTTACAACCTGGGCAATTCACAACTCTTTCATCTGGGCCGGTTGCTTGCTTAGACTCATTGATCGCGTATTGGTAGGCAAAATTTACATATGATGGGACCGTGCCTGCTGGCATTCTATAGCTGTTTTCATTAAATCCAACCCCGAATCCACAAGAGCTGTCTTGCTCACGAAAATCCTGGCCATAATACATAGCTCTTAATTCATCAATTGGCTGAGAAACGTAAATATCGGCACGCGATGAGTTGATTGAGATGATTTTTTTCGCCGTCTTATACATCGCTTTGATCTCGTCACGTCGATCAATGCCGTCACAAAAGTCACGAACAGACTTTCTCCAAAATTTAATCAGATCTTTGATCTCTTGTTTATCTTTTTCAGATAGAAACCTTGCTGAGAGTTTCTCAAAGACGCTCATGGGAAGAACTTGGGTATCTTTAATATAATCATCAATTGCTGCTTCGTCAGGCCCAGATGGTGCGTCATGTGGAACAAAACTGGCAGCGTCCATACCTCGAATGTAGGCAGCAATATCGTCGATATCTTGAATGTCTTCCAAACCATAGGCTGGTTGGAGCTTGTCTACTCTTCCTAAAAGATTTTCGGGTTGCACATCTATTCCACCCGCAAGCTGTGCATGCAACTCCGTTTGGGTTTGCCAATCGAGATAATGGCGACGGGCTTGACCTCGTAAAACCTCTCTCCCTTTGTCATCAACATCAAATGTGTGTGTTCGTATAAAGCTAAATTTACCATAAAAGGTCCCTTCAAGAGCTTCATCTGGTTGATCAAAGGGAGCATGGGCAGACTCGATAAAGGTGTCGCCTGGTTGAGCAATTTCGAGCATTCGCTCTAAGGACAAAATGGCCTCATAATCCTTCATATTTCGCCTACGTTCCCATTCGGGAAGAGTCTCATCCAGTGCTGGAATCAGGTAGCTGGAGCGCGCCTCAACGAGCACAGGCTCTGTTTTAGATTCCTGGCCATCACTCCCCTGCCCAGCTGCTTTATCCCAATACAAGCGGACAGAACCATCCGGCATTCGTTTTACTACATGTTGAAACGTAAACTCTCGACCATGCGTGTCGACCTCTTTTGTGAATGAATTCATGTTATCTAGGAAGATAGGAAGGTGGCGACTGCCATGTTCTAGAATTCTGTCTCGCTCGCTAGAAAGATTGACTGCAAGAGCCTTTTTTTTCGATACGTGGTTTGTTGATTCAACAGGTTTTACTGAATTTTCTACTGACATAATCCCTGCGCGGGGGCCTTCCATTGTATGGATAGGCAGGTTTCTGGTCGGTCTTCGGACTTCCCAGCGCTACTCTTGAAAGAGGGCTGGATCACCGCTGCGGCACAGCTCAGGATTTGCACCTGATTCCCAATGTGTATTCTCGTCTTCCCAGCCGATCATGGCCAGTGACGAATTCCAGAAACATAACTTATTAACTATGATTCTTGGCTGTTTTTTTGCCAAAATCCTTTTATACAAATGTTGCTTTTGCTTCTTTTTCCGGTGTGTTATATGTTCGTGCGAGTACAAAAAATAGGTCTGACAAACGATTCAGGTATTGTAGCATAGGTCTGTATGAATCTCTATCGAGCTCACTTTGACCCTCTGCAAAGCCCACTACCGATCGCTCTGCACGTCTGCATACTGTGCGAACAACATGCCACATCACCGACGTTTTCGTTCCTTGTTGAAGAAGAAAATGTCGTAATTCTGGCAGTTTAGCATCTAAGCTGTCGATGTGTTTTTCAATGTCCGCTGTGTGTTTGACGAGCGGTGCAGCGTCCAATGTGGCGCCGCTTAACATGCTCATACATCCATACAGCATATTTTGAATATCTGAACATATATGAGCGTCTTCTGGCTCAAGGCTTTCAATCATAATCACCCCGAGCCATGCTGACAATTCATCGACGTCTCCGTATGCGGACACTTGGGCAGCACTTTTTGAAAGGCGTTTGCCTCCAAAAATGGCTGTTTCTCCCAAGTCTCCTGTTTTCGTATAGAGTTTCATGTCCTTCAATTGGTGAATTTTAGCACTTTGAAAATCCACAACTATGACACTTTGTGCACCCTTCTTCGTAAATTAACGCTGCATCACCACACTCTGAGCAAATATCCAATTTACGTGGATAGTCCAAAGGCTCTGACAAACTCATCATTTGTGGCTGTTGATGCGTAATGGCTGCTTCTTGGATTGGAGCCGCATCTGCCGCTGTTATGCCAGCATGTGCATGACCATTCCCGTTGGCATGACCGTTACCATTTGTATGTGCGCCGTTTCCTTCTGCATGAACACCGTTCGGATGACTTGCAAGATGTGGCTGGGACCCAACCTGTCTTTCAAAACCATTCAGTCCATATCTCATTGAAAGAACTTTTGCGACTGCGTCTGGCAAGCTGCGGATCTGCCATTTGCCAAATCCTCGTACGCCTGAGCCGCCGATATTCAAAAGCTCATCAACAATCTTTGTCACTTTCTCTTCTGAGGTGTAATGGGCATTCATTCTGAGATTGAACGAAATCATTCGACCCAAACCTTCAGACATTGCGAATAAATCAGATCCGGCTTTTCCGACGCCGTTGATAAACACTTCCAATGGTCGACCTGCTTCATCCTCATTAATTGTGATGTAGGCAACACCAACGGGCGTTTCCATTCTGTAGGTCATGCCGAAAGTGATGGCTGGACGCTTCATAATTTTCTCAATTTTGACTGGGGCTGGAGCAGGTGCTTCAACAACCGCTGCTGCAGTCTCTTCTGCTTTCTTTTCATCCTTCTTGTCAAGACGCTCCAAAACACCTTGGCGAGAACCGTCTCTCATATAGGTGATTCCTTTCAGTCCCATGTCATAGGCCATTTCGTACAAGTTCTTTACGTCTTCAACAGAATGTGCAAATGGTGCATTTACTGTTTTTGAAATTGAGGCATCAATAAATTCTTGTGCAATTGCCTGAACTTTAACATGCTCGACAGGTGTGAGATCGTTGGCTCCCACGAAATAGGCTGGTTTTTCCGCACCGGGATGCTTTTCCTTCCACTCCTTAAAGAGCGGATGGTAAACCACATCTTGTCCACCTCGCCATGTTTGCTTGTATTCAAACTCATACACAGGTTCCAAACCAGAGCTTGACTGTGCAATCACGCTGGTTGTTCCGGTTGGAGCAACAGTCAGCAAGACGCCATTTCGAATGCCATGTTCTGCGATCGCATTTTGAATGCGCTTTGGCAGATTTTGGATGTGGAATCCTTCTGCAAACTTCTTCTTATCAAACATTGGGAATGCGCCTTTTTCTTTGGCAATTTCCACGGACGCTTCGTAAGCATTGTCACGAAGCTCCTTAAACATCTTTCGAATGACTGGCAAAGATTCATCAGAACCATAGGCTATCTTCATCTTAATGAGAGCATCAGCGAGACCCATAACGCCAAGCCCGGTTCGACGAATGTCCTTTGCACATTTCTCATTCTCATCGAAAAAGTAAAACGTGTCATCAATAACATTGTC
>JAGORW010000065.1 GCA_018062605.1 Candidatus Woesebacteria bacterium | reverse complement strand
AATGATGTCCATGGATAACACCTCAGGTTTCTCCGGCTCAAAAGCCGAATGGTTGCACAACCCGGGGTGGAAACTTTTGGATGCTGTTTACCCCGGAAACCTGGAAAGTTTTCCACGCTGATTAACAAACTGATGATTTCCAATGCAAGAGAAGAGACAGATGGATGAATCACAAAGAATTATCATTGAAGCTTTCGAAGCAGCGCAAAACGCGCTTATAGAAGGGAAAACGATTGATGAAGTTGTTGGCCTTCTTATGGCTTACGGCTTTAGTGAAAGTGATGCTGTACTCATATCAAAAAATGCAAATGAGAAGAAGGTTGAGTACTTCAAGAGTGTGGGATGGTCGCGATTGAAGTGGGGCCTTCCAATACTGCTCATCGGTGTTTTTATCTTCTTCGCATTTCTATATGCAACGAATGGGCATCAGACCTTAATATTCTATGGCCCTCTAGCCTTCGGAGGAATATATACTCTGTTTGGGTTCATTCAAATAAAGACAGGTTGGCGCCTTTAGTCCAGTTTTTTGCGCATGATTCACTATAAGATGAGGCGCAGTGGGAGGCTCAGAGTTTCAATAAAAAAGTGCAAATATTTCTGTATTCAATCAATGGCAAATATATTTTTTGCATATTTTGTTTCTAGAGACCAGAGGATAAATACAAAAAGGTGAGAGGCATGGGGTATTCTGGCAAGACTACAGTCATTTATGAGGGTTGTAGGTTTTTCAATTGCATTTAGCGCAGTCTAGTAACACTAGAAACTCGTCAAAAATCGAGCGCAGAATCAGGACATATCCTATCACTGCACCGATTGACCCAACGAAAGGAGACTCAGTCGTGAAAAAAATAGTTACTACCATTTTTTGTGCCTTAATGATGTCGACTTCCGCTAGATCCGCGACCCTAGATGAGCGAGAAGTAAATCAGGTTAAGTTAGAAATATCCTCAATGTACAAGGCATTTGAGCATGGGGATGCCAATGAAATTCTAGATAAAACTCACGAGTCCCTATATAAATTGGCTGGAGGAAAAGAGTCACTCGAAAAAGCAATGCAACAGGCGGCAAAAAGGAATATGGCGCTTGGTAATAAATTTATTAGTTTTGAAATCGGAACCCCAACTAAAACCTATCTGGCCGATGAAGAGGAAGTCTGTTTTGTTCCAATTGTTTCTGTGGTGGAAAGTCAAGGCATGCAAGTTAAAAGCACTGGATTCATGATTGCCATTCGTAAACGTGGAACCAATGAATGGAGGTACATTGATGGTGCTGGCCTCAAAAATAATCCAGACCTTCTCTACAGCATTCTTTTTCCAAAACTAGAGCGAGGAATAGTGCTGCCGCCTATCAGTGCAGAACTTATTTGAGCGCAATATCTGCTAAAAAAAGATGGAAAATAGCGACGGCGCCCGCTTGATGCTCGGAGTGCCCAGCACGCCATCGCGGTCGGCATGCAGGCCCTCAATCCGTTCGGTTAGCCGCACGTTTTGTTGGGCACGAAGACTCAGGAGACACTCCCGCCAGTCGTAATAACCACTGGGCGAGACGTTCAGGCAGCGACACATCATGCGGATAGGGTAGGCATCGCGGCAGCGCTCAATCATGCGATATCTCATTTCGAGTCTTTCGCGAAGAACACTGCCGCTTCTTTTAAAAAATCACGTTCCTTCTTGACCTGGGCAAGCTCCCGCTTAAGCGCGGCAAGCTCCTCATCCCGTGTCTTGCCTTGCCCGGGGAAGGCCTTTTTGGGGCTGGTCTCCAGCTCACGGCACCACCGGCTCAGCATGTTGGGATCCATGCCCAGGTCTCGGGCAATTTGACTCGCTGTCTTGTTGCTGGACCGAGCCAGCTCAACAGCCTCGTGCTTGTACACCGCAGAGAAGCTACTTCTTGTTGCCATGACACACCTCCGTCCTCATTATGGGGCTTATCAGATGTGTCCGTGAAATCGGGGTAAACCCCCACAAAGCTGCCCCCAGTTAGATCCAATATATGCTAACTTTAAGATTCGCCGAAAGACAGGCTTTGGCAGCCTATACAAGGCAATGGAATAGTAAAAAATGCCCATTAACCCTTCACTACATAGTCACGCTGCAGAGCGCATCGAAGAGAGGTTTGGTTTAGACAAATATTGGCTGCTGCAGGAATTAGAAAATGGACGTTTTGTTTGGTTAAAAGGGGCTGGCGATAGTGGAGATGCAAAAAAAATTAGATCAGGCCATCTGATATATATCCCCGATAGGGATGACTATTGCATAGTGATAATGGACGACCGTTCACGATTAGCTATAACAGTACTAACTGTGGATATGGCCCTAAATTCGTCATGGGCAAAGGGGATTAATGAAGCAGCAAAGTTGAAAGCCAAGAGAATTGCGCTTGGAACTGATGAAGTTAATGATTCCAATTTCCTTCGATTATACGCAGAAGAGAGAGGAGAACTTTCGGTCAAAGTTAGAGCAAGGACTTTTTCACATAATTGGGATTCAATCGTCTTGACTCTTTTCAAGACAAATATAGTGGCTGACCAGATAGACACAGAGGAAAATCACTGCACACTGACTGATTTTCAGATGGAGGAAGTTTCAATATCAATGGAAAATAGGGTTAGAAATATGGAAATGCGGCCATATTTTGAATTGTTTGTCGTCACTGGAAGAGGAAAATCCGCAGTGGTTTCAAATGAAATAGATGATATTTACAGTTTTGAAAAAGCTGAACAGGCTAGACGCTGGAACTCCGCCTGATGTGATTAAGGCCTAGAAATCAAATACACTTGATGGCCAGTCCGATTTTCGGAATCGCCTTAGCTAGCACACTTTTCATGATGAAATTGGACATGAAATTCTTGTGATCCTCCATCTCGCCATGCTTCTCAAGAAATAGACTCCATGCACATAAGAAATGAACTACCCCAACTACTGATTGAATATAAACGCCCTTGGAAGCTCTTCTCCCTCTCCTGCGGCATCGTCCTCCTCATCGTCGGCTCGTTCTATTACCAAGCCCCCGACTGGGACATCCCCATCAGCCTGATCATGGCCACCCTCACCTACCTGACAGCCTCCTGGAGCCTGCGCGTCATCCTCGAGTGGCAGTGGAAACACTTCCCCCTCATGCTGTTCTACACATGGGCCTCCGTCGACGGTTGCTACTGGCTGTACTGGCGCTTCAAGGACCCGGTCGCTCTCGAACTGATGCGTGACGCCAACTTCTTTGCCTCGCTTTCCCTGTATGGCATGTGCGGCTTGATCTGGCTGTATAACGGCAGCCTTAAGGAACTGCTGATTGAGGTAACGGCATTCCTGAAGAATCCCCGCGCAAACTGAGCTTTGCATCCGGAGATACTTGGCCTCGACCCGGTCGTCATCCTGCACCTCTCCGAGCCGACGTTCCGCTTGACCATTACCCTGGAGGCGACGGGAAGTATGCGCTCCATCAACCTTTCAATTACACAACTCTCTGCTGCGATACGGAAACCAAGTGCGATATTGGTGAGGCGAGCCAAGCCTCTCCACATCACGATATTTCTTGGAGGAGGATCACTAGCGCGTGCCAGATAGCTGCGCAGCTTAGCCACTTGGGTGACATAGTGGGCCAGATTCTTTATCAACTGATTGGAAGCTTGACTGAGAAAGTTTGATCAAAAATTAATCAAAGTACCAGCGGTTTGCGGTACTATCTCCCGCAATTTTAGTGGACAGAGTTAGGCGTTTTACTCGCCTTTTAAAAAATCCTTAATTAACAGATACTTATAACCATCGCTCTGGACAGAGTTAATTACTCCGTATCAGATCGAATTAATCAAATAATTGAAAAAAGCCAAGATTAAGAACCTTGGCTTTTTTTTGCATTACCTCAAATAATAGGTGGATTATGAGATTCGCTAGCCATCTCATAATCAATGAGAGAGATAGAGTCTTTTGGTGAGCGGGCTCCTGTCGCTGAATGAAGTTTTTCACATCACTGATAGTGATTTCTTATTGCTACCAAAAAGTATATTTATACCGCGTTAGGAGTAATAGATGCAGGAGAACAGTCAAGGCAGGGTTGAGAGTCGCTTTCGGTTTGCCGGTAATGGCAGTGAATATTTTGCAATCTGGATTGTGAACCTGCTGTTAAGCATCATTACGCTGGGTATTTATTCTGCATGGGCGAAAGTACGCCGCGAGCAGTATTTTCATCGTAATACGTTTCTGGACGATCAACCTTTTGAATATACCGGAAATCCGGTGCGTATTTTAATCGGTCGTATTGTCGCGTTGGTGGTGATCGGCGCCGGCTCAGCGTTGCAGGAGGTGAATGTCACCCTTGCGCTGACAGTGACAGTGATTTTTTTTCTTCTCTTCCCTTGGGTGGTTGTGCGCAGTTTGCGCTTCCGGGCTCGCAACACTCGTTACCGTAATCTGGCTTTTTCATTTACCGGTACCACGTGGGGAGCCATCAAGGCGTACTTCTGGATTTTTGTTGCCCTGATGCCACTTATTGCAGCTTCGGGGATGATGTACCCGGAGTTACGCGCCCTTGAGGGCAATCCTGATTTGGCCAGATCGCCAGGGTTCACCAATTCGATGCTGATACTGGGCGGTGCCGGAGGGCTTTCCCTGCTGTTATTCCTCGTGCTGTGGCCTGCCTATCAATGTTATGTGCGTGCTTTTCTGCATCGTCATATTCGCTATGGCAATGTGCAGGGCGAGTTT
>JAGORW010000064.1:1588-4817 GCA_018062605.1 Candidatus Woesebacteria bacterium | reverse complement strand
TACTTGATCTGTAACAACAGAGACTGTAGGGGTAAGATCTGACTGCATAACAGTGCCATTAGTCTTTTGCTGACCTCGAGCTCCGAGTATGACAAAAAAAGCAATAGAGATTCCAGCTACGATTCCGAGAAAGACGGCAATACCTGTTTCCTTTTTCATAAAAATGTTCGACTATATTAGGGAAAAGCAGATCAAAAGTCAAATTAACTTGCATGATCCTCAGCCTTCTAAATAGATAGATTATGACTTATTATACACGCCAGCTTTATTTTTTACTATAGCGGCTCACCTAACGATCTTAAAATAGACCCATCTTTATTTAGTAAATATCGTGAATTACGTTCGATAGTAGTAAATAGAGTTAGGGAGTTTGGTAGAATACAGGTATGCAACTACCTATAGATATTCGCAAAATATATCTGGAGTATTTCACAGACTTCTTGCGCAAACATGCCGTTATAGAGCCATCTCCATTGGTTCTACAAAATGATGCCACGACATTGTTTAATAGCTCTGGTATGCAGCCGCTTGTACCATACCTGTCAGGGCGTGAGACTCATCCAAAAGGCAAGCGGTTAGTAGATATCCAACCATGTATTCGAACTCAAGATATAGAAGAAGTGGGAGATACAAGCCATACTACTTTTTTTGAAATGCTCGGGAATTGGTCTTTAGGGGATTATTTTAAGGAAGAGCAGCTTGCTTGGGTGTGGGATTTTTTCACAAAAATGATTGGGCTTCCTGCAGAGAAGCTCTATATTACGGTTTTTGATGGTACTGATGGTGTCCCGCGAGACGAGGAGGCTGCCGAGATATGGAAAAAATTGGGGGTTCCAGAAGATCACATTTATTTCTATGGTGTTGATGATAATTGGTGGTCCAGGTCAGGTCCTCCAGAGAGTATGCCTGCTGGCGAAATTGGTGGTCCAAGTTCTGAAATTTTCTATGATTTCGGTTCGGGTCCTCACAATGGTCCCGCATCTGATGGACAAAGATTCTTGGAGATAGGGAATTCGGTTTTTATTCAGTATGCAAAGCAAGATGATGGTACCTTAAAGGAATTACCGCAAAAAAACGTAGATTTTGGCGGCGGTTTAGAGCGTATTCAAGCCGCATATGAGGATCAATCCGACATCTTTAAGACATCTTTTTTCACAGGCATTGTTGATGAGATATGTTCTAAAACCGACGCTTCGTATGAAAATGATGACCAAAAAGTTGCCATTCGTATTGTTGCTGATCATCTAAGAGCAGCAACATTTTTAATTGCTGATGGAATTGTTCCAAGTAATAAAGAACACGGGTATGTTTTAAGACGTCTCTTGCGAAGAAGTGCTATGAAAATGATTCGACTTAAAGGGAAACTTTCCTCATGCAGTGCTATTATCGATAAAGCAATCTTGAACAAATTTGATGGAATGTATGGAATAAATAGAGATGCTTTGAGGGAATCTCTTATTGATATAGTTGACACAGAGATGAAGAAGTTTCAGGAATCGCTTGATAGAGGCATGAGAATACTTGAAAAAGCACAGACCATTGATGAAAAACTCGCGTTTGATCTTCTTCAATCAAATGGTTTCCCCTTTGAAATAACACAAGAGTTGGCACTGGAGAAGGGTATTCATCTGGACGTCGAGGTTTTTGAGAAGATAAACCAAGAGCATAAAGACATGTCACGAACTGCATCAGCAGGGAAATTTAAAGGTGGATTAGCTGGTTCTTCAGATCAAGTGGTCAAATACCATACGGCAACGCATCTTATGCAGCAGGCTCTCAAAGAAGTGTTTGGAGATATCATCCGGCAGGAAGGTTCAAACATCACGCAGGAAAGATTGCGTTTTGACACTCGTCTTGATCATAAACCAACCCCAGATGAAATTACAAAAGTTGAAGAGTTGATTAACGAAAAAGTTAAAGCTGCACTTCCAGTTCGTAAAATTGTTCTTCCAAAAGACGAAGCCGAAAAGATTGGTGCCTCAGCATTCTTTAGAGAAAAGTATAGTGATGAGGTAAGCGTTTATTATATTGGAGGAGAGGATGGAAAACCAGAAACTGCGTATTCGAAAGAATTTTGTGGAGGTCCCCATGTAGAAAATACCTCAGATATTGGAGATATTGAAATTTATAAAGCCGAGAAGATTGGCGCGCAATCTGTTCGTTTATATGCACGAAATCCTCATGCAGAAGGGCTTTCTTGAATTCCCATCCACAGTTCTATACAATTAATACCTATGGCACGAGATATCAAATCAATTTCTTCAGTCGCCTCAGCTAAAACTAAAAAAGCTAAGAGGTTGTTCTTACGTATTCCAAAACTTTACAGAACTATTCTTGCCGTTATATTCGCCGTGATATTTCTAACGTCCTCTGCAGGTCTGTACTATTACATTTTTAAAGATCTTCCAGACCCACGTGGTTTGCAAAATTATGGAGTGATTCCTCTTTCTTCAAAGATTTATGATCGCAACGGCAAACTTTTATACGAGATTTATAATGAAGAAAATCGCACGCCCATAACTCTCAAAGAGTTGCCAAAATACGTTCCTGAAGCAACGCTAGCAATAGAGGATGCAAATTTTTACAAACATGGCGGTATTTCTGTGTTTGGAGGAGTCCTCCGTGCAGCTAAAGATATGGTGTTAGGCCGGCCAAAGCAAGGTGGATCAACACTTACGCAACAACTTGTAAAGTCTGCACTGTTAACTCCAGAGAGAACCATCCGCAGAAAGCTCAGAGAGGCCGTTTTGGCAATCCAAATTGAGCAATTATTATCGAAAGATGAAATCCTAGAATTGTACTTAAGCCAAGTGCCATATGGAGGTGTTTCATATGGAGTACAAGCTGCATCAAAGTCATATTTTGGCAAGGATGCACATGATCTCCAATTGCATGAGGCAGCCTTACTAGCAGGACTACCTGCTGCTCCATCTGCATATAACCCATACACAAATTTTGAAAAAGCAAAGTCTCGACAGCTCTCTGTATTAAAAAGGATGAGAGAAACTGGATTTATTACAAAGGAGCAAGAACAGAAGGCAGCCAAAGCTGATCTTGTATTCAGACCTCCTCGTACCGAAATCCTCGCACCTCATTTTGTATTTTATGTAAAATCCATTCTTGAGAAAGAATACGGTAAAGAACTCATTGAGCAAGGTGGTCTGAATGTTATGACAACATTAGATAGCGACCTTCAAGCTTCCGCTGAGGCAATGCTCAAAACTGAAAT
>JAGORW010000064.1:0-1488 GCA_018062605.1 Candidatus Woesebacteria bacterium | reverse complement strand
TTCCTTACAGCAGTTTGGGTAGGAAACAACAATAATACTTCTATGTCTCATGTGGCTTCAGGTGTGACAGGAGCCGCTCCAATTTGGAACAAAATCATGACAAAACTTCTTGAAAAACAGCCGGATTTGAAGCCGCGTCAGCCAAGTGGGGTAGTCGGAAAAAATGTATGTTCACTATCTGGAAGATTGCCATCTGATGATAATTCGCAAGAAGGCGGAGCAGGCTGTCCAACACGGTTTGAGTATATGATAGCTGGCACTGAAAATACAGGTGCAGGTGTTCTGAGCCGCGAGTCAATTTTTGTCAACAAAAACACCAGCGTTCCAGCTAAAGAAGGAGAGCCTGATGTTGAAGCCCAAGAAAAATTGATGATGTGGGATGGCCTTTCTAAATACTGTTTAGAATGTGTTCATGAAAATGAGCCTGCAGTCACGATTGATGTTGTGAAGTATTTGCTGAACAAGAATGCACTAAAGACAAGGGAAATAAGGGTGCAGGAGTGAATGAGTAGCACTTAGTTCGAAATTCTAGCATGAGCATACCTGTGTAACTCATCGTTTGGTATAATACAATCAATCTTCACTTATTCATATCAAAGCACTTTGAGAACCGTCTAGCAGAGAGCTATCTAAATACCAGAGAAGATCATTTGCTGATCTGATGTCTTTGGTAGTTAGAAACTCTCTGTTATCAAACATTCGAAAGGAGACACACATGTCGGACTGGCGTCAGAAAGCAAACGAAGCTGAAGCGGAGAAGCAGCGTAAGAAGGACGAAAAAGAAGCGGCTAAGCGTGAAAGTAAACGTATCGATAGCTTACCTTGGAATGCACCTGAACAGCTGGCACGAAAATATGCGTCTGACGCAGAAAGAAGACGCAAGGAGGAGGATGAACATCAGAGAAACCTTAAGAGGCATGTCAATCGATTCAAGTGTGCCATCTGTGGAAAGGCTAGCCAAATACCAGGTTCGAAAACCGTTTCTCGTACTGGCTACAACACACAAACTGAGGATGACTATACCTATGATGAAATCCAAGTGGATTGGAGCAGCCCTGGGGATCTCTTCAAGTGCAGTAACCTGTTCTGCCGTAAATGGGTATGTAGTGAGCATTACGGTGGCGGGTACTGTATGAACTGTGCAAAGAAAAAGTTTGGAGGATAACTCCAAGTTCTCCGGACATGACTTAAAGTCTTCAGCCTGATAACAGCATAATGAGCAGGAGTGACGCTGAACATCACTCCTGCTTTAAACTTTGGATTAGAACAGTTGTGAGCAGTGTTAGGACTATGCAACAGGCTGACAAAGTACATTCCAACTACGTTCACCAGCCCCTACCTACAACCGAAACTTCTTCTGGGAAGACCTCAACGCTTCTATTGCGGGAAGAGTCCCTTTTTCAATAAGTTCAAGCATAGCTCCCCCACCTGTAGAAACATGATCTATTCGGTCAAGATGTTTTTTATGAGATAAAGCCGCAAGGGTGT
>JAGORW010000012.1 GCA_018062605.1 Candidatus Woesebacteria bacterium | reverse complement strand
GATATATATTGTGGCGACCTTCTTATTCGTAAAGACTATTCCGTGTGCTTTGAATAGGTGGTTGTTCTATAAGGAAGTGATCTGGGCGTAAGGCCAATGGATGGGCAACTTTCCGAGCAAGTATGAAATACCACAATAGATATCCTAGTGCTAAAGCTTCTATAATAAGTACGATCGTTGCAATATTATCTTTAAGGCCTGCTAAAGCCTCAAACATCCATTTCAAAATGAGCATCCACCATGGTAGCACCTCAAAGCTCAATAAATTACTTGCAATAGATTCTAACTTGTCTAGGTTCGTCCGTGAATATATCCGTACAGTATCTTTGTGTGAAGTAGGAAGTGTAACTGAGTACTCACCATCCTGATCAGCTTGAGTCTGTATTGTGAGGTTCTTATCATATGTGTCATGTGCAATATTAATATCCACAAGGCTCCCTGGAGCCGATAAACCATTCATAATGCCATTGTCATTGACGAGAAATTCCGGTTGATTGATAGATAGCGTTGGGGGAAGAATCAAAGGGCCAATAGCAATGTTTTTTTTAATTGGAAACGCTGGCAAACAGAGTGGCTGTGTAACTCGACCATCAGTATCAATAGCGGTAAGACAGACCTCACGAGGGGTTAGGGGAGAGAAACCGCTCTGAAAAGTGAACCTACCCTTCTTATCTGCACGGGTTTCATTATATATCCCTTGACCTTCTAATTTGACCAAGGCGAGAGGGCTTGTATAACCGGTGATAGTGTAGCGTGCGTTACCTATAAACGCGCTGACCATCACTTTACGGCCAATGGTATATCCTTTAATGTCTGTGTGTTGATTGTTAGGCAATTGGCGATGAGAAAGAACATTAGCCAATAGAAAAATAGGTAAGAATATACTCAAAAATAGAGCGATCTGATATGTACGCATAGCTTATGAGCGCTTGGAGTGGAGTTCCTCTTTCAGTTTATCGATTTCTTTGCGTTCTTTGGCGACTTCATCTTCAAGCATGTTTTCTTTATAAATGAAACGTCTGTATCCTTGCTTGATAAGAACAATAAGGATTATGATAGCCAGAAGTATAATCAAAGCGAGTTTCCAAGGGAAAACAATCACGTCTATGCTTCTTTCTACAACTTGTCCGGTTGTACCATATGCAGCAAGAACGGTTACTTTGTACTTACCGATCATCCACTTATGGCCAAGTATCTCAGAGAATGAGCGACCAGCATCTGGAAAGATATTAACGTCTTTCAGTCTCTTCTGATCAACCAATCCGCCCATCATATTGCGAATCGTGACACTTCCAAAAGGAGTAATGTGATAATCACCTCTATTTAAGATATCAGCTTGGATTGAAAGGGGACCATGCTCTTGAAACGTTGGGGCGAACAAGGTGGAAATAAGTGCTTTCTCTGTGACTGGGCCAGCGACTCTGAAATAGGTGAGAGCTGCCAACTTTGCGGAGATCGCAGTCTTCTTTTCTTCTTCAGATGATTTATCCGTCACATCATCGGTTGCAGGTTCGAAGTAAACGGCAATATAGCGACCTCCCGGACGTGAATCTAATGGGACTTGTACTGTAGCTTGTACGTTGACTTCATCATTGGCAGCAATGCTCATTCTGTCAAAAGGAAGGGTAATCCAGTTTGAAGCTGAGAAGCGAGGTGATGGTTGATCCGCGCCTTCTAATAGACGTGGAGTTCCAGATTCATTATCAACAATGAAATCAGCAACTCGGAGATATCCAGAAACTGGCGCATCACCGGTATTCATAAATCTGAAGTTGATTGCAGTCTTTTGTCCTGGATCAACTTGGAGCTCTTGTCGAGCTGGAGCTACTTGAAGGGGGATTGCTGCTTGTGCTGAAACTGTTTTAACACTACAAGAGAATACAATGAGTGTTGCAAGTGTGCTGAATATGTATCTTTGAGCTTTCATATATTAGAAGGTTGGTGTCGCAACGTATGTAATTTTGTTGTAGTAATAACCTGCTGGCTGAGTAGCTCCGACTGAAATTCTGTAGCACACATACACATTTTTTGAGTTAACTGGAGAGCCATTTGACATGATTGTCTGAACTGCTTGTGAATTCTCATTATCTGCAAACTGCTTGGCGCAGAAATCAGTTCCAGCACCATCACATGTTCCAGATGTACCATCCCATTCAAAAGCTGCATCGGTGCCATCTGATGAATCAAGAGAATAACCAAATCCGTTGTTTGTGTTTGTTTCCCAGTCGTCTGCAGCTGTGTGTGAACAGGCACCACCATCACACAGCGTATCTGGAATACAATTGCTTCCAACTCCAGCGTCACCAGTACAAACGTTCCCATTCATACCCATTTGGTCATTTGCGATTGCGGTAACTGCATAACCTGATGAAGCGTTAGTTGAGACTTCTAAATCATGAGCCATGGTTTTGAAGGTGTTCAGTGCCATTGTTCCAAAGGGGATTGTATTATATGTTGATGTGACACTTGGGCTAATTCCGCATGCTGTGCCACCTGTTGTAACCGCAGCAATGCTAAAGGCGATTGTTTCATCAACAGTTGCAGATACAAAGACTTGTTCGATTGGTGCAACAGCGACGTCGCTTGAGCTGATCAGTGTTCCAGAGGCTGGAGTATTGTTATCGTATTCTTCTATGGTTAGCTGGAGATCATTTGCGATTCCTTGTGTGTGATCTGAAGCAGGCGCTGGGTTAATCAGCTTTGGCCCACCCAATGTGACAGTAACTGTTTGACCAGAAGCTAAAGTTCCTGTAAATGGACAATATATTTCATGTTCACCTGAGCCAGTTCCGCTTGAGGCAGTGACTGTTTCTGCTCCCCATGATGGAGCACCACCAGAACATGTTATATCTGAGGCTGAAATGCTATTAAGATCAAAACCTTGGGTTGAGCTGGCATCGGATCCACTGTCAGCAAAGCCGTTGTTTGAAGTTGCTGTATTGGTATTTGCAGGGATACGAATCAAGACTGATCCATCGACAACTGAAGCGGTTGTATCAAATGTAATAGTATGTGTAGCTGATGAGGTTGCAATAACATTGTCTGTTGCGGCCAGGGCGGTCGACAAAGTGCTTGTAATGGTGAACGTATCAGTATCAATAATAGATGCAACTGTATACGTGACATTTCCTTTACATCCGTTTAAGCCTGCATCTGCAAAACAGACAGTGTCTCCAGGAAACAAGTGAGTCGTGTTGTTGTCTGGATTTGAGGAGGTATCAATATTAATAGTCGTTTCTCCTGAAGAGATTGTGCCTGTGACACCGGCATGATAGCTCAAACGAGATGTCGAAAGGGTATCTTTTGCGTTATCAAGAGGTGCTGAAAAAGTTGAGCGTGGGAAAATGAAATAGCCGACAATAGCTGCAATGGCGAGTATGAATACGATCTGATATTTGAAGGAAAATCTGTTTTGTCTCATATGCGTTATGCTCAATACTAGCACCATATGGTGCATTAGATATCAGTGTAAACCTTTGCTAACGCAAATGTCAACATGTTAACTTGTAAATTCGTTAACTAGAAGGAAAAAGCGCTGGAAAATTCTAATTTACTAGCTGACTCGTTAACCAGTTAACTAGATAGTTGACATTAACTTTTTCGTCTGTTACTCTTTTTGCAATAGTTATAACGTCAGTAATTTAAACACGAACGTAACCATGCCAGTTAAAGAACGCAGAACAAAAATACTCCTTTTACTTTTCCTTACTAAGGACATCTCTTTTGACTTTGTGCAACTTGACGAACTGCTTTTAGAGCTGTTTGACTTGTCTCTTAATCAAAAAACAAAGGGCACTCTCTCAGCTATGTTGAAGGAAGGTTTAATTGAAAAGCAAGAAGGTTCTTCTGAAAATGGAAGCGCATATAGAATGACTGATCGTGGTTTCCATCAATTGTGCCTTGAATTCCCAGCTTTTAGATATATGAAAGAGGAGTGGGACGGTGTTTGGAGAATCATTTCCTACGAAATTCCAGAGAAAAAGCGCCACCTTCGCGACAGATTAAGAAGAGAAATGCGCGGTTGGGGATTGGGTCCATGGCATCGATCATTTTGGATGACAGCACACCCAGTTATTGGACCGCTTCGCGACTTAGTGTACGGACGTGAAGAAGAGCAATATATCCAAGCTTTTGAGTCTACCCATATGTTTGGAGATATGGATACACTTGTAGAAAAAGTGTGGGGTCGAGAGGGCATTGAAACTGCCTACAAAACTCTGTTCAAAGAATGGCATACCACTCTTTCCAAGGAAATCGAGAAAAAAGAGAAGCTCAAATCTGTTTTATATGAATATGTACGAGTCTTAAAAGATGACCCAGGTTTGCCTCCATCTTTGGTTGGCAGAAAGTGGATTTCAGTTGAGGCTTTTGGTATCTTCAAAGAAATTCGAGGTATTCTTTTAGGGTAAAACTTTTTGCCTAAAAATCGTCTTCCAGCGTATTTGTATTAAAAGTCACTTCATAACTATTTCATAATCTCATGCAATACTTCCTGCATGTCAGAAATAGCACTTACATTTATCAAACAACATCAGGTGGAATGCGTCGTCGTGGCCTTTGTATGTGTGATTATTCTCAACGTGATATTTTTAGTGTATTTGGTGAAGAGTGGAGGGGAAGAGTCAACAAAAGAAGGTGCAGTTGTTAAAGAGGAGACTGAGCCAGAGGAGCAAGTAGAAAAAAAGCCGTCAGACACTATTGTCGTAGATATGTCAGGTGCAGTTGTCAATCCGGGGGCATATACACTTTCAGAAAGTGCCCGATTATCTCACGTCCTAACCGAAGCAGGTGGATTAAGTAAAGTAGCGGACAAAGATTTTTTTGCCCGAAATTACAATAGCGCTGCGCGACTCACTGATCAACAGAAAATTTATGTTCCTCGCGTAGATGAAATTGAAAGCGGTATTTTTGTTGAGAATGCATACAGCATTGACCACGCAGTGTGCGTATATGGGGAAGGAGCGCTTTCTGAAGATGGTGCTGCTGCTGATGAAAATTCTAATGGATTCTCTGTTAACTCTGCATCAGAACAAGAACTGGATTCTCTGCCTGGCGTTGGCCCTGTAACTGCTAAAAAAATCATTGATGGTCGGCCATACGAGTCGCTGGATAAGCTGGTTGAGTTAAAGATTCTCTCTCAAAAAGCGTTCGACGAAATACACGATCGTTTGAAATTATGACTTATGAGTATTCTTTTAACTCTTACCGAAGCAGTCAATTTCTATTTGCCGCAGCCACATGCCTCCCTCATGAACGGTATTCTCTACGGTGAACAATTATCAAAAAACACCCCTTTCTATGAACAGGTTCATAAAGTTGGCCTGCTCCATATTGTTGTAATTTCTGGAACGAATATTACCTTGCTTGGTGGATTGATTCATGCTCTTACGCTCAAGATTTTTGGAAGAATTTTGTCTCTGGTGATGACACTCATTGCGATTTGTGCATTTGTGCTTCTTGTCGGAGCTGACCCACCAATAACTCGAGCAGCGATCATGGGGTGTATTGCTCTTTTGGGTAAGTTGTCAGGCAGGAAAACATACACATTGTATACATTATTTTTATCTGGAGTTGTAGTGGCAATCTTCAAGTGGGAGTGGATGTCATCAGTCTCGTTTCATTTGTCATTCTTTGCGACTTTGGGAATTATTTTATGCGCTCGGAAGCCTTCTGGAGAAGTACCATCCAAAACCGAACCCAAGTCAAGATTTACAGCAATAAAAGAATACATTTCCTCAGATCTATACACATCACTCTCAGCTCAAATCTTTACTGTACCCATCATTTTCTGGAAATTTAATGAGATTTCGCTCATTGCACCGTTCTCAAATATCGCTGTTTCATTTATTATTGGTCCTTTAATGGTTATTGGAGCTTTTACCTCAATATTGGGTTCAATTCATCCACTTTTAGGTAAGCCGTTTGCGTATATTTCCTTTGGATTGCTGCATTATATGGTGAGTCTTATTCGCTATCTTTCCGATATTCCTTATATATTTTTTGCTTTCCATGGAGAATAGTCCAGTGAGCTTAAAAGCTATCGTCTATACCACAATATTTGCGTTCGCAATTGTAACGTTTGTGATGTTAAAGCCCCACACCTTTCCTAAAACATTTATAACAGTGTGCGACGTTGGCCAAGGTGATGCTATATATATACGTCAATCTGACGGAGTCGATGTTTTGATTGATACTGGTCCAAATGAATCTGTACTTGAATGCTTAGGTAAATCAATGATGTTTGCAGATAAACATATTGATATGGTTTTTATTTCACACCCACATTTAGATCATTATGGCGGCCTCTCATATATTTTTTCACAATACGAAATTGGAATTGTATATATGCCTCCCTTGAGCACGAAAAGCGTAACGTTTAATAAACTTATTACAACCATAGAAGAAGTTTCGCAGTTAGAGGTTCTGAGCGCTGGTCAAATGTTTGCAATAGGAGAAGGGGGGAGTATGGAAATACTCTGGCCAAGTGATCAGTATCTAAAACGAAATAGCTATGCAGCTTCCATATCCAATCACAACGTGCGTTTTTCGTCACTTAACCCAAATGACTTCTCACTTGTGCAATTTTATACATATAGAGATGCAAACGTGCTTTTTACGGGCGACATTTCTAAAGACATCCTTTTGAACATACTAATGCAGCACGGCATACGAACGGTGGATATTCTAAAAGTGCCGCATCATGGATCAGATACAGGCCTCAACACAGAGATTTTTGATATTATCATGCCGGAGTTTGCAGTCATTTCAGTTGGAAAAAAGAATAGATATAGTCACCCATCACCAAACATTGTTGAAATACTTTCATATCGAGCAATTCCCACATTTCTTACCGCAGATTCAGGCTCAATCTCCTTTGATTACAAAGAAGGGGATTGGGTACAACGTCAGTCTTGTTTTTTAGTTTTTAGCTGTTGAATGATGATAAGACCCACTATTAGAGCTAGTCCTGCTGACAACATCAACTTAAAGGGGAAGGCATAGAAGGTTACCACGGAGGTGTGAGAGCCTGTGTTAGGGCCAAACGAGATGTCGGCTTTGATGGTATATTTACCTACAAAGAAGCCTGAGAGGATTAAAGATGCTGGCTCGGTACGCTCGTTTGCTGAAATTTCTGCAGAAGGTGTTGCCGAAACTCTACGTGATGACTGTGAAAGGATATTTTGTGGCAGAATAGCAAAATCAGTATTCTCCCCAAGTGTGCCCTTAAGATTCAACACGCCTTCAGGCTTTATATAATTCCTGCCGGTATTTTGAAGAACCAAATCAACTGGAATGACATCTGTAGACTCAAAAACTGCAAATTTTGAACCAAAAAGGGTAAAAGAGTAATGTGGCTTTACAGTAAGTGAACCGATTGAGCCACCTGCGTCGATACGGCCAGATTGGGTGACGGTAACCAAGATGTGTGCACCGACCCGACCTTGGGTCTGCGCGGCACTGGCACCTTCCACAGGCTTACCAAGTTCATTTTGGATGAAGAACGTGTAGTAATAGTCACCCTCAGGTGTACCTTCGGGCACGCGAATGCTTACCAAGAGCTGCTGTCCTTTGCGTGGTTGCAACATAAACGGCTTCCCAAGTTGAATATTGCTATTATCAAGCGAAAAGCGGATTGGTCCCTCCATCTCTTTTTTCAACTGAACATCGCCGGTTATTCCAAGTGGCTGGAATGGCAAGACGTTGGCCGAAATAATTGTTGGATCGCCTCCATTCGTCACAGTATAGGCAACCAACACAGATTTTCCAGGCTTAATAATCATCTCAACGAGTGGGGGAGAGACTGAAAAGCTAAATTGTTGAGCCTGCACGGTGGAAGGCATCATCACATATACAATTATCAATGTTATCCACATGGCCAACCTCACCAATTTGCCCTTAGCTATCCACCTATTTAAACCCATTTCAACTAATTTAAATCTATTCATACTCTTAAAAGCTTGGCGTTGCTATAAAACGAATAAGCGTTCTGTAAGATCCTGCAGCTTGGACTGGTGAGATGTTTGCCTTAAATGTGACGGTCGATGTGCTTGATGCGGTAACATTTGATGAACTCATTACTACTTCAGGTGTTTCGGCTAACAAAGCATCGGGAAATCTCTTAAAATATGTGGCATTTGTGAAGCCGGCAGGAGCTCCTGTTCCAGACATATTATAGCCAAATCCGTAGGCACTTGCTGAATCCCACACGTTCGCAGTTGTTTCTGTGCATGTTTGCCCGCCTCCATTGCATGATGTATCAATAATCACGTCCGAACCAGAGGGCGTATCCAACGGTCCAATTTCTTCTGCGGTTACTTGGTATGCTCCTGCGCCTCCGAATGAAACGGTTAGGTCAGTTGTGGCTGTTGCAGGTGTGTTTGCAGTTAGTGTGCCAAGCGCAATTGAGATGTCAGAAATGCTAAAAGCGAAGGGGATAATGCTGTGCACATATTGAAATCCTGCCTTAACAACATATCCAGATGATGAGAATTGATTAGCTGCAAGTTGGCCAAGTGTTGTTCCAAGTTTATAATTACTTGATGTTTCTTGGTTTGATCCAATATTGACATTTCCGAAATCAATGCGATATTGCACCGATTTCATTTCATCGGCATGTGCATTTCCTCCAACCAACCAAAAAAACGCAGCTACTATTACACATATACTAGCCACTTTCATAGATTTCTAGCCTCAAAATCATCAATTAACTTTCTGGTCCTTTTGAGAATTTTGCTCATTGAAAGCAAGTCATGATCTCCTTTAAAGTTCATCACAATATCATGAAGGCTGTTCAAATGACCTTTAATCACAACAGATAAGAATAAAAATGTGTTCGATTTCTCCTCATCTTTTGCACGTTGAACTTCTACCAAATCCTGGTGTTCCTTTCCTAAAAACACTGCAAATGGAACCAAAAACGGCAATGAGATCAGTGGCATAATTGAGGCCGTTGAGAAATCTACTGACATGTGCCATGCAAACAAAAACATAAGTGCGATTGCAGTAACGAGTGAGACGATCGGATCAAGCAAAATTGAGAGTGAGAAAATCAAAAAATATACTAAGAAAAAATATGGAGACTGCAACGCGCCGCTTGAAAGCACAGTATATGTGGCAATGAAGGCAAAAATGCTTGCATAAATCAGCCCGCGATGATGTGCAGCTAATTGCGATTGAGCCATTAATCGTCGCAAGACAATATATACGATCATCAAGACGGCACTAATCTCTACATACCAGTTTTTAATTGGTGTGAGTGACACTAAAAAAGCAAGTGTTAAAACAAAAATGAGTACAAATATATGTGCGATTGTACGAGATACTGGCATGTTATCAGTATACAGAATTCTGCGCTGTGTGATACAATACTGTCATGGCACCACAAAAGAAGGGTCATTCTTCTTCTGCAAAAACCCGAATCAATGTTTTTTCAGGTTTGAAGGATGAATTAAAACAGGTCACATGGCCAACACGTCAAGAAGCAGTCCAATTGACTGCAACAGTTATCACAATATCCTTGATTGTGGCGCTCTTTGTGGGTATAATAGATTTCTCGTTAGCAAAGATTTTGGAAATTCTTTCCCAAAGATAACTATGTCCTCAAAAAAGAAAGATGAGCTCGATGAAGTAGTCGAACTTGATCAAATTGAAGAAGTAGAAAATGAAGCCGAAGAGGCTGAAGATGTTTCTGTGGAAGAGACAGAGGCTGAAGATGAGTCGGTTGATGAACTTGAAGAAGCTTTCTCAAATGATGATGAAGAAGATGGTGTTGAACCTGAAATTTTAAAAGCTGAAGAGGAAGTAGCCGCTGAAGTAGAAGAGGAAGTAGCACCAGTTGTTGTCGTGGAAGAGGTCGCTCCAGTTCAAGTAAAAGAGCCAGGAAGCTGGTATGTTGTGCATACCCAATCTGGTTTTGAGGCTAAAGCAAAAGAAGCTCTTGAGCAAAGAATCAAATCCCTCGGTTTTTCGGACAGAATTTTCGAAATCATTGTTCCAATGCGAGACATTGTGACAATCAATAAAGGTAAAAAGAAAGCTAAAAAGGAAAAAGTTTTCCCAGGCTACATTTTGGTCAGAATGATTCTTGATAATGATTCTTGGATTGTTGTACGAACAACTCAAGGTATTACCGGATTCGTCGGTGCAGGTACAAAACCAACCGCTATCTCAGATCAAGAAGTCGCTGCAATTATGAAGTTCGTCAAGCAAGAACAGCCAAAGTTCAAGGCAAAGTTCTCACAGGGCGAAGCAGTCAAGGTTACGGACGGTCCATTTTCAGATTTTGTCGGTACCATTAGCGCAATGGATGAGGATAAAGGTAAAGTTACAGTACTTGTTTCAATCTTCGGACGAGAAACTCCTGTTGAACTCGACTTCCTGCAAGTAAACAAGTTGTAAGTATATATTCGAACTGGCTTTAAACGCAGTTTTCGACAGTGAGAATATATAATTACAACTTTCCAGGATTCAGTTTCGAGCTGGAAAGAAAAGTCCGTTTTAAAAACACGGAGAAATGAATTATAATACGGCAGAAAGAAAAATCTTAATAAAATAATATGGCAAAAAAAGTAAAAGTACAATTTAAATTGAACTTACAAGCTGGAGCAGCAACTCCTGCACCTCCTGTTGGACCAGTTTTAGGTCAGCATGGTGTGCCTATCATGGAGTTCGTTAAGCAATACAATGACGCAACCTCAGACAAAAGAGGTCAAGTTATTCCTGCAGTTGTAACGGTTTACGATGATAACACGTTCACTTTTATCACCAAACTTCCACCAGTTGCTGAAATGATTAAAAGCAAAATGGGTGGTAAAAAAGGATCTGGAAAAGCCGGACGTGAAGTCGCAGGTAAGTTAAATAACCAACAGCTTCGCGAAATTGCTGAAGAAAAAATGGCAGATCTTAATGCCTACACAGTTGAAGCCGCAATGAAAGTTGTTGCTGGAACTGCACGCTCAATGGGAGTTGATGTTGAAATGAGTTGAAATAGGTTTAAATAAATTGAAATAGGAAAAACAAAATGGGAAAAATCAGAATGAAAACAATTGGAGATAAAGAAGTCGAAAAAAAGCAGGCTGATAGTGCCAAAAAGCGACAAGAAGTGAAGAAAAGCAAAAAGGAGACTGAAGTGGTAGAGGAGAGCGTCGTCGTTGAAACTGTGCAAGCTCCTGTTCAAGTTGAAGCCGAAACCGTTGAAAAGTCAGAGAAGACCGAGAAGTCCGATACAAAAGCTGATAAAAAATCATCCAAAAAAGGCAAGAAAGACACCTCTGCAAAGCAGCACAGGCATACTGGTAAGAAGTATAAAGCTGCAGCTTCAAAAAGAGAGAAAACCACTCTTTACACACTTGCCGATGCTATTAAGAAAGTTCGTGAAATGGCCTTCACCAAGTTTGATGAGACCCTCGAAGTTCATGTAAACACACGAGAAGGTGGAGTCAAAGGGGAAGTTGTCCTTCCACACGGAACAGGAAAAGAGATCAAAATTGCAATTGTCGACGATGCAGTCTTAAAGGCAATCGACAATGGTGTTTTTGACTTCGACATCCTCATTACAACCCCAGCAAACATGCCACAATTGGTCAAATATGCTCGAGTTCTTGGACCAAAAGGACTCATGCCAAACCCCAAGAATGGAACAGTCACAGACAAGCCAGAAGAGGCAGTCAAGAAGTTCCAAGGTGGTTCAATCCGATACCAAACTGAGGCTAAATTCCCAATAATCCATCAGGCAGCCGGAAAGCTTTCATTCACAGAAGATCAACTTTTGAAGAATGTCACCGTGCTTGTAGACGCTCTCAAGAAGAAAAATATCGCTTCGATGTATCTTTCAGCTACCATGACACCTTCAGTGCAGGTGGATGTAGAATCACTGTAACTTTTTAATCCACGGGCCTTCCTAATAATCTAAATCCATATACTATACTGAAGTATTCTTATGCCAAAAAAAACCCGGCGACACGTGAGTGTCAACCGGGTGTTGTGTTAAGTGGGAGTTTCATTGACAGGAGCGATCACTGGGGCTTCCTTCAACGCCTGCTTCAGAATCGTCAGAAGCTGTCCCCACATGTATCTTCCTGTTAGGAAAAGTGTCCAAAAGAGAGCCATTCGGCTGTAAGTCTCATACGCCTGATCCCTTGACACAATAGTTGATTGATTTCGCCACCAATCATACATCTTTAATCCAAGATTATTAGCACTTGCTGTGAAATAAGCAGCGAATGCCGCCACGACGATACTTCCAATCAAACACATCACATCCTGTCCGAGACCCCGTATGGATTCGTTAATCCCGCCCACCTTTCCTCTCCAGATGAACGCGCCAAACATCAGGGCCATGATATTGATGAGCCAAATGTTGCCAATGTTTATCGCATTAAGATCAAAGTTCATGCTTCTCTCCTTGTGTTCTTTAAACGTGCGGTTTGAACACCTCTATTATAGCATAATATGCTATAGGTTTCAATTTGAGTTGAAAAAGTGGCTTTTCTTCCTCAAAAAGTCAATCAAACTTATGAAGTATCCGATCCACAGACCCAACACTAACAGATGGACAAATATACTCAGATAAACAATGAGATCGTCAAGTAACAAATGATGGATATAGATATTAATTCCAAGGCGCTGTATTTCATGCATCGGCCTGTTCCTAGCCATAATCATAATTGTGATGATCAATACTCCAGTTGTTCTTTTACACCACTTTATAAGCAGCTCAAAATAGAACTTCATCGCTGTGTAGCCTGATCCGAAATATGGGTGAGTCTTGCGATATTCCTTTTCGATTAAAGCATTTGTTATGAATACCACAGAAATAAGCAATACAGGTAGTACAATCAACAATACAAAACTGATGAGATCTGCTCTGCTTACCATGTGATGTTCTCCTTTGTGTGAACGAGCGTGTTGATGCAGAGATTATAGCATAGAATAATATGGTCACACGTAGGGGAGGATAAGAGGAAAAGTTACGAGAGTTCGGCGTAAACAGGAAACTTTTCGCACATCTTTTTGACCGTGTCATTCACGTCTGAGAAGAATTGGAGATTCTTAACTTCAGCTCGGAAGGTCTTCATTACATCTTTCCAATCGTCGCGGTTTTCAGGAAGAGAATATTTTTCAACATGAGAACTCACGTCTGCGATTAATTTGGCAATGTCTTTCATCTCTTTTGAGCCCATTCCGCGTGTTGTGAGAGCGGGTGTTCCAAGACGAATTCCTGATGGATAAAATGGTGGATTGTCATCATATGGGACGCTGTTGCGATTCACTATGATACCGGCAACCTCTAAGGCTTCCGCTAAAACATTCCCAATCATATTTTTATTTCGGAGATCAATTACCATGAGGTGATTGTCTGTTCCACCCGTGACAAGTTCAAATCCATGATGAATGAGTTCAGAAGAAAGCACCTGTGCATTGGAAATGACGGCTTTTGCATAGTCTTTAAACGATTCTTGCTGAGCTTCCCACAAAGCGACTGCAATACCTGCAATAGAATTCTCGTGCGGGCCTCCCTGTAAACCCGGAAAGACTGCACGATCTATCACTTTTGGCAGACTCGCATTCCGTCTGATACCTTTCTCTGTAACGAGAATTACTGCACCCCTGGGCCCACGTAGTGTCTTATGAGTAGTAAACATGACGACATCAGCAAAAGAAACTGGTGTATCAAGCTCTTTAGCTGCTATGAGGCCTGCGATATGGGATATGTCTGCATGCAAAATGGCCCCCGAATCATCAGCAATCTGAGACCATCTTTGCCAATCTATGTTTCGGGGATATGCAGTTGTTCCGACACTTATGATTTTTGGTTTCACCTCCAGGGCTTTCTGATAGGCCGAATCCATGTCGATATATCCATCTTCTTTCACATCAAATTGCACAGAATCAAAATATTTCCCAGAAAAGGTAATATCTGGATGTCCATGAGTGAGGTGACCACCACCTGAAAGGCGCAGCCCCATAACTGTATCTCCTTGTTCTAAGAGTCCAAAGTAAATTGCACTGTTTGCTGGAGAACCAGAATAAGGTTGGACGTTTGCATAGGGAACGCCAAAAAGTTCCTTTGCACGCTCAACTGCCAAGAGTTCTATTTCATCAACACATTGATTACCCTGATAGTAGCGTGCATGTGGATAACCTTCTGAGTACTTGTTGCCCAAGACCGAACCCACAGCTTTCATAACCTCCTCTGACATATAATTTTCAGATGGGATCATCATGAGGGTATTTTTCTGGCGCTGGAGCTCCTGAGAAAGGAGTTTTTGTGTAGTTGTATCTTTCATAATTCAAGCACAAGTATAGTTCAGACCGTCATATATAGCAATAATCCATGTGGATATGTATACTGAAAATATGTTGGCACCAGACTCACCACTACGCTCAAAATTACCTAAAGATCAGCTTGAGCTGATTGATCAGGGATTTACCATACTCAAACACGCGAATGATGACAAATCGCACAAATATGATGACTATTCTTTCACTGTTTTTCCTTTTGCAAAAGCCTTTGAGGGGTTTTTGAAGATGGTGTTCTTGCAAGCTGGCTATATAACTCGTGAGGATTATTTGTCCAAGTTTTTCCGTATTGGGAAAGTTATGTCACCCAATTTGCGCAAAAGATTAGGCAGGAATTCAGTGTATGAGCGCATGTGCCAAAGTGTTGGCTGTGAAATAAGTGATCTGATTTGGAAAGCCTGGAAGAGGGGACGCAATCAGGTTTTTCATTATTTTCCAGATAACATTCAGTCAATCACGCTTCAAGAAGCTGAAGACATTGCACATTCTTTGATTAGTACGATGGAAAAAGTTGTTACGACTGTTCGTATGGATGAGCTCAAAAAAAAGCTAGGAGATTTATCAATGCATGAAGTTAAAAAGTTACGTCAAGAAAAAGAAGCGATTTAAGATCACGTGCAAGGTGGTCGTGTATAATAAAGTTTTATGGCAGACTCAAAGCGAATATTATCGGGAATGCAAACGTCAGGGGATCTTCATATAGGAAACTATCTTGGTGCCATCAAACAGTGGGTACAAAAGCAAGATGAGATGGATGAAGGGGATGAGTTCTTGTTCATGCTTGCAGATTTACACGCGATTACGGTTGCTTACGACCCAAAAAAATTGCAAGAATACCGCCTTGATGTGCCGGCTTGGTACATTGCCTGTGGCATAGATCCAGAAAGAGTCTCTATTTTTGCCCAATCTGACAATCCAGACCATTCATATTTAGCCTGGATTTTTAACTGCATTACCCCAATGGGCTGGTTAGAGCGGATGACTCAGTTTAAGGATAAAAGCCAAAAACAGGAACGAGCTTCGGCTGGCTTGTTTTCATATCCAACGCTCATGGCGGCAGATATTTTGCTCTATGATGCTGATGAAGTGCCAGTTGGAGATGATCAAAAACAGCATGTTGAGCTGACCCGAGACATAGTTCAACGTTTTAATACGCTTTTCGGAGAGGTCTTAAAGAGCCCGAAGTTTGTTTCTCAGCAACAATTTACCCGCATTATGAGCCTGCAAGATGCAGGAAAGAAGATGAGCAAATCTGATCCGCAACAAGGTGGCGTTATTCGGTTGGCAGATTCGCCAGATGAAATTGTAAAAAAAATCAAGAGAGCGGTGACGGATTCAGGAGATAGTGTGAGCTATGATCCAATTCAAAAGCCTGCAATTTCTAACTTACTTGCTTTGATGAGTGGTGTGACAGGGGAAAGTGTTGAAGCCTTAAGTGAGAAATATAGCACGTCCGGATATGGTTACTTTAAGAACGATGTCGCCGAGGCGGTTGTTGCCTTTGTGAAGCCTATTCAAGCTCTCCACGGCGAGATTGCTGCAGATAGAGCCTATTTGGATTCAGTTCTGGATGCAGGGGCAAGAAAAGCTAGAGAGATTTCTTCTAAGAAAATTCAGCAGATAAAAGACGTAACTGGTATGAGTAGATAATGGTGAACTAGTTAACTTGTGAGCTGGTTAAATAGGAATTGAGTCTTTTGTCATCTTGACCTCTTCACTGTTTCACTACTTGGTATAATAGCTTATATGACAGCCTCTACTCCCAAACCTCCACGCTTTGACCCAGCCTCTTTTGAGGAAGATATTCGATTGGCTTGGGAGAAAGAACATGTGTATCGAACTCCTGAATTAACTGACGTGAAAAATAAGGAGTATATTCTCGCGATGTTCCCGTATCCTTCTGGAGCTGGACTTCATACTGGTCATGCCAGAATTTTTGGTGGGACTGATGTTTTAGCTCGCTATTTTCGTATGAAGGGGAAAACTGTTTTGCATCCGATGGGTTGGGATGCATTTGGGTTGCCAGCTGAAAATGCCGCTATCAAGCTCAAGAGAACTCCACAAGACATCGTTCCTGGCAACATTGCAAACTTCAAAAATCAATATCGACTTTTGGGAAATTCGTATGACTGGGAAAAGGAAATCAACACCACAGATCCTAAATACTATGCAATTACTCAGTGGCTCTTCATACATTTTTTTAAGAATGGGCTCCTTTACAAAAAAGACACGGCTGTATATTACTGCCCATTTTGTAAAACTGGACTTGCTCAAGAAGAAGTACAGGGAGATGGGACACATGAGCGCTGTGGAAATGTCGTGGAACGTCGTAATTTGCCCCAGTGGATCTTTAGAATTCAGGAGTATGCAGATAGTTTGCTCGCTGGTCTTGATGGCTTAGATTGGCCAAAGGGCATTCTGGAAATGCAGCGCAATTGGATTGGAAAAAAAGAGGGGATTGAGATTACCTATCCTGTGGTTGAGGCCGATGGGGCTGAAACAGGGGAGACAATTACTTGTTTCACGACTCGTCCAGAAACCAACTTTGGTGCGACCTTCATAGTCCTTGCTCCAGAGCACCCTTTTGTGGGGAAGCTTTTGAGTGGAGAGGTGGCTATCCCAGATGGGGCATCACAAAAAGATATTCAGACGTATGTTGAAACAACTTTGCAAAAAACAGAACGCGAGCGCATGGCCGATCAAAAGTTAAAAACGGGTGTTTTCACAGGGTACTATGCGGCAAACTCGTTGAACGGAAAAAAGCTCCCTGTATACATCTCAGACTTCGTTTTGGTGAACGTTGGTACAGGTGCGGTGGTTGGCGTTCCGGCGCATGATAAGCGAGACTACCAGTTTGCTGCTACATTTAATTTAGAGATTAAAAGAGTAGTCGAGGGCCCTGACGGAGATCGCTCAGAAATCGAAAATATTAGTCAGGTTCAAGAAGAATCCGGCAAAATGTTTGACTCAGAATTCCTCGATACTATGGACATTCATAGGGCAACCGAAGAGATGATGAAGTATTTGGAAGAAAAGGGGATGGGAAAAAAAGTAACATCCTACCATTTGCGCGATTGGGTGTTTAGTCGTCAGCGATATTGGGGAGAACCGATTCCAATGATTTTTTGCCAAGATTGTGCGGATAAGAAGGTGTCATATTGGAATGCCGGCGCTGGCAAGGAAGAGACTTTAGGGCTTAAGAACAAGGTTTCTGGAAAATCTTTTGGAGAGCTTGTAGAGGAAATTCAAGACAAAATGTATGGCTGGTTTCCATTGGAATCTTCCCAGTTGCCACTGGAATTGCCAAAAGTTGAAAGCTATGAGCCAACAGACAGCGGCGCATCTCCATTGAGTGACGTAAAAGAATGGGTAGCAGTTTCATGCCCACAGTGTGGCGGCCAAGCTCAACGAGAGACAGATACTATGCCAAATTGGGCAGGATCCTGCTGGTATTTCCTCGCATTTCCACAAGGTGGAAAGCTTGAGGAATTGAAAGAAGGCATTATTTTTGACAAAGAAGTGCAAAACTGGATGCCGATCGATTGGTATGTTGGCGGTGCGGAACATGCGGTTTTACATTTGTTGTATGCCAGATTCTGGATGCATGCACTGAATGATTTAGGCTCTATAACGTTCCGTGAGCCATTCAGCCGTTTAAGACAAGTGGGCATGGTACAGGCGGAAGATGGCCGCAAGATGAGTAAATCACTCGGAAACGTCGTAAACCCCGATGATGTGATAAAAGAGTACGGTGCGGACACTTTGAGAGTCTATGAAATGTTCATGGCTCCATTTAACATGGAGATTGACTGGTCAACCCAAAACCTTCAAGGGTCATACCGATTTGTGAAGCGTGTTTGGCACATCTTCATGTCGCCTGCTAAGATAACTAATGATGAGGCTGATGCATCATTAGAGCTTGCTTCTGAGCTTCAGACCGTTATTGCCAAAATTAGTGCTGATATACCGGACGTGAAGTTTAATACCCCAATTGCCCTTTTGATGGAGTTCTTGAACAGGTGGGAATCAAGCTCAAAGCCTCTCGCCAAGAATCACGCCGAGGCTTTCCTAAAGCTCCTTGCACCATTCGCGCCCTTCATTACAGACCATGTATGGAGAACTGTTTTTGAGCATAAAACGTCGATTCATAATGAAAGCTGGCCAACGGCAGATTTATCAATAGTACAGGCGCAACCCTTGAGAATTCCGGTGCAAGTCAATGGAAAAGTACGCGATATGTTAGTTGCAGTAATGGGAATATCTCAGGATGAAATCGTAAATGAGGCTCTGAAATCCGCCAAAATTGCCGAGTGGATCGGTGGTTCAGAGTACAAGGTGATTTACATCCAAGACAAAATCCTCAACTTTGTCCTAACGAAATAACACCATAATATGATAAAATATCCTCTGTTGGGTCGGTAGCTCAGCGGTAGAGCAGGGGCCTTTTAAGCCCTTGGTCGTGGGTTCGAATCCCACCCGACTCACA
>JAGORW010000063.1 GCA_018062605.1 Candidatus Woesebacteria bacterium | reverse complement strand
TCAGCAGCTTTGTTATTCAGTGGCTCAAATCTGAAAAAGAAAAAAACAGTTACCTTCCCAAAGAATTTTGGTATCTTCGACTTCTTGGATCTGTGATGACTTTCATTTATGTTATCCAACGAAAAGATTTAGTTTTTCTTGTTGCTACGGTCCTTCAATCAATTATGTTTATGAGAAATATTAGTCTCATTCATCAAGCAAAAAATGACAAGTAAGACTCCGTACTATTCTGTCGTGATTCCTTTCTATAACGAGGCAGGAAATGTGACTCCCCTTTTTGAAGAGGTGGTTAATGTGATGACGTCTTTGGATAAACCGTTTGAGATTATTGCCGTTGATGATGCTTCAAAGGATGGAACATTTGAAGAGCTGAAAACCTTAAAGCCGCTTACAATCATTCGGATGCGTGTTAATGCTGGGCAGTCCTCTGCACTGGACGCTGGTATAAAACGTGCTACAGGTACAATCCTCATCACGATGGATGGAGATGGTCAGGATGATCCGCGCAACATTCCAGATATGCTTGAGCTTCTTGCTGATGGGTATGATACTGTGTGCGCTTGGCGACAGGGTCGTAAAGATTCATTGTTTGTTCGAACGATTTCTGCTGGATGGAAACATCTGCGTAATCACCTAGTCGCTGATGGAGTACATGATGCAGGAACGCAATTTCGTGTCTATAAACGAGAAGTGTTTGATGACATTGACTTGTATGGGGAATTGCACCGCTTTATTCCAGCGCTTCTGAAATGGCGCGGATTTAAGGTGACAGAAATGAAGGTCAATCACCGAGCTCGTCAACATGGAGCTTCAAAATACACATGGACAAAAGTTTTCAAAGGCTTCTCTGACGTGATCTACATGTGGTTTTTGCATAAATATGCACATAGACCAGCCCATTTATTTGGATCAGTTGGTGTGATTTCTATGATAATCGGAGCATTGATTGTACTGGTGATGGCCTGGATGCGCATTATGTACGACTATCAACTTTCCAACAAAATTTGGCCGCTTGTTGGCTTTTCATTTTTTGTGATTGGTATTCAAATGCTTACAACAGGAGTTATTGCATCAAATATGCTGAGAATGGACTCTTCAAAGAAATATTATATTGGGGAAGTAGTTGAGCAGGATTAACTTTTCGCAAAAGCAATGCATGTGTTGAGTAGTTCAGGAAAAGTATTAAATCCAGCTTCTGTATTAAGGTGACCCCCATTTTTAATAATGCGAGACTTGATTTCTAATCCATCAGCGACCTTTTGAAGTGTCTCTTGTGGGACGTATGGGTCGTTGTCTCCATAAAAAACTTTTATGTTATCCACATGGCTTTTCACCTTTGCAAAATCAATCGTGCGCTCCATCAGATAATACCCATTGAGTTCGACCCCATAATCCTCAGAAATTCCAGATACTGAGATAAGTCCATGTAGTTTGGTTGAAAGTGATGAAATGTAATCGAGAGCTGCTGTTACGCCAAGTGAATGACCCACAATAATAAGCTCCTCTGATGGTACATCCTTAGCAAGTGCTGTAATTTCTGCAAGCCAGGTTGCTCGATCTGGACGATTCGGTTCAGAAAGTGATGGCATAATCACCGTGTGGCCTGCCTTCGCAAGATTATCATGAAGCCATTTCTGCCAATGAATCCCTGCCTCACCGCCAATTCCATGGATAATTAAAAATGTCATATTTTTTGTTCTTTTCTCGGTCGCTCTCTAAAGTATTGCGTCACCCCAAGTATACCAGCACAGATTCCAGATGCAAGTAACCCGACGGGCAGAATCTTTGTTAAGAATTTGTCAACGAACCAGACAAATCTATATCTCGGTGTTTCAGTTGTGACTGTCAGGAGAGTTTGAGCCTTAAGTGGTTCAAGGATGTGCTTGAGATATTCGAAATGGACAAGGAGTAAAAGGGCGCTTGAGAAGATTAATAATTTTGCTCGGGTTGGCTTGTGAATTGCCAAGGCAAGCGAGATTATGCAGATGAGAAGAAGTCCAATCGGATACGCATTATGCAAAAAAGTAAGTTTAAAAAAATGTTCAAGCGCTTGTTCTATGTCTGGAGTAAGGAATGGTATTTTCATAGTGAAAGTATATCATGAAGCGATTTTGCTCAATTTTTGAACTGAAATTATCGATTATGTACCTTCTCGCACTCCTTGATAACCCATAGTAAGTATAGTATACTTTATTTAGGATTTAGACGAAGTTTCGCTCTTGAAGTGGAGCTTGTCTAATGCGTGTTTTTGCACTTTGACGTTGTTATTTATATCATCCTACTCTCACATCCCAATCAAAGGAGTTTCCCGTGAATCGAGACGGATACTTGAGTGCGCTTCGGCAGCTTCCAATCATCAACCCGAAACTTGAAGATATTCAATTGGTTGCTCCGCATCTCACAGTTGAGCAAATAGAACGCAATATCCTTCATAGCGATTTTGCTCATTTTGTTACACCACCTGTGCATGTACGGAATAGGTTTTCACATATTTCATATCGGCGAGATTTTAGGAATAGGCCGGCACTGTACGGACCTTATGTACATGGAACCTCACAGCTCAGTTCCGAGTTGGATTTCTTCTTGTTCAAGGATGAAGCCAGCGCGTATGCAGAAGCGCATTGGCCTGATAGCCTTATTCTTGACCGTTGGAAAGGAGCGGTTCGGTTCTATGTCCAGGATCCGCTGGATCTAGATGAGGATCGTTACCCAAGGACAATGTTCAGAATTTACGCAACAACCAGGTGCACATATGATGACCTTTGTGAACTTTGGCGTGCTCAGACTGACCTCAAGAGTACTGTGTTGAACAGTATGCTGATGGAGATGACAACAGATCCTCTGATTGGGGAAGAGTTGATCGCTGGCCACAGCTCTTGGTCGAAATTAAATTGTTCCATTTGTGGTGGAGGATTCAAGTTGACCCGTTGCTCTGGGTGTGGTAATACATTCAGAGATAATGGGTTTCGAGTTGGTGATTCCATGCCACTTCCTGTGAAGATGATTAAGCTTCTACAAGCGGCCGGGCATGTCTTTCGGATCGACCCATACAGGAATTACGTGCGTGAGCATGAGGTTTTGATGGCTAATCGGGCGGGCATCTCTGAAGAAGAGATGGACCACCGAGCAACAAGTCAAAAGTGACACCTTGGCGTGTGGAAGAGCTTCGGCTTAACCACACGCTTTTTTTGTGGCTTTGGAACTAATTATCAGGAGGAAATTTTAGCATGGAGAAGTCCCAAGTAGATCTTATAGAAAATAGCACTTATGTTTTGGATTGTCAATACACTCCATCCAACTCCCGGAGTTAGATAAGCTTCACTACCTTCTTCGCCAATACAATTCCATTATTCACATTTCTGTCTTCCGGATACACCTGTGAAGTATTTGCCAAAAACAATGTTTTTGAAATTTCAATTGGTGGCATTTTTTCAGAATATTTTCCGTTGTAGATTGGGGTGGCAAATGGATTTCTCGCAAGCTGCCAATGAATCACATCTTTTTTATCAAAATGTGGGAAGATTTTTTTAATGTCTTTGGCATACAATTCAAATACTTTTTCTTCCGGCATTGTATATATTGGATTTGATGCCTGAAGATAATTAAACACATACATAACATGTCTGTCATACATTGCATATGGCACGAGATTTGTATGTTCGATAAATCCGATAAATGATATATCTTTGTCGACTGCGTTAAGCCAGTAGTATGGGCTGACTGACTTTTTCATTTCTAATATCATGCAGTTGATTGCTTGGTACTGAATCTGTGAACTTTTTCTCACGAAAGATGCGGGGAGATTCTTGCACATACGTGTTAAAAGAACATTGCTTCCGGTGAAAATCACTGCGTCATGTGGATATGTTTTTTTGATGGTTCGAACTTTGCACCCGGATTCATCTGGTATCAATTCCTCAACCGATTCATATTTAATTTCGACGCCTTTTTTTGTGACTGCTTTTTCAAGTGCTGAAAAAAACGTATGATATCCGTTATCAAAGTAGCCAAGCTGTTCGCCAGTCCCCTTTCGCGATCTGCCTCTTGGATTTATGCGACCCCACAAAAAGGTTGCTGGGACAGTATCGGCATACTCTCCAAATTTCATTTCCAAAAGAGGCTTCCACATAATCTCATACAATTTTGGTGCTCTTAAATAGTCAAAAAATTCTTTGCATGTCCATTTTTCTAATCCGCTCCAATCTGCACGTCGTGTGAAATATAAAGCGATCAATCCCATTTTTATGCGATCTATAAATGAAAGTGGAGTGAATCTTAAGAGGTCCAGTGGTGTTGTGAATGGGTAGAGTTTTTTGTCAATATACATTCCGACAGAACTTTCATAAAAATGGATTTTGTCATAAACGCCAAGTTCCTTTGCCATCTTTAACAACTCAGTGTCTGATGAAAAGAAGTGATGATAGAACATTTCAATCGGAACGCCATTAACTTGTGCCGAGCCGGCAAGTCCGCCGGTCCCCTTTTCTCTTTCATAAATGGTGACTGAATATCCTTTGTCAGCCAAAAAATATGCGCAGGCTAACCCTGAAATTCCTGAACCAATAATGCCGATATTTTTATTCGTCTTCTTTAAAGCCATGTGATGATTCTACTATATAAGGTGGTCGTTGTTTGACTTCATCATAAATACGAGCAATATATTCGCCAATAATGCCAAGTCCAAGCATAACGATTCCGCCGCCGAACATGAGCAAGATAATAGTTGTTGCAAAACCTGGAACGAATGTTTTTGTGAAGAGTCGTAAATACAGCGCAACAAAGACGCCAACAATGGAAATGAAAAATGCGAGGAGGCCGCCCACTGTCATAAGTCGTAATGGAATATACGAAAATGAAAGGATCCCGTCAGTTGCCAATTGTAGTAATTTGCGAAATGTATATTTGCTTTCCCCTTTGTGACGCTCTTTTCGCTCATATGAGAGGCCAATTTGTTTGAAACCAACCCAACTACGAATGCCGCGAATGAATCGATTTCGTTCTGGCATTTTTTTCATGGTTTGCACGACGCGCTTTTT
>JAGORW010000011.1 GCA_018062605.1 Candidatus Woesebacteria bacterium | reverse complement strand
GAGTGTCTGAACAATATGTCGGACGCCTTGAAGGGAAAAGTTCAGTGGGTAGAATGGGACTGCTTATTCATGTAACAGCAGGCTTCTTAGACCCAGGTAATTCACTCAAGATGACTCTTGAACTACACAACACCGCCAACCTGCCTATAATCCTCTACTACAAGATGCCAATAGCCCAGATGGCATTTGAGAAGCTTTCCTCTCCTGCTCAAAGGCCATACTCTAAGGAATTTGGCAATAAATATGTCGGCGATATGAAGCCCATGGCAAGTCAAATGTGGAAAAATTTCACAAAGTAGCCAGCCAGTTTCAACCGGTTCCAACTGATTTCAACAGTTCCAACTGATTTAAACCAATTTAAACCCATTTCAACTAATTTCAACCAATTTCAACGAGCTTATGCGCCGACCAGATCCTATTCCAGAACACCTTGCCTCCCCAGAGATAATCCCAGTTTATGCTGATATCAAAAAAACACTCGATATTCCGTATGTTCCAGTTCTATTCCAATATCTCGCAAACTACCCTCGGCTTTTTGCACATGTGTGGCCATCACTTAAAGATAATCTTTTAGATCCTTCCTTTGAGTCTTTGATCAACCACATCACCTCAGATTGCATACATGTCTCACAACACCTCACTGAGCACTTTCCCAACATTTCGCAGAATGTTAATCAACTTATTCAATCTCAAGACATGCGAAATCGCATTCATGAAGAGATTAGAAAATATTTCACGCTTCAATGCGTACTTGCGTTTTTGTGTGTTGCCATGAGAGAATCTACAAAAGGATGGGCGATTGGAGCCAAGTATTTGCATTCTGAACAGGCATTCCATGTTATGAATGACAGGGAGCCACATGGGGTAACAGAAGACATTCGTGCAATGATTGTGGCAGAAACCACTTCAGCACTGAATGTATCTCCCGATCTTCAAAAACCACTTGTGAGTTTTATTATCATGCTTCATGAGGAGTTTGCTGATCTTATCAAAAAAGAAGAATACCTGTATGCAAGAGTTCAGGTAGAACAATCGCTCATTCAATACATCTCAAATATGCCACACACTATACAAACATCATATAATGCTGTGACAAACCTCGTGGAAGACCCTCGCGAACTGCCCTATCTTTTCTATCTTCTCAGCGACAAGTTCCCTGTAGTTCATGCAGTTGCCACTCTCATGTGGGGGATTGGATTAAGCGTTTCACACGAACCTGCAGGAGATTAGTTGATACTATACCCTTAAATTTCCATGACTTCGCTTTACAGAAAGTGGAGCTCTCATGGAATCAAAATTATTGAATGCCCATCTGCTTATTCGAGCAATGTCATCAAATGCTCCAATAACATCATCCTTGAGGCTACTCAGACCTAGTGCAGACTTGACCCTTCTTTGTCTCCATGCATAGTTAGCGTTTACATCCTTTGCTCGTCTAAATGTTACATTTATTGCTGCATTCAGTGAAGCCAATTGAACATATTTTGCGGGTAACTGCGTCGCTACTTTCTGTTTCTCCTTATCATCCTCCTCAATTGTACCTTCAATGACCTTCTCATCAAGTTTGATGGCTTTCGATAGTTCTTCTTGCATTTTATACTGGTCTTCTATCTGCTTTTTATACGTCATAAGCGTCACAATTTCCTGCTGCATTTCTTTCGACCATCTCTTTACATCATTCAATGCCATTTTTTCTGGTATTGTCATACCTGAATCAGGGCGCTTGAAGAACTCTTCCACAGCTGCCGTTATTCCCTCTTGGAATGCTGAATGGAACATTCCATGTTTACTTATTGAATATTCCTGTAGTTTTGCGATAAATTTTGAAAAATCCTCATTTGAATCCAGAGACGATTCAGCAAGATCCATGATTTCCTTTTCTCTTGCCTTAACCTCAGGATCTTTCCATGTATCACCCATTTCATCAAGCTCTTTTTGCTCGGCTTTATTCAAACTAGGTTTATCTGAAAGTTCTTTGTACCGAGCCTCATCGGCTTCAAGTGCACGAAATTCGTCAATTCTTAGTGTAGGAAAATCATCTTCTTCTTTAAGTCTTCGCAGTTCATTCAGAGCCAACTGTTTTTCAGAATACAGTGGAGTTATTGCTGCGGCTTGTTGTGCGGCTTTTTCTTCTGATAAAACGTCTGGGAATTGCTTACTCAGTGCTTTGAATTCCTTATCTTGATTTTTTGACCTTCCTTCTTTACCAAGTCTATCGAGTTTAATAACCTGATCCCTCTCTGACATTAGCCTTAATGCTTCTTCAACTTCATCTCGAGTAAGTTTACCTTCTTTATTTTGAATTGCCGCAAGTCGGGCTTCAGAAAGCAGAGGCCCTGGTGTTGTAGCAGCTTCTGGGGCTGTTGGAGGAGGTGCGGCTGGGGCTGCCTCAGGAGAAGCGGATGAAGATGATTCTGGCGCTGGTGTGTCAACTGGGGCTGCCTCAGCCGTTAATGAATCTGGGGTAAGGGTTGGTCGATCAGATGAGGGTTCAACGTCTCCTGTAACTGGATTCTCAGTTCCAAAAGCAGCATCAGTCTCCCAGGCTGGCAACTTCCCGGAGTCTGTTAATGGAAGTTCAGTTGCATTTCTACCCCTGCGACCCTCTCTAGCTCTACGAACCCCAGCTTTTACTCGATCCAATATTGAGACTTTTGCCGCACCAGAAACTTTAACTGTTGGATGTAATTCTTCATCCTCATCAGAACGAGGGAACACTCCTTCTGCAGCAAGACGATCAACCGAGTTTGTTGGTCCTGCTGCACCATCAGCTGCAAGTTCAGCTTCTCGTCTTGCTATTTGTTCTCGTGTATAATTTGCATCCGATTCACCATCCATGCCTTTTGGCTCTCCACCTGAAGTAATCTCCCTTAGATGAGCCTGTAATTTATCAAGCTCGGGATCTCCTGTTGAATCAACATCTGTTGAAGGAGTCCCCGATGCCACATGAGCTACTGGCTCAACTTTGGTTGTTGGGTCAATACGTGTAGTTTCCTCGGCAGTAGAAGTCTCCACAGTTTCCGCTGACGAAGTATCTTCAACTGTAGCTGCCTCACCGGCAGCATTCAATTTCCCCAAAACTGCTGTCAAGGCAGGATCTTTACCGTCGTCATCAGTTCGCAACGTCGCCGCCGTCTCGCTCCCATCTTCAACTCTTCTACCTCCAGTAATATTTAGGGCTCTCTCTCGCATTCTTTGAGCTAGATAGTCAACCGCTTTGTCTTTAGGGACACCTCTGAAAGAGGTAGCATCTGATGCCTTTAATCTAGAAAATTGTCTCAATTCTTCGAGCCTCATTTTTGCGATTTCATGCCTTGGATTTCTTTCAAGTACACCTTCCAAATATTCACGTTCTTGTGCGAATTCATCTTGGGGTGCTTCTTGGGTTGGTACAGCAGTAGGTTTGCTACGATCATCCTCTTCAGCTTCAGCCCCATCTTGTTCACTCACTTGATCAGCAGCACCCTCAACCGCTACATCAGCCACATCTTGATCACTCACAGAAACATCTGGAGTATCATCAGGGCTGAATTCTCTTGTATTTCTATCTTCGGCATTAGCCTTCTTAAGGTGGCTAGTATATGCTCCGTCATGATCTTGATCAGATACCTCCGTAGAAGGACTTTTCCCATCAGCAGCACGCTCCAAGTTCTCATTAAATTCCCTAGAAGCATCATCTGCCATTTTCTGTGCTTCAGGTGAAAGACCAGTATCCAATGTGAGTTGCGCTAAATCATCATCTGCACCAGTTCGAATTGCTGTAATTGGATCAGGCGCTTCGGCGATTGCCTCAGCTAATTGCTCACTTGGAGAAGGAGGAGCTGACACTTCGGGAAGAGGCTGAGCCTGCCCTGTTTCCACAGCAGAGCCTTGTGGCAACTCAACTCCACTCTCAAGTGGTACATCACCGCTCATTCTGCCTCCTTTGCCACTTGTAATGCTGCATCAACGTTATTTTCATCTTTCAAATAATGTACCATTTTTTTCACAACCAAATCAAGCTTCTCCTCATGGCTATATGCTTCTACATATGGCTTCAAGTCTGCAAAAAGTGGATTTTTTTCAACATATGCAGATATTTTGTCTGCGGCATCATCTGCAGTTAAAATGGGGAGCATCGTCAGAAAATCTTTACAATACTGTCTGCCCTGAACCTCTGTCACTTCTCCTGCACGAAGGCCTTTAATAAGCATCTTAATAAACATGCCTTCGACTTTCGTGATAAATTCTGTCAAATTTTCCATACATTCAATCTAGACTATTTATGTTTGAGTGTCAACTCAGCTTAATTTTTATTCAATATATTGATTCATATTTTGAGCATTAACGGTGAAGTTTGTCTCAGATGTGCTCACTAGTTTCAAGGCGGCAGTTCTCACAATTGATTCAACTTTGCGTTCAACGCTACGAATTCCCGGATCATACCCAGCCGCACGTGCAAGTGCCTTCCACACATCATCTTCTACAGTGATAGCTCCTGCAGGAATACCACTCTCTTTAATCAAACGTGGCAATATATAATCGCGGCCAATAGCAATTTTCTGATCATCAGTGTATGACGGCATTTGAATCACCTCCATACGATCCATTACTGCAGTAGAAATATCTTGGGTATTATTCGCAGTTGCGATAAAGAGCGCTTCAGAGAGATCAAAAGGAAAGTCAATATAATGATCAACAAACGAGGAATTTTGCTTTGGATCTAAAAGTTCAAGCAACACGCCCATGATAGCCCCGCGGGATGTATCAACAACACGGTCCAATTCATCTAATAATATCACTGGATTACGCGTCCCAACCCGTCTCAAAGCTCTGATAATATATCCCGGTTCTGCTTCTGCCTGCACTTTAGAAACTCCACGCAAATCCAGTGCAGAGGAAAGTCCTCCAAACGGAATGCGAACAAATTGCCTGCCAAAAACGTCTGCAATTGACTGTGCAAATGTAGTTTTACCTGTTCCAGCCAATCCAACAAAAAGCAACACCGGTGCATGAAAATGAGTGTCTGCAGTGGCATTTTTCTTTTGAAGAATCAAAACAGAAATATATTCCAAAATACGTTTTTTTATCTCATCCAAACCAAAATGGTTCGCATCCATCATTTTCTTGGCGTTTTCAATTTCAAGATTATCAGGAGAGGATTTTGTCCAAGGCAGTGCCGTAATCCATTCAACATACTTCGACAGCATATCCAATTGGTTAACATTTCCGCCATATCTCAAAGCTAAATTAATCCGTTGCATCTGTATATTTGCTTTGTCCCAGAGTTCATGAGGAATATCAGCATCGCGAAGAAGTTGTTCCAATCGCTGGATTTCAACTGTTACATTATCATGCCCATCCAATGATGAAGCTGTAGATATGGGGGTATAATTCTGATCTGACATAATTAGCAGACTAAGACTGATATTGACAATCGCGCCTTGTTCTGATATATATATTAGAGCAGAAAAAACGTATCTATACAATACGGAATTACAAGTTTCAATTTTTCATATGAAAGGTTCAACAAATATTCAACCACTCTTTGATAATGTTCTTATCAAACCGCTTGACGGTGAGCAGAAAACTGCCTCCGGCATTTTATTACCAGATTCAGCCAAAGAAAAGCCTCAAAAAGGTGAAGTTATGGCAATTGGTACTGGCCTCGGTTGCGGAGAATGTGAAGGATGCGAGGGCAAAGGTTGCGTACGCATGGTTGTAAAAGTTGGAGATACAGTTCTCTACAAAAAATGGGGTGGCAACGAAGTGAAAGTTGGCACTGAAGAATGGATGATCCTTGAGCAAAAGGACATCATGGCAAAGCTAGTTTAAACTGGTTAAAACTAGTTACAACTAGTAGAGGTTCAAAAATATTTATCAATTACTAATTTAAACAAGTTTTAATTAGTTTCAACAAATTTTTATGGCAAAACAACTTAAATTCGGAGATGATGCACGTCAAGCACTTGCCCGCGGCGTCAATACTCTGGCTAAAGCAGTCGTTACAACTCTTGGTCCACGTGGCCGAAATGTCGCAATCGACAAAAAATGGGGCGCTCCCAGCGTCATTCATGATGGTGTCACTGTAGCTAAAGAAATTGAGCTATCAGATCCATTTGAGAACATGGGTGTTCAACTTGCAAAAGAGGCAGCTTCTAAAACTGCTGATGTTGCCGGAGATGGTACAACCACCTCTACCCTTTTAACTCAAGCAATTGTTAATTTGGGTATGAAAAATATCACAGCAGGCCACAATCCAATGATGATCAAAAAAGGCATTGAAGTTGCTGTTTTGAGAGTCGTTGAAGAAATCAAAAAGACCTCAAAGATGATTCCATTGGAAGACGAGAAAGCCGTTGCACAGGTTGCAACAATTTCCGCTGCTGATGAGACGATCGGAAAGCTTATTGCAACAGCCTTTCATAAAGTCGGTAAAGACGGTGTGATTACTGTTGAAGAAGGTAAAGGTCTTGAGATGGAAGTGTCATACAAAGAAGGTATGGAGTTTGATAAAGGATATGCTTCGCCATATTTCGTATCTAATCCAGACAAAATGACAGCTGAAATCGACAACGCATATATATTAATCACTGATAAAAAGATCAGCGCCATTTCAGATTTGCTTCCATTCTTGGAGAAATTTGTCAAAGTGTCTAAGAATTTAGTGATCATTGCAGATGATGTTGATGGTGAAGCACTCGCAACCTTGGTTGTCAACAAGCTCCGAGGAACATTTAACACCTTAGTTGTTAAAGCTCCTGGATTTGGTGACAGACGAAAAGCTATGATGCAAGATATTGCTATTCTCACAGGTGCAACAGTAGTCTCTGAAGATACAGGTTCAAAGCTTGAGAATATTGATATTGATGTTTTGGGTCAAGCTGATAAAGTGTGGACGGATAAAGATAGCACCAGAATCATTGGTGGAAAAGGAAGCAATAAGATTATCGCTTCACGCGTTGCACAAATCAAAACTGAAATCGATGCATCCACATCAGACTTTGACACGGAGAAGCTCCATGAGCGCCTTGCAAAGCTCACAGGTGGTGTTGCTGTAATCAGCGTTGGTGCAATCACTGAAGTTGAACTCAAAGAAAAGAAAGAGCGTGTTGATGACGCTGTTTCTGCAACCAAAGCTGCTCTTGAAGAGGGTATTGTTGCCGGAGGTGGAACCACGTTCCTTAAAGTTCGCAAAACCCTATTGGGTTTGAGAGAAGCTTCAAAAGACGAAGAGGAAAAAGTTGGTATCGACATCGTATATCAAGCTCTTGCTGAACCAGTTCGTATGCTTGCACAGAACTCTGGAATTGATTCCGGACTTGTCTTAAGCAGAATTGAAGAAGCTAAAGACATTGATTACGGCTTTAATGCTCGAACACTTGAGTATGGTTCAATGATCAAACAAGGTATTGTTGATCCAACCAAAGTTGTACGAAGCGCATTAGAGAATGCCGCTTCAATCGCTATTATGATCCTCACAACCGAGGCTCTCATCACTGATCTTCCTGAAAAGAAAGATGAGCCAATGGGTGGCGGCGGTGGTATGGGAGGCATGGGCGGTGGCATGATGCCAGGTATGATGTAACCCATCCAGCTGTGAATTTTGCTATCGGCTGATGGCCGGTGGTAGCAAGAAAGCCCTCGGGAAATCGGGGGCTTTTTTTGTGTATAATGCTGCCATGATCACAAATGTTGGACAACTCCTCAAGAAAGAACGGGAAAATAAAGATATCACGCTGGAACAAGTAGAAAAAGAGACCCGCATTCGGCTGATCAACTTAAAAGCAATTGAAAGCGAGGATTGGTCGCAATTTCAGTCTCGAACATATGTGCAAGGAGTGATTAAGCGATATGGATCTTTTTTAGGACTGGATGCAGAAAAGCTTTCAGCATATTTTCGCCGTGACTATGAAAAACTTGAGAACCTCAAGTTTAAAAAGAAAGCTGAACATTCTCAATTCACCCCAAATAATAAGCGCTTTCTCCAGCTACTTATATCGGTTGTAGTTCTTTTGTTTGGATTCTTTTTCTCTTATCAAATCTATCTTTTCTCTGTTCCTCCAAAAGTCACAATCCTTGAACCTACAAAAACCACATTTAGACGTGAAAACAAATTCACTCTTAAAGGAACTGCCAAAAAAGAAACAGTAATCATGGTAAATGGAAGGCAAGCCTTTTTGGATGAAAAGAACATTTTTCAGATCGACATTCCTTTAACAGAGAAAGAAAATAAGGTGACAATTGTTGCCACTGGAGCTAATGGAAAGAAGACAACTCTGGAAAAAACCTACATCCGCACGGCACAAGATTAACGTCCGTGCGTCTCTTTGTAGAGCCTCGAACCGAATTTACATCTTACACCAAACCATTTGACATGCTCTACTTTTTTCTACATAATGAATTGTAATGGCCGTATTAGATTTCTTCAAAAAAAAGCCTCAGGATGATGGGGCAAGTTCGAATGTAGGTGTGCCTCAAGCACCGCAAGTTACTCCTATGCCAGTTCAACCAACAGTTGTTCAAGAATCTCAAACCGTCGTGAGTGCATCTGGTGGAGGTTCATATAATGGTATTGGGAACCCTCCAGGAGGTCAGTCATTTAATGGAATTGGAACACCAAGTGCTCCAGCTCCTACAATTGCTATGCCAGCTGCACCAGTCGTTGCTGCTCCAATGCAACCAGTTCAAACTCAAGCACCTGTTACTCCAACAACGCCTGCTCAACCGGCAGATCCTAATGCACCAGTTACACCAGCCGCAGATCCTGCAAAGCCTGTTGACCCAACACAACCAGTTGACCAGTTAACTAGTACTACCAGTTCACCTGAGCAAGATAAACAAATGCAACTCGATTTAATGACACATCTTACACAACGCTCAAATAGAGTGTTTGTGACTGCTCAACAAAAAGCAAAAGAGTTGGCAAGTGAATTTGTAGATTCTGAGCATGTGCTTCATGGACTTTTGGCAGATTCTGAAATCTACAAAATGTTCACGGAGATTAAGATTCAGCCACAAATTATCGAGCAAGAATTGGATAAAGCGTATCAAAAAGGGACAAGTCAAAATCAGCCAACTCCATCACCTCGTGTGAAAAGAATTCTTGAAAACGCACTTGTTACAGCCAGAAAACTTGGATATGAATTTATTTCTCCAGAACATATTTTATTAGCTCTGAATGATGAGGGAGAAGGAATTGGTTCACGCATCCTTGCAAAACTTGGTGTCAAAAAGGAAGATCTCAATAAAAAAGTGACAGGGAAAAAAGAAGGGCTTGAAGAAGGAAAGCCGGGTGAATCATCTGAAAAAAATCAAGGAACTCTCGCACAATATACAAAGGACTTAACACTGCAAGCTGAACAAGGTCAGCTCGATCCAGTTGTTGAGCGTTCAGAAGTCATTGAAAGAGCAATTCATATTATTTCTCGACGTACCAAAAACAACCCTGTCCTTGTTGGAGAAGCTGGAGTCGGTAAAACTGCTGTTGTTGAGGGTCTTGCCCAAAAGATTGCTTCAAAAGAGGTCCCAGAATCGCTCATTGGAAAGCGCATTTTGCAACTTGATTTGATGTCGATCATTGCTGGAGCTTCACACCGTGGGGAATTTGAGGAAAGAATGAAGAAGATTATCGAAGAAATTGTTGCTTCAAACAATCAAGTAATCTTGTTTATTGATGAAATTCATAATTTAGTTGGAGCAGGAGCGGGTGGTGAAGGTTCACTTGACGCATCCAACTTCTTGAAGCCAGCACTTGCCAGAGGAGAACTCCAAATGATTGGTGCTACAACTCTGACAGAATACAGAAAATACATTGAAAAAGATCCTGCTTTGGAACGTCGCTTCCAACCAGTTCTGACTCCAGAACCAACACCCGAACAAGCGATCAAAATGCTTAAAGCACTTAAAGGTAAATATGAAGCATTCCACAGAGTTGAAATTCCAGATGCTGCCATTGATGTTGCTGTCAATCTTTCAAAAAGATATGTCGGTGACAGATTCTTGCCAGACAAAGCAATTGATCTTATCGATGAAGCATGCGCAGCTGTACGACTTCCACTAATTTCCCTTCCAGAAGAAATTCGATCTGTCGAGGAAAGGATTAAACAATTTACTCAAGAACTTGAGGAGGTTGAAAAGCGCGGTGACAAAGTAAAAGCAAGCATTTTAAGACCTAAACTGGATGACCTGACAGCCGATCTGAAAGAAAAGCAGGAAGAGTACAACATGCGTAAAGGTCAAACCACTACAAGCGTCAATGAACAAACGATCAAAGATATTATTTCCAGATGGACTGGAATTCCAATTTCAAAGATTTCAGAGTCTGAAACTGAGAAACTGACAAAACTTGAAGATATTATTCATGAAAGACTTATTAACCAAACACACGCAGTCGAACCCGTTGCACAAGCAATTCGAAGAGGCCGTGCTGGTTTGAAGTCTTCTGACAGACCGATTGGAAGTTTCGTTTTCCTTGGACCTACTGGTGTGGGTAAGACGGAACTCTCAAAGACTTTGGCAGAAGTACTGTTCGGACAGGAAGAAGCGATGATTCGCTTTGACATGACTGAATACATGGAAAAGCACGAGGTTGCAAAGTTGCTCGGGGCACCTCCAGGGTACGTTGGATATGAAGAAGGTGGAAAATTGACTGAAGCCGTTCGTAGAAAGCCATATTCTGTTGTTCTTTTTGATGAAATCGAAAAAGCACATCCAGATATTTTCAATATTCTTTTGCAAGTCTTGGATGATGGACGCCTCACAGATAATAAAGGCCATGTTGTGTCATTCAAGAATGCCGTTGTCATTTGTACATCAAACATTGGAACAAAGTTAATTCAAGATGACATTTTAGCCGGCAAACAAGCTGGCAGCATTGAAGAGCCAACTGTTATCACAACATATGCTTTCTCCCCTCGTGGTCGCCAGATCATGACAATCATGGGCAAGGTTTTCCAAAGAGAAAATGCAACAACTCCATGGGCAAATAGCATGATGCTTGATTACTTTGCAGGTCAAAAGATTGAAAAAGCAGCTGCTCTATCAGCGCCTGCAGTTGAAGGTGAAGAACCAACTGAAGCTCCAAAAGTCGAAGCCTCTGATATGAACTTCCCTGTGAAGCAATTTGATACCCATGCAATGTCTCCTCAAGGAGTTGAAATGATTACAGAAGGTGAAAATGTGTTGATTCGCACATCCACAACTGCAAAAGTCTGGAATGGCGAGTCATTGATTGAATACTTTAAGGATGGTGTTATTATTAATGCCCTTCCGGATGCTCCAGAGCAACAATTACCAACCGCGCGATTGAAGACACATACATTCTCACCAACAGAAGATGAGATTGTCACATTTGGTGATAGATTCTGGAGAAAAAAAGGTGCTCAAAATAACTGGGAAACAGGAACTCTTAAGGATTACTTTGATGGACAGACGTTGGAAGAAGGTAAGGTTGAGGCAGCGCCAAAGGCGGACGATTTACAAGCACCAACTCCAAATGCTGCAGATGCTACCCCAGTTGCAAAGCCGGTTGATCAAGCTATGGATGCTGCAAAGCCGGTTGATGGTACACCAGCAGCTCCTTCCAGTTCTACTAACTCACCACTCGACCAGTTAACCAATCCGCCACTCGCCGACTCTAAGCCAATGCAACCTCAAAGCCAGGCAGCGGGACTTGATGAAGCTAAGCCTGCTGATGCTGCAAAGCCAGCAGATGCCAAGGCACCAACTGATCCTACCAAACCAGCCGCCCCTTCCAGTTCACCAGTTAACAAGTTAACCAGTTCACCAGATGACAAGTTAACTAGTTTACCAGTTGACAAGTTAACTAGTTCACCAGTTACTCTCCCAACGAACTACTGGGATATCCATGCCTTCACAGGTGAGGGAGATGAAATCATCATTGTTTCTGATCGCATCTGGGTTCGCAAAACGCAAACAACTGTTTGGAAGTCAATGCTTCTTCTTGAGTTCTTTGGTAAGGACTTCCCTCTTGAGAAAGAAATTGAAGAGAAGCAAAAGATTGAAGATGAACTTGCAACGAATCAATATGAAAAGACCAAATCCAAAGTTATGGAAGAACTGCGAAAGTTCTTCAGACCTGAACTCATCAACCGTTTCGATGAGGTGATCATCTTTGAACCGCTCAAGTATAAGCACATGATGAAGATTGCTGAGCTTCAAATGAAAGGTATTCGTAAACTCTTAGAAGATCAAAATATGGGATTTGCATGGACAGAATCAGCTAAGAAAGAACTTGTCAGATCTGGATTTGATCCAATCTATGGTGCACGACCACTCAAGAGAACTATTCAAAAACTGATTGAGAATCCAATCTCAACGCTGATTATTGAGAAGAAAGTTGACGAAAGTGACATGATTCTTGTTGACTTTGATGGCGAAAAATTCATCTTTAATGTCGAACATGTGTCATTTGTCAAAGAAGAAAAAGGCAAGAAAGTGATGAAGAAGTTTACGTGTAATCAAAATCACCAATTTGAAACAGAGGTGGTTAAGAATGCAACAGTGATTTGTCCAAAAGATCCAAAAGATATTACTAAGGAGGTTGTTGCTGAAAAGAAAGATGGGATTATTGCACCTGCAGGTAACAAGGGCCAACAACCTGCAAAGCCAGCAGATCAAAAGCCTCCTCAAGGAGGAGGACAGGGTGGCCAACAAAATAGAGGGCCACAGCAAAATCAAAACAGACCAGCCAATGATAATCAGCAATCACGCCAACAGGGCAGCCAAGGTAACGGTCAGCAAAATTGGAACAATAGGAATCCTCAAAACGCCAGACCAAATGGTGGAAATAACAGCGGTAGTGGTATAAAAGGGAATACATATGTTGTGCCAAATGCGGTCAACAAACTTCCTAATGCACCTGTGTCAAATGGAGTGCCACAATATAGTGCACCACAATCAAGCATGCCATCAATGCCACCAGTTCAGCCAATTAATCCATCACCAACAATGCAATCTCAACCAACACAATCGATGCCGACAATGCCGCCTACACCTTCTATGCCACCAGCTAATCCAATGCCAACGGATACAAATTCTGGCCAACAAATGCAGCCAGTCCAAAATTAAGCATGTGGATTTTTTCTCTCCTTGCTCAAAATACTGGAGATCTTATTATTAAAGGTGATGCAGGAGAAAACTTTAGCATTAAAAGCCCTCTCCGTTCTGAGATAACTGATATATCTGGCCTTATTGACGTGTTACTTACTTTTCTATTTCCACTTGCAGCTGTGCTCCTCTTTGTTATGCTCTCCTATGCAGGATTTGTATATCTTAATTCTGAAGGTGCTCCCGATAAAATCAAACAAGCACAATCAATTATCACATCATCGATTATTGGCCTTATATTGCTCTTCCTTGCATTCTTCGTCATCAGAATTGTTTCTTCAATCTTTGGTTTCGACGGCGGAATTCTTCCTTCATAACGATGTGGTAGCGATCGATCTGTGATATCATAACTGCATGAGACTTGACATGTTAATTCTCCATAATTTTCGTAATTACTCTTCATTTACGTGCTCATTCGACCCAACTATTACCTATATCGTCGGTGCAAACGCTCAAGGAAAAACGAACATCCTTGAAGCTCTCTATATGATATGCACAGGTAAAGGTATTAAAGATGAAAAGCAGGAAGAAATGATCAAATTTGGTAGGAACAGTGCAGACATACAGGCGCGCGCGCTCTCTGAAGATGAAACGATGCTTTTGCGAATTACGTTAGAAAAAAGCACGTATCTCAAGAAAACGTTTCAAGTCAATAAATCAAGGAAGCTCCTCTATACATATTTAAGATCAACTCCACCAGCAGTTTTGTTTACTCCAGAACTGATTTCTGTGATTGACGGATCACCTTCTCTTCGCAGATCTTTTTTTGATTCCATTTTGTGTCAGCTTGATATTTCGTATCAGAAAGCTTTACGTAATTATGAGAATGGCATGAGAAAAAGAAACAAAATCTTTGAATCGATTCATGATCAGGAAAAACTAAAAGAAAGTTTACATTTTTGGAATACCTATTTAATTGACAATGCAAAGTACATGCAAGAAAAGCGGCAATGGCTCACAGAAAAATATAACGAAGAAAAACAGCTCCAAGAACATTCTTTTTCACTCATTTACATACCGAATCCAATCAACGAAGCACGACTTGAGGAATATTTTATGAAAGAATATTATCAAAAACGCACCTTAATTGGCCCACAACGAGATGAATATATTGTTCATTTAGAATCTCACAGTACGGATATTGACACAAAGAAGTTTGCATCTCGCGGAGAGCAGAGGTTGGCACTTTTGTGGCTCATCCTTTCACAATTACGATTGATGAAAGAATGTTTAAATCAAGCTCCGATTTTATTATTGGATGACATCTTTTCAGAACTTGATGAACACAACCGCGCTGTCATCGTTTCAATCATTGATAATTACCAAACAATCATCACATCAACAGACAAATCTGAAGCCCAGAGAATAAGCCCCAAAGCTCAAATAATCGAGATTTAGTGATACAATATATCAATTGGAGGGGTGCCAGAGAGGCCTATTGGCCAGGTCTCGAAAACCTTGGTCCCTTTTGGGAACGCGAGTTCGAATCTCGCCCCCTCCGCCAACTATGCAGGTCAAGACATATGCTTCAAAAAACCAACCAAACAAGATTGATTTTTAAACTTAATGATAAATATCGAAAAGTTTTATGGTTTTCTCCCGACAGGAAAGACCACAGTTTATATTTGGGAATCTATTCAAATGAAGAACAATCTGTCAAATTTGCTGGGAAAATACCCACATCCACATCCCCTGTGACAATTAAATATCAAGATTTAACTAAATTATCTACACACTTCGTTCCTAACAAAGTATCCTTTCACAAGACTGGATATATTGGTGTAACTGATAAAAATGGAAAGCGATTAGAAGATGGTAATGTGAATCTCCCATTTGCCAAAATAGACACATTTACCCGTCTTGCCATAATAGGTTTAAGAGACCCCTCAACATTTCCCGAAGCAACGCAACACGAGATCGATAATTCGTGGTCAGCTGTTATTAACATGGACGATCTTCCACGAAAGCCCTATTCACTCCATTTATTTCTAACTAAAAAGGGGTTTGATCCAAATCTAATACAAAAAGAAGAAGGATACTTATGTTATTTGTTTACAGAAGGGATAGGTATTGACTATGATATTGTTTGGTTTTTTTCCGCACCAAAGTACACCAAAGATTGGAGTCAGTATACTTTATTATTCACATTTAATCGTAGCCGCAATACAGCCTAGAATTTCGCTTACTGTTGCAAGCTAACATACTCTGCATGTAAAAGTATAAAGTTTTTGTTTTAATCTTTTACATATGAAAGGTGGAGATGAGAAGTGTACCCAGCACAGCGAAGCGCTGCTAGGAATCTCGCCCCCTCCGCCTAGTGCGTTTGCGTGTTGATTATTAATGACACTCTACGTACAATAACAATCATGGATGAAGAACTTGACACTACCGAATCTCCGCTTGAGGAATTTACTCGCTTGCTTGAAACTGAATTTAAAGATGATAAGCCAGGCACTCCTGGTTGTATTGCACTTGGGGATTTTGTTGATCAAAGATATGCAGATGCGGATTTAGCTCGAGTACGTAGGAATCACAGGGAGAGTCTCCAGATTGGCCTCATTGCTGCAGCAAAATTCGCAGAAGTAGATGGACGAGTCAGCCGAGGACGTACTTCAATTCCTGAATATAGCACACGACTTGATCGTTTAGATACTTTACTGATGCGCTATTTCGACCCAACTTATGATGGCTCAGAGGAAGATATGCGAAAAGTTGAAGAATTTAATAACTCTCTTCAAAAAAGATTGGTAAGGCTTCGTGATGAAATGGTAAAAAGATCCTAGGTACCCCACAGTCAATGCTCATCAAAGAACTTAAAATTGTCCGATTACTAGAAAGTCGCATGGAGATTGATAAAGGTCTATGTGAATAATACGTCCGAACTTCGAGTGAGAGCCTTTGCTGTCAAAAATAGGCTATTTCTTCAATACTCTCGTAAATACTATGCAATCGGGCTCATTCTCAACACCATAAGGGGCAATCTCTATACCTACCTCAATTTGCTCCTCTTCATCAGTAAGAATAACCTTATCCAGTTTTGCAAAATCAGTCACTTCCACCTATATCCAAGTACCCAAATCGTGTAGAATGATACATATGTTCTCTTCTGTCAGTCAAAATATAAAGTTCTTTTTCCTTTCAAACAGTCTTTATTATGGTGGTTTTGATATTGTCGGAGCATTTTTGGCAATTCTGATTACAGAAAAAGTTGCAGGAGGTTCTCCAGCAATAGTTGGATATTTAGTCTCATACGGTATGATTATACGAGCAATATTAGAAATAATCATTAGCCCCCACCTTAGAAAATTCTCATGGTCTACAAAACAGCGTATAGTCACAAGTGGATATCTTATTTATGGCGTCATCACGATAATGATGGGATTCTCCGTTAGTATCGCGCAGGTCTTTTTCTTCCAGACAATTATCTCGTTGATTGATGCTATTTGTTATCCACTCAAATGGAGTATCTTTACTAAAATCATAGACTCCAACAATCAAGAACTCGAATGGTCTCTTGAAGATGTTCTTTCAACTCTCGCATCAGCGACACTTGCAGCACTTGGTGGATATTTAACTAATTGGTATGGGCTAACAGTCATCTTTATTTTCTTTGGTATCTCATATTCCTTGAGCGGATTGTCATTTTATTTTATCAAAATGAAGCGACATCAGCATATATTCTGAGCATAATTTTTAGCTACACAACAGATCCATCCAGTTACCAGCTGACTAGTTAACCAGTTGACCAGTTCACCAGTTAACTAGTTGACCAGTTGACTAGTTAACCAGATATTGCTACTATTCTTGTATGCATACACGATCAGCCCTTCTTTATAGCTTTGTTGTTTATATTTTATCGTTCATTCTAGGGATCTTTGGACTTGTAATTTTTGGATATGGACCTGAGCTCAACTCTGTTCCGAGCGAGATATATTTGTATGGTATTGCGACATCTATAATTCTCATGATGATATTTACGCGGGTATATTTTCAAAAATCTGGCGTTAAGCCAAACTCAGTCAGCGGTGCATATTTTGGATTAGCTGTTGTAGCAATAGGTTTTCTTGTTGACTTTTGTATTGCAATATTGCCGGCCCTATTGTCTGAGAATGGACTAGATATGCTCGCATATTATAGCCACCCATTGTTCTGGGCGAATCTCGCAATCATTCCAGTAACAAGTGCGATTACAGGTTCGTATCTTCAGAAAAGCTCCATGGCACTCCCAAAAAAAACCCCAACAAAGAAAATTGCAAAAAAAACTAAAAAGCCCTAATTTTTAACTGGCAAACCTTTACCTCGCACATAGTAATAAGCAATTAATCTCTCTTAATTCTTCTGTTATAATGACGTATCAATGGATATTCAAAATGTACTTTTAACGATATTTAGTGTTGTGATTGGCGGCTTTCTCATCGCCGATCTTGGATTTTTCAACAAAAAAGCTCACAAAATTGAGCCGAAATCAGCACTTATTCAATCTCTCTTTTGGATTGCCATGGCATTTGCTTTTGCCTTCCTCGTATTTCTCTATATGGGTCGCGAACCTGCGGTTGAATTTATGAGTGCCTATGTAACGGAAAAAATGCTCTCTGTGGATAATCTGTTTGTCATAATGCTCATCTTCAACTTCTTTAAGATTGAGGAGAAGTTTCATCACAAAGTATTATTTTGGGGAATTCTTGGAGCGATTATCTTTAGAGGAATCTTTATTTTAGTTGGGGCTCTTATCATTCAACAGTTTGCATGGATCTTGTATATTTTTGGATTAATTTTGCTCTATACGGGTTTCAAACTCTTCGTTGATAAAAAGGAAGAACATGTAGATTTTGAACAGAGCAGAATCGTCAAACTTGCACGAAAATATCTACCTTTCTCAAAAAGCTATCATAGTGGCAAATTCATTATTTGGGAGAATGGAAAAATGCATTTCACAATCCTTTTTTTGATTGTCCTTTTGGTAGAGGCGACGGACATTATTTTTGCAATTGACTCAATTCCTGCTGCGTTTGCCATTACCCAAAAGCCATTTATAGTTTTCACATCTAACATTTTTGCCATTATGGGACTTCGGGCACTATTCTTTTTACTTGAAAGTGTATTGCATCGATTTCATCATTTACAGAAAGGTCTGGCATTTGTTCTCATATTTATCGGTGCAAAGATGCTCTTGGGTATTTTTCATCTTCACATTTCTTCACTCATGTCATTTCTCATCATTGTTGGTGTATTTGCACTCTCAATGATTCTATCAACTATCTTTCCCAAAAAATTGTAGATTCTGTTAATCAGAATGCTTGGTCGGATTTTTAAAACATACCAGGTGTGCTACAATATGGCACATGAATATTGAACATGTTGTCAGTGAAATAAAACAGAAAGTCGACATCGTTGAATATATCGGCAGGTATGTTACTCTGAAAAAGGCTGGCAAAAACTACACCTCTCCATGCCCTTTCCATTCTGAAAAAACTCCTTCTTTTGTAGTATCTCCTGACCGTGGAATCTGGAAGTGTTTTGGAGCATGTCAAGATGGTGGGGACGTTATTGCATTCTTAATGAAATGGGATAATATTACATTTTCAGAAGCAATTCGAGATTTGGCACAAGGAGCAGGTATCCAGATACAGGATTTTGCAATTGAAGATAGGGAGTGGAAAAAGAAAGAAAAAATTCTCCAAATGAATCAACTTACTGCCAAGTATTTTCATTATATTTTGACAGAACACGCATCAGGGAAAGATGGCCGCGAGTATATAACAAAACGAGAGCTTAATGACAAAATTGTTGAAACGTTTCAACTTGGCTATGCTCCCCAGTCATGGGACTCCCTAACATTATTTCTCAAAAAAAGAGGTTTCACTGAAGACATGATCGTTGATGCTGGACTTGCAATCCGCAATGATAATAAGAGAGTATATGACAGGTTTAGAGGCCGGCTTATGTTCCCTATTATGAATGCGCGACATGATGTTTTAGGTTTTTCTGGGAGGTTGCTTACTGCTGATTCGAAACAAGCAAAGTATATTAACACTCCAGAGACTGCTGTCTATCATAAAAGGGAAACATTGTATGGATTACATGCGGCACACGAAGCAATTAAAAAGGAAGATGGTGCAATCATAGTTGAAGGAGAATTTGACATGATAAGTTCCTACATGCACGGCCTTCCAAATACTGTTGCCGTCAAGGGCTCTTCTGTAACAAAAGATCAGCTCATGTTACTCAAGCGATTTACCAAGCATATTATTCTTGCACTTGATGCTGATTTTTCCGGAACTTCCACCGCCTTGCGTGCTATTCGAGATGCTGAGGCGATGGATTTTCGCATAGATGTTATTCAATTTGAAGAGGGAAAAGATCCTGATGAAGCTCTGAGAACCAATCCTGTTGAGTATAAAAAACGCCTTAAAAAACCAGTTTCTCTCTATGATTTCATCATTGATACGTCACTTAAGAAGCATAATGCTGAAGATGTGTATGAGAAGAAAGAAATTGCAACAGAAGTCTTGCCGTTTATTGGTGGCATTGCAAATCCAATTATCAAAGGACATTATTTTAGACGGCTTTCAACATTGTTAGATATTGAAGAGCGTGACATTTCATCCATGTTACGATCACTTGATAGAGACGATCTCAAAAAACGTGTTCATTCATCTGCAGACAAAAAACCTTCCAAACAAGAAGACCGTTATGAAATATTGCAGAAATATGTTCTGAGTTACATGGTTCAACATGAACATCCGCTTACTATTTTTGCAGATATTAAGAAAAAGCTGAAGAGCTCCGACTTTACCACAACATCGTATCAAGAGATTTTCAATCATTTTAGTGAATATGTAACATCTCAAAAAGATGTAAAAACATCTAAAT
>JAGORW010000010.1:19122-20270 GCA_018062605.1 Candidatus Woesebacteria bacterium | reverse complement strand
TCAATGATATTCCTTTTTCAGAAGTTGTCCTTGGGTCAGACGGAACTAAGTCAATGGTTGTAAGCGAATCTTTGGCACCAAAATATATGCTTGAAGTGAGCGGTTCAGCTCGTCAGGAAGCCCTATTGATTGAAATTGATAATGCAACAACGGGTGTGCAATCTGAGTTGATCCCGCTTAATGCGTTGGGACAAGGAGGCGCTGAGTATGTTTTGACGATTTCTCCATTGTTAATTGAAAGTTCCACTTCTTTACATGTTCAATAGGCTTCGCCAAGATGCTGTGAGAATTTTAATGCTGCAAAGTCTTGCGTTTGGATTTTCATGGATTATGGTGACGTATGTTTTTTTAGGTCCATTGCCACGAATCAGTCCCCAATTTAGACATACTGTTAAAGAAACTCCAGAGAAAATTGTGGCAGAGTCAAAGGAGGTTTTAATGACTATTTCTGGCAAAATTCAGTCCGCAAAAACGTCTCCTACAGAGGCCCCAACAATGAGAGTAGAGCTCCCACCTCCGTGGGTATTTGGCGACACAGTCTTGCCAACTCCGACACCAACACCAGAAGGAGGCATTCCAACGCAGAGACCACTGCCAACGCCCGTAATGTTGCCAACGGCAACGGGAGTGCCATCTGATGGATCAGGATCTGGCTCCGGGCTTCCAGGGCGACCCACGCCAATCTACCAACAGCCAACACAAAGACCCCGCCCAACTCCACGTCCAACGAAGAAACCTGAGCCAACATTCGCGCCTCCGCCAACAATGGTTCCACTGAGCGCAAATGAAATGGAAGATGGGGCCCTAAAGGAAATTAATCGGCGCCGAGCTGCTATGGGTCTAGGTCAGCTTACCATGCAAGGAAATTTGCAGCAAGCCGCACGAGGACATAGTGAGTTTATGAAGGGCCAGAACGCAATTAGTCATATAGGAGCTGGGGGTTCAGATCCAATGGATAGAGTGAGCGCAGCGAAGTATACTGGGCAATTTGGTGGAGAGGTTGTGATTTATGGGTATAGGACGCCCGTAGAGTCCGTGAATGGTTGGTGGAATAGTGCAGGTCATTATAAAATCTTGACACTGCCCAATATTACTGAAATTGGTCTTGGATATTCAGGTACGTTCGGGACGGGAATAGTTGGGCAGTA
>JAGORW010000010.1:9200-19022 GCA_018062605.1 Candidatus Woesebacteria bacterium | reverse complement strand
CATCTTGCACTCCTATTGGTGCTACACCTTCAATTGAGGTGAAGGTTCCTCGTTGCCTTTGTTCCTAAGAACTTCAGGCCACCTACCGCAGGGTAGGAATTGGATCGTATTGTATCATATTAAGCCCATAGTATCAAGCCGGCACTGATTTCAGCCGAATGAGTGATAGTCAGCTGCCTTGATCTTCTCGCCCATTTTCAGTACTCTAATTACATGAATGATCTTCAGTCTTATTGTCGACTCATACGCCATGCAATTATCACTTCTACCACTGAGGCTGGGTCTGGTCATCCAAGTTCTTGTCTTTCAGCAGTTGAACTTGTCACTACGCTCTTTTTTGGTGGTTTCTTAAGATATTTTCCTGATAATCCTAGTCATCCAAACAATGACAGATTTATTTTATCGAAAGGTCATGCTGCGCCACTTTTGTATGCTGCTTGGGCAGTTGCGGGAGCCATTCCTTTTGAAGATCTCAACACGCTCCGAAAATTCACCTCCAATCTAGAAGGGCATCCAACCAAAAACTTTCCTTACACCGAAGTTGCAACTGGCTCATTAGGGCAAGGTTTATCAGTAGGAGTTGGAATGGCACTCAATGCGAAATATCTTGATACATTGCCATATAAAACATACGTGCTTTTGGGAGATAGTGAGATGGCTGAGGGTTCCAATTGGGAAGCAATTCAGCTGGCTGCATACTACAAACTAAACAATTTAGTTGGCATTATTGATGTGAATCGACTCGGTCAACGTGGTGAAACAATGTATGGTAGTGATATTTCAGCATTTGCAGAGCGGGTTCAAGCCTTTGGCTGGCATGTAATCTGTGTTGATGGTCACTCTCTGGAAGAAATAACGCAGGCCTATACAACAATCCAGAATGGCACCTCTGATATGCCATACATGATTATCGCATCAACTCGTAAAGGTAAGGGTGTCTCGATAATGGAAGACAAGGTTGATTGGCACGGTAAGGCTTTGTCAAAGGAACAGTGTGAAGTTGCTCTTAAAGAGATTGGCCATGTGGATAACTCACTTCGAGGAACTTTAAGCACTCCTGAAGATCTCAAACCTGCCTCCTACAATCCAGAGCCAGATGATTCACCTGAAGACGACGATGAAAAAATGTCTACTCGTGAAGCGTATGGCCATGCTCTTGTGAAGCTCCATGATTCAGTACCGGAAATGGTCGTATTAGATGCGGAAATGAGTAATTCAACCTTTGCTGCCGAATTTAAAAAAGCATATCCTGAGAGATTCTTTGAGATGTTTATTGCAGAGCAAAACATGGTTGGTGTCGCAGTTGGGCTTGCTGCACGGGGCAAAATTCCGTATATCTCAACGTTTGGCTCTTTCTTTACACGGGCCATAGATCAAATTCGCGTTGCTCAATATTCACAGTCTCATATAAATTGTATTGGTTCACATGTTGGTGTCTCTATTGGTCAAGATGGGGCAACCCAAATGGGTCTTGAGGACATGGCAGTTTTCAGAGCGATTTTAGATAGTGTGGTTCTATACCCTGCTGATAGAATCGCCAGCGAGAAACTCGTCAAAGAGATGGCGACGCAAAAAAATATCTGTTACATGAGAATCTCGAAAATGGAGGTCGAACAATTGTATACTGATACGGAGGAATTTCACATTGGTGGAAGCAAGGTTTTGCGTACGTCGCCGAAGGATAGCATAACCATTGTTGCTGCTGGAGTAACCCTTTATGAAGCCCTAAAAGCTCATGCGGAACTGGAGCAACAAGGCATCACAGTTCGAATAATCGATGCGTACTCAATAAAGCCAATTGATACAAAAACATTGCAAGAGGCCGCCAGAGAAACGAAGGCACTCATCACAGTTGAGGATCATTATGCAGATGGAGGGCTTGGCGATGCAGTTAGAGCAGCACTCTCTGATAGGCCAGTGCGCATATATTCACTCGCGGTGAGGAAAATGCCACACAGTGGCACACCAGAAGAATTATTAGATTATGAAGAAATCTCTGCAAAGCACATTATTAAAAAAGTTACAGATATTATTCGCAGCATGTAATGTATGAAACACATAACACTGACATATCAAGACACCTGCCAGCTCACTTCGGAAGAGATTGACGCAACGGCACAAACGTTAGAACCGTACATTCAGGAACTGAAAGATGCTTCAAAAGCGACTGAATATGATGGCAAAGAAACCTCCCTTCATCTTCCTGAAGATGCGCATATTGCAGACCATACCTGCGAATTGGCAAAAGCAATGGTTAAATCTCATCTTAAATACGTCTTTATCTGTGGGATTGGTGGCTCAAATCTCGGTCCTTTAGCGCTTTATGAAGCCATGACTGGTAGGTATGATTTGGGCACACATATCGTGCCAAAAATAATATGTCTGGATACTGTTTCGTCACTTTTGCATTTAAACATTCAAGAAATTATTGAAGAACATATTGAAGCGATTGACGAATTTGTGATTTGTATGGTAAGTAAATCGGGTTCAACAACCGAAACAGTTGCTAACTTTGATGCTTTGCATGGCTTTCTTCATGAAAAATTTGGTGCGATTAATCATAGAGTCGTTGTTGTAACGGCCCAAAATTCCCCATTGTGGATTGAAGCTGATAAAAATGGCTACAAGACTATCGATCATCCAAATGTTGGTGGTCGTTATTCAATGCTTTCAACTGTTGGTCAAGTTCCCCTCCGCCTTGCAGGTTTTGATGTTGATGCGATGATTGAAGCTGCGCATGTGATGCGCGATATGTGTCTCACTGACAAGCCAGAAACAAATCCTGCCCTCGCAAGCGCCGTAATTACGTACCTCCATTATAAAAAAGGCCTTCCTATTCATAATTCATTTTTCTTTAATCCAGAGCTTGAGTCGTTAGGAAAATGGTATCGACAATTGATGGGAGAGAGCCTTGGGAAGGAGCAAGACTTGGATGGTAAAACGGTCAACAATGGAATAATGCCGATTGTTTCTGTCGGTTCCAACGACCTTCATTCAACGGTGCAGCTATATTTTGCTGGTCCGAACAATACATTTACCCATTTTGTATATGCCAGGGAAGATGACGATATTGTTGTTGAAAATACGTCAAAACTTTCTGGACTTGTCCCAAACATTGAAGGAAAGAAATTTGGTGACATAATGGATGCGATATATTCTGGTGTTGTAACAGCCTATTCTGCAAAGAAGCGACCATATATTGAAGTGCAACTTCCTGAAATTTCAGAAAATACAATTGGTCAATATATGCAGATGAAAATGATTGAGATGATGCTTTTGGCAAAGCTGATGAATGTAAATCCATTTGATCAACCAAACGTTGAAGATTACAAAATTGAAACTCGCCGAATATTGGCGGAGTCGTAAGCACCACGATGTTTATTGTTTGCGATATTGGCGGTACAAAAACCCGAATCGCTCGTGCAAATATTGATGGTTTGCACAGCGAGCCCCGAATTTTTGAAACTCCTCAAAAATATTCTGATGCCATTAAACTTCTCCATCAACATGTTGTGGAAGTCATGGCTGGTCGTCAACTAAAGGCTACAATAATTGGCATTGCTAGTTCGCTCCATACTGACAAAAGAGGCCTTTTTAAAGCTCCAAATCTTCCAGATTGGGACAACAAAGCACTTCGCGATGACCTTTCTCATCTTTTAAAAAGTCCTGTTCTTCTAGAAAATGATGTTGCCCTCGTGGGGCTTGGAGAAGCTGTTCACGGTGCTGGAAAACCATATGAATCAGTTGCATATATGTCATTTGGTACTGGTGTTGGAGGTGTTCGTATAATCGACAAAGATGTTGAATATCACACAAGTGGTTTTGAGCCCGGTCATCATATCATTCATGCTCCTCTTCATGAAGATGAGGAGTGTGAATTTAAATGTGCATCATGTTCTTTTGCAGGTCATTGGGAGGCTCTGATTGGTGGTGCGAGTTTGCGGAAAAAGTTTGGTTCAAGGCCTCATGAAACGCTTGATGAAAAAACGCTCAACAGAATTGCTCGGTTTACTGCGTATGGCATCTACAATACACTACTTTTTTGGCCTTCTGACTGTGTCATCCTAGGAGGTGGTTTGGTGATGCATGGCGCGATAAAAATTGATACAGTTAAGAGATACCTTGAAAGGTGTAACACGATTATCCCTACGCTCCCGCCACTCATTAAAGCAGAGCTTCACGACATTGGCGGTTTGCATGGAGGCGTCGCGTATTTGAGGAAGAGGTTTTAGTTGAAACTGATTAAAACTGGTTGAAACTGGAAAAGAGGCAAAAGAAAGTTTTGTTTTCAAACCAGTTTTAACTAATTTCAACCAGTTTAAATGAACTATGGCAAAAGCATTTGTACTCGGTAATGGTTCAATGATGATCGGTTTAGGCCGAGATGGTTTAGTGTATGACCTTTATTACCCGTATGTTGGTTTGGAAAATCACACAGCTGGTGGAAATGTGCACAGAGTTGGTGTCTATGTGGATGACTCAGTTTCCTGGCTTGATGACGGCACATGGGATATTGATACAACCTGCACAATGGACACGATGTCTACTTCGATTGTCGCAACGCATCCAATCAAAAACATTGAAATCCGGTTTGAGGATGTTGTCTACAATGAAAAAAACATTTTCATTCGTAAAATCAAAATCAAAAACCTCCTTTCGACAAAGCGCACGGTGAAGCTCTACATGAATCATCAGTTTGAAATTTATGAAGCTGAACGTGGTGATACAGCATATTACGACCCAGAAAATCGCGTTGTGGTGCACTATAAAGGTCGTCGCGTTTTCATGATCAATGCAGATTATGACAAACTTGGCATCGACGATTACAGTATAGGTCTTAACAAGATAGAAGGTCATGAAGGGACATATCGCGATGCAGAAGACGGCAAACTTTCTCTGAATCCTATAGAGCATGGCTTTGTTGATTCAACGATTGGCTTTACATTGGACGTAAAAGGTAATGATGAATATACGCTGTACTACTGGATGTGTTTGGCAAAAGATATTCAAGAAGCCAAGGATCTCAATATGTACGTTTTAGAGAAAACGCCGCAATATTTAATTGAAACAACTCAGAATTATTGGAAAGCATGGGTCAACAAACAGAATTTCAATTTCCATACCCTGGATGAGCGCCTGGTAACGTTATTTAAGCGCTCCCTTCTCATTATTCGTGCACATATTGACTATGGTGGTGCGATTATTGCTGCTGGAGACTCCGATTTGCTCAAGCAAGGACGGGATTATTACAACTATGTGTGGCCTCGCGACGGCGCGTTTACAGCAAAGGTGTTAAGTAAGGCGGGTTATTCTCATACTGCAAAAAAATTCTTTATGTTTTGCCAAAAGATAATTACGGAGCAAGGCTATGTGATGCACAAGTATCGCCCTGATGGCTCACTCGGGGCTTCCTGGCATCCTTGGATGCGCAATGGTGAGAAGCAATTGCCTATTCAGGAAGATGAAACGGCTTTAATTTTGTATGCCCTCTGGGAATATTACACTGATTCAAAAGACTTGGAGTTTATTGAGTCGGTGTATAATCCTCTGATCAAAAAAGCTGCGGAATTTATGATTACCTATATGGATCATGATATCGGCCTTCCAATGCCTAGTTATGACTTATGGGAAGAAAAATATGGCACATTTACGTTTACTTCTGCTTCGGTGTATGCGGGTCTTATGGCAGCTTCTCGATTTGCGGGCATTTTGGGGAAGTCACAAAGCGAATTAAAGTATCGAACATTCGCAGAAAAGATCAAGAAAAGTATTGTCATGGAGCTCTATAACGAAAGCGAGGGGTACTTCTACAAGTCAGCAAGCAAATCCGGAAACACGTATATTAAAGACAAGACATTCGATATATCTGCCTTCTATGCGCTCTTCCAATTTGGGATTTTAGAGATTGATGATCCGAAGTTCGGTAAAATTCTTGAAGAGATTCAAAACCGCTTAGCATGTCACACGGAAATTGGTGGAATTGCTCGCTATGAAGGTGATAATTATTTTAGAGTGAGCGAAGAACTTCCTGGCAATCCTTGGATCATCACAACTCTGTGGCTTGCTCAATATCATATTCGAAAGGCAAAATCCGAAGCAGATTTTACAGAAGCAATTCGCCTTCTTAACTGGGCTGCAGATAGAGCACTTTCTTCAGGCGCATTGTCAGAACAGATGAATCCATATACTGGCGAACAATTGTCAGCCACTCCTCTCACATGGAGCCACGCAGAATACGTTTCGACCGTTATACTGTACTTAGAGAAACTCGAAGAATTTGGCATTGCACAAAAGTGCAATCCCATAAAGTAGCAGTTAGAGTAGTTTTTGGGGCTTTGAGAGAACCTTTCTTGTGTAATGAATGTGAGAGTATTAATGTTTGGATGGGAGTTTCCGCCATTTAACAGTGGCGGACTTGGTACCGCTTGTCATGGACTAACGCGGGCTCTTATCGACGCTTCGGTTGATGTAAAGTTTGTCCTCCCTCGTGAACTTCCCTACACAGACGACTGGATCGACTTTGTATTTGCAGGCCATGGAAAGGTTCAAAAGAAGTATATTCAATCACTTCTCTCTCCCTATATGACGCCAACAATGTATGTAAAGTGGCGCATGGAGCATAGTGGCGAGGCAGATCCATTTACCGATTCTCTGATTGAAGAGGTCTATAGATATTCGTCTTTAGCGGGAAAAATTGCAGAAGAAACTCCTCATGATGTAATTCACGCACATGAATGGCTCGCATATATGGCAGGAATTGAAGCAAGAAAGGCTGCTAAGAAGCCCTATGTGGCGCATGTTCATTCTACAGAATATGACCGAAGTGGTGGTCATGTGAATCAACAAGTGCATGCCATTGAAGAAGAAGGACTCAAGTCTGCAGATCATATTATTGCTGTTTCTCAATACACAAAAAACATAGTGATGGATCAATACAACATTAAATCGCACAAAATTGATGTGGTTCACAATGGTGTTCATCAAACGGGAGATCCTGACCATGTGGTAATTACTGATGATAAAGTGATGGCGCTGAAAAAGTTAGGATATAAAATTGTGTTGTATGCTGGTCGTTTAACCCTCCACAAAGGTCCAGACTATTTTGTGAAAGCTGCAAAACGCGTATTGGAATATGCTCCAAAAACCTTATTTGTGATTGCAGGATCTGGCGACATGGAGTATCGACTTGTGGAGATGGTCACGCAGCTTGGTATGTCGCAAAATTTCATTTTTACAGGATGGCTTCGAGGCGATCAGTTGGCGCACGTCTTTCACTCTGCGGATGTGTATGTGCTCCCCTCTGTTTCAGAGCCATTTGGAATTGCCCCTCTTGAGGCGATTTCATATGGCACTCCAGTAATTGTTTCAAGGCAATCAGGTGTTTCTGAGGCTCTGAATCATGCACTCAAAGTTAATTTTTGGGATATAGATGATATGGCGCACAAAATTTTGAGTGTCATTGGCCATGAATCCCTGTATGATGAACTGCAAGTTAATGGAAAACAAGAAGTCAAAAAGTTTAATTGGCAGACTGCTGCACAGCGCTGTGTTAACATTTACGAATCATTAATTTAGACCATGCCAGTTGTCTGTTTATATCTTAAAGCTCATCAACCGCGGCGCATAAAGCGTTATTCAATTTTTGAAATTGGTCATAATCATGAGTATTTTGATGATAATGGCGATGATGATTTGAATAATGCGGCAATTCTGAAGAAGGTTGCAAAAAAATCCTACCTGCCCACGAATAAACTGCTCCTTACGTTGTTAAAAAAACATCCAGATTTTCGAGTCAGTTTTTCTATAACAGGAACTCTTTTAGATCAATTGGAAGAACATGAGCCAAAAGTAATTGAACTCTTCCAAGAGCTTGTCGCAACAGGAAGAGTTGAGATTTTAGGAGAGACATATCACCATTCTTTGTCATATTTTTATTCGATGGAAGAGTTTGAAAAGCAGGTGAATCTTCATAAAAAGAAGATTAAAAAGTTGTTTGGTGTTGTTCCCAAAGTCTTTGCAAATACGGAATTGGCATATACCAATTCATTGGCCGCATGGGCTGAAAGTAAAAAATATAAAGGAATTATTGCAGAAGGTTGGGATCCCGTCTTGGGATGGCGCAGTCCAAATTATGTATATCGACCAAGTGGTACAAAAAATATTAGTTTGTTGCTGAAAAATTATAAGCTTTCAGATGATATTGCCTTCAGATTTTCAGAGCGGTCATGGGAGGATTGGCCACTTACTGTTCCAAAATATACTCAGTGGATTTCAGCGCATAATGGCGATGGTCAAGTAATAAATCTTTTCATGGATTATGAAACATTTGGCGAGCATCAGTGGAAAGAAACAGGTATTTTTGAATTCTTGGAAAAATTACCAGAAGAGCTTCTGAAGAATCCAGACAATTCATTTATGACTCCTTCAGAGGTGATAAAGAATTTTGAGCCAGTTGGAGACATTGATGTACCGCACGTAATGACATGGGCTGACACAGATAGAGACTTGACCGCATGGGTCGGAAACAAAATGCAGCAAGATGCGATTCAAGCAATCTACGCACTTGAAAAAAGCATCAACAAAACAAAAGATGAAAAGTTACTCTACGACTGGCGCCACATGTTAACCTCCGACCACTTTTATTACATGTGCACAAAGTGGTTTTCTGATGGCGATGTTCATGCATATTTTAGTCCATACGAGTCACCATATGAGGCATTTATTGCATTTATGAATGCGTTGAAAGATCTGGAGTGGAGGGTGCATCAGCATAAGGTTTCTAAAAGAAAGAGGCGGACATTACCCCCTAGAAAAAAGGCTCAAAAAAGTATAGAGTAATACAATGCTTATTCGTTATGGGTCCATCTAATCACGCATGAAACTTATTAAGTCAGTTGCCTTTTTTGGCTATTCGATGTCTGAAGAAACCGATGAGGAATTTATCGGCGCGTACGAATCTGCCCGATTAGTTGCACAAAGCGGCCGTGAAGTGGTCAATGGTGGAGGGCCTGGAGTAATGTATGCTGCAACAAAAGGCGCCAAAGATGCAAAAGGCAAAGTGACAGTTGTCTATTATGAACCAAAACATGCTTCTCGATTTGAAGGTCAAGCTGGCGTCAATATTGCTGACACTTCAACAAAAGATTCAAACTACATCGAAAGAACCCGGCAGTTGATGGAACTTGCGGATGCCTATGTTATCTTTAACGGTGGAACCGGAACAGTCTCAGAATTTGCCATGTGTTGGGCTGTTGCAAGGCTCTATTTCGGCAAAAGCAAACCAATTATTTTGTACGGGCCATTCTGGAGAAACATCCTCGATGCATTCTGGAAAAACATGAAAGTCCGCCCCGAAGAATATCGCGTTTTGCGCTATGCCAACACTCCCCAACAAGTACTCCACTATATTGAAGAATATGAAAAAATGTATGAGAAGTATCAAAATATTCCCTTGGAAGAATGTGAAGATGATGAATGCGAGCTCTATTTGATGCCCCATGAGCGTCGCCGTCCCCAAGCAAAGGAAGATGAGAAAAAGTCTGAATCCGCGCCCGTGCAGGATCATCCACATATTCCGAAAAGCCTCGTGGAGATGCACAACGCCCATAAAAAAGCCCCTGAACCAAAAGTAGCAAAAAAAGCCCCAGACTGGGCCGCCAACATAAACCCAACTTCATAGACAACACAGCCTCCCAGTGGTACAATTGTGGCATTCACCACGAGTCTTTTGTGGCAGCGTGGTGCGAATTTGCCCGGTCGTCTAATGGTAGGACTCAGCGCTCTGAACGCTGCTATCAGGGTTCAAATCCTTGCTGGGCAGCA
>JAGORW010000010.1:0-9100 GCA_018062605.1 Candidatus Woesebacteria bacterium | reverse complement strand
CAGCACTTGGCAGATCGCCATCAGGCGAGCTGGTAAGTGCCCTTGAGATAGGACTTGGATCGTCTGCGGTAAGCAGACAGGTTCACGATATAGTGCAAACGAAGTGCACTATACTTTCCGCAGGAAACATTCTTGCTGGGCAGCTTCTCGTAAATGTAGCCTTCCCCATCCCATTTCTCTCATATCTTAACCCTCAGATACTTACTATAATCTCACAACTAGAGCGTATTCTTATTGGGTTTGAGTAAAAAACATGATTTCACTGGAACGCGGATATTTAGCATTCAGAAAGCGTCACTTTTTTTTGATGTGGGTTCAGATTTTATTCTCAGATATGCACGGTTGAATATAGCAAATAGTGTTAGAATGGGAAGCAAAAGAGATTGGTGATATAAGACTTATTAAACATGATTAGAAAAGGATAAAAATGAAAAAAAAGATAGAAAAAACTATTCCAACTGCCGCATTGCAAAGTGGTGATAAGAAGTTCGACTGGTTACAGGATATAAAAAGTTTAAGTATTGGCGAGCTGGTTCAAACCTATGCATATGCGGAAGCCATCATAGAGACGATACGAGATCCTCTGATAATTTTAGACAAGGATCTCCATGTGATGACAGTAAACAAAGCTTTCTTTGATTTTTTTCAAGTAACTAAAAAAGAAACGTATGGAAAGTACATATACGATCTTAACGGTGGTGAATGGGATATCCCTGAGTTGAAGAAGCTACTTGAAGATATTTTGCCTCGAAACTCTCACTTTAATGACTATGAAGCTACACACAATTTTAACAAAATTGGTGTCAAAATAATGCTTCTTAATGCCCGGAGAGTTGTTTTAGATGAGAATAAGACGCAGCTTATTTTGGTTGCAATTGAAGATGTAACTGAGCTACGAGAGCAGGAAAAACAAAAAGATGATTTTATTTCACTGGTGAGCCACGAATTGAAAACTCCCTTAACGAGCATTAAAGCGTACAACTACATTCTGCAGAATAAATTTAAGAACCACGAAGATGCATCGGTAGCAAAAACTTTTGCATCTATTGATACGCAGATAACTAAAGTAACGGATCTCATTTCTGACCTTCTCTCTGAAGCAAAAACTCGAGCAAAGGGCTTTAACTATCGCAATAGGGAGTTTGACATCAATAGTTTAGTTGAGGAAGTAGTTGAGAATGCAACACGTCGTGCAGACTCTTTTACTATTATTCATCAAAACAAAGTTAAGAAGAACATAATTGCGGACAGAGCTCGTATTGGACAAGTGCTGGAGAATTTGATTTCAAATGCGATAAAGTATTCGACAAACACAAAGAAGATCATCGTGAAAGTCTCGGCACTCAAGGGCACAATACAAGTTATGGTTCAAGATTTTGGAGAAGGCATATCAAAAGTCAACCTAAAAAGTGTGTTTGAGCCATTTTTTAGAGAGACGGAGATGCAAAAAGAAACATTTCCAAGCATTGGTTTGGGATTGTATATTTCTGCAGAAATTGTGAAGCACTACAATGGAAAGATCTGGGTAAAAAGCATTGTTGGGAAAGGTTCGACGTTTTATTTTACGTTGCCGGTTATGAAGAAGTAACGTCCCAACTTTAGAGCTATTTTAAATTAGAAATCAATTCGTCAATATCTCCACCCACCCATCGAGTGACTTCATTACCATTACTGTCTATTTGAACAAATGTATGTTGGTAAGGAACGCTATATTTTTTTGCGAGGTCCTTTTCTGACTGATCTGTGTCATCATCATTGAAATTTACGCGAATCAGAGTGACATCCTCGGGGATTTTACTTTCGTTTTGAGTGAAATTTGCATCAGCAGGCCTGCATGTTGAACACCATTTTGCATAGAAATATATCACTCTCCGTGTGTTTGCCAACTCATTGAACTGAGACTGAGAATATTCAATGTATCTCTTTTGAGTGTTGGGATTGTTTGTTGAAGTTTCTGTTTGAGATGGTTGTGAGATTTGTGATGTGTCGGAAATGGTAGTCTCTGAGGTGTTTAAAGAGGGCGAGGATTTTTGAAATGCGAATACGCCGATTATAAGAATGAGGATGATAGCGCCAATAATGACAGGAGGTTTCATATTGAGTTTAGTATAGCATATAGGAATTGAGTAATATTTACATCAACAGCTAGAAAGCCGTAAAATGCAACCCATCAGTATGCCAGTACGAATCTTTGTTATGACGGGTAAAACTCAAATATCATCTTGAGGTTGAAACATTGTGGCGTGTAAAGCTTTTGATACGCTAGGGCTTATCTTGTAAGCAGCATTTTACTGGGTTGTGGCTCCAATCACAGGAGACTTCTTTCTGTTGGCGGACACCCTCCATAATAATTTGCACCCAAGCTAAACTTTCCCAAATTTCTGATTGTTTAAAACTTACGCAACTAGAATCATCAATTTCTGTTTTTTCACAGCAGGATTGCTTGGCTACTTGTCTAGCATACTCCATGTCTGTAGGACTGCTTAAACTGTCGCACGTTCCAACTGGCACTCTCCTCTTGTACATTTTCTGTAGACGAGGATCATCTTTAAAAGGAGAATTTTCGTATGTACATTTGAATTGCAATGTATCATGATCAGAACCATTTAGACAGTATTGTTTATTTATCACTTCTACGTCACATTTACCAGGATCTCGAGAACATCCACACAATGTCTGTGCCAATTGATCACACTGAGCAGGGGTATAGCCTGTCCCACGGGTTCGCACAAAGGTTGGCCTGGATCCACATGTAATAGAACATTCATGCAAGGCTCCGTCAGCCCGTGTAGCCCCTCGAGTGATACTTTTTGCTGGACAATTTCTATTACCCTGTGTTTCAGACTCCCTATCTCCATCTTGGTTGCCTCCAAAAAAGCTTGAGCCAAATGCTGACTGTTGACCATCATCCGCACGGGAAGTCGTTCCAATGTTTTGGATTTGTAAAACAAGGGCTGTTGTAATTAACAACCCTGCAAGACCTAATGTAACGCCTAAAATAGAAAGAAGTTGCCTGTGAGATGTGGACGTTTTCTTAGATGCACGTTTCATATGTATGTTCTACAGAATAATCCTGTTCAGTCGCGCTGTCAATGGTCAAACAAGATTTCGACCGGAATATCTTTGTTGAAGATGATGGGAGAGAAATTAAGTTACATGGCTGCGATGGTATGAGTTTGAGTCTTTTTTTCCAAATGAGAATGCTCATTTGATATAAAAGAATTTTTGATTTTTAGATATGGACATGAGTATGTTTAAAGAAATTTGATGCTACAATAAAACCATGCCACCAATAACTATTCAAACAACGGTAAGCGCTCCTATTGAAAAAGTCTGGGAATGCTGGACACAGCCTGAACATATCACGCAATGGGCTTTTGCTTCTGATGACTGGGAGGCACCATCTGCTGAAAATGATATTCGCACTGGTGGGAGATTCAAGACTGTTATGGCCGCCAAAGATAAAAGCACAAGTTTTGATTTTACAGGCATCTACTCAGCTGTCAAAGAACACGCCCTAATCAAATACGACATGGAGGATGGCAGACATGTAAAGAATACGTTTGAACAAACTCCTGAAGGGGTGAGAATAGTTACGGTTTTTGATCCAGAAAATGAAAATTCTGAAGAGTTACAGCGAAGCGGTTGGCAGGCGATTTTGGATAATTTTAAGAAGCATGTTGAGAATGTATGAAAAAAAAGCCGCGCACATCAAAATCAAAGCTTAACAAGCAAAAGAAAAATAACTATCTCGAATCCTTCATTGAATACCAAGACAAACAATATCTTCCCGGCGCCTTCTTAGGAGGAGAGATTCATCCAGCTCTGAAAGCCCAATCAAGAATTGGTGGATATCTCATGATTATCGCTGGCACTTTTCTTTTTGTGTTTTATATGTCACCACTATTCGGCAACTTGCCGATTGATAACGTACTACGGCTTTTCCCGCTCGTTTTTTCAAGTCTTCTAATACTGGTTGGATGGAAATTTGCGAGAGGTAAAACCCGTAAAAAGTAATAACTCCTTGACACTTTGTACAATATGTTGTACATTATGTTCATGACTCATTTAATGTCCATTTCAGATGTGCGATCCAATCTTCCCGATCTTGTTGGGAAGGTTAATGCAACTCTCAGTAGAGTAACTATTACGGTGAATGGCCAACCTAAAGCAGTTATTCTGAGCGCCGAAGAACTTGAATCTCTTGAAGAAACTGCTGAAATTCTCACAATTCCAGGAATCAGGGAGAGTGTAAAGCAAGGTTTGAAAGAAGCAAAAAAAGGTCGTGGAGTTGCTCTTTCATCGTTATAGTCCATTATGCAGGTCATTCTTACTCCTAAAGCTCTGAAGCAATTCAACAAACTTCCTCTTGCTGATCAAAGTAAGATAAAAAAGAAACTCTTGCTTTTAGAACAAAGTCCCCTTGAAGGAAAAAAACTCACTGGTGAATTAGCAGATCTGAGATCCTTGAGAGCCTGGCCATTTAGAATTTTGTATCATGTTCAGCCTAAAGAAAAGAAACTCTACGTCGTGACGGTTGCTCATAGGCAGGGAGTATATTCTTAGCAAAAAAAAGGGTCGAACCGAAGCCCGACCCCATGTAACTTACCTACGACTCCCGTACTTCTTCTCAGTAAAGAGCTCTCTCAGGAAAAAGCATAGCCGAAAAAAACAAAACCACAAGGGTCAATGTAATGTACCAGTACCGTGAGCGAATCATGCCGGTAGATGGCGACTCAAGCTCTCGAATGGTTCCTCTCAAGTCATTAAGCGCAGCCCGACTATTACTATAGGTTGACTTTTTGCCTCAACCAAGCTATACTTTATGTCTCTCTGATGCGCTGTATGCAGCTCTGCTTCATATGTGTGTCAGCAGTTCGTTGACAGAAAAGTCTACACAATCCAATTTTCTACACTAGAAAGGGAAATTCAATGGCAGATATGAAGTTGCTTTATGAGCTTAACAATGTCGACCGTCGTAATCCTGTAGAAATTCTCAAAGTTATTGTCCGGCGTTATCCAGAGATGGAATGGCTAACCGGCAGCGTTCAGGCTTCGCCTGAGCTCGGTGAGTATCGACTTGATGGTAAGACTCTTGGTGAGATCTTTTATCCGCATCTGGATGAAAAGTCACTTATTGAATTCAATCGTACAGCTGTTGGGATTCTCTCCTTCGTGTGGGCATTCTATGGCATGTATGAAGAGTTCACCGCATGTCAGAAGCCTAAAGATAGACTTACTCCTGAGAGTTTCAATAAGTTGGTCACATTTGCACGGGTCATTGCGCACTTTCCTGAAGCCTTTGAGGCTATTATTGTCTATATGGTCATTAACGACTTGGGAAAGATCCAGTCGGTTGTTGATCGTATTGCAATGTCGACTGGTGTTCGTGATGTTGATCACGACAAGGTTCTTCGAATCGGTCTTGAACTGCACCCGGAGATTTCTCCGAGTTTTCAGAGTTTGTGGCCGATGTTCCAGCACCAAATTCTTACTGGTTTGCAGGCAGATTTCAACCTTGGGCAGTTTGTACAAGGTGAGAATGTCGCCGCTAGTCTAGAGGGTATCTCGAGAATGAATCGTGAAGCTCGTGATATGTTTTTGCTTCATGCTTTGTTTGATACAGCTGGTGCTCGAGGTCAATCTGTTCAGAACGGCTCAGTCGTGATGAATGAAGACACCTACAGGAACTTCCAGTTGGCTATCAATGTTCTTGGTAACGAAGGAAGTGAAAATCCTGGAAACCTCTATTCTCGCTACATAGAGCTACGAACTAATCAGCTTCGGCTTCGGGATTACAAGTATCCGAGTTACGTAGTGTTTGGAGTTGCTCGTCTCTGTTGCATGCTTCGCATTTCAAAGCCTGAAGATGCAAAACTGGTGAGAAATGCTTTCGTAAGTCTTCCTATTCATGTCCAGCAACTCTTGGACTCTGAGCTTATTGTTACAGGAACGTCAGTTTCTCATGCAATCCTGATCTATTATGCCCCGGCTTTCTTGGTGAACCTCATCAAGAAGATGGGTGCCGAGCCAGGTACGCAAGCCTACACTGATGCCCTTACACTTGGGTTTACAACCCTTGCGCGGGTTTTTCAGGAAGCTCGTACCGCTATTAAGGATCGTCAAGGTCCAGGAGTTTATACGGTGATGGCATTGAGTCTTGCAAACTTTGCAGGTGAATCACCGGAGCTTCTGAATCACATGAATTTCGTACTCAAGCCCGTTGGCAATGACGCAGAGATTGTTCTGGAGCCGTCTAAGGCGATCACTCCAGTTCCTGCCAGTTGACTCGCGAGGCTTGCTGACCTTCCAGGCGATCGAATTGCCTTGGTTGGGATGGGGGGCGGTTCAGATTGTATTCAAGCGGCGATTCTCGCCAAGCTTTTGGAGCAGTCAGGCAAAACCGTTTCTTGTGTGATTTCAATTCGTTCTAGTAAGCCCAGTTCTCAAGATGGCAGTGGCAACACTCCAGATAAGAGAACGGTAGAAAACTACAAGGCTCAAATTTTTCCTGGTGTTTATCTGATTTCTGAAGAGACAACCGGCTCCGGCAGGTTTCTCGAACACATTCCTGCTGCAGAAGTGCCGGTGTATCTGATTGTCGATGATGATCGGGTTAATCCCACTCTTGCAATGAAGATCAGAGCTGCTTTGAACGATACCGGAGGTGCTCATACGGTTATCGCAGTTGACACTGGAGGTGATGCTTTGTACGGAACTGCTCAGCTGGACCAGACAAAGGCCACTCCAGATCAGGATCTTCGGAGTTTGCAGGCAGTGTCTCGGCTGAGCGATATGAATCTGTTCAGTTGTATCATTGCATGTGGAATTGATTCGCCAGATAATGCTTCAGACTTGTTGCTTCAAGCGCAGTCTCAGTACTATCAACCCTCTGATGATGAAGCGCTCTTCATTCTGAACCAGTATCGAATCTGGCAGATGGATGGTACTCACCCAGAGCGCTTTGGCAAAACATCACTTGCTTGGCAGTCAGCTCTGAGAGGTCAACGTGGATACCAGGCTCTTCCTCTTCCAATACATGTTGTATCGGATAGGGTGAATCCTTGGAATCCCTTTGTTCATCTTCAGGAAAGCATGCAAGGAATGTTTTTTATGCAGATTGCAGATCACCTGAGAGTGATCATGTAGACTTCTTCTTTCAACCGGGACGTTTGTGTAATGCAGACGTCCCTTTTTTTTGCTTTTCAACTATAATGAGAAGTGAGGCTTTACTTTTTTGCTCTGCCAACCATTTGGAATCATGATCCATCAAAATCGAAACATACTCATTGTTTGTCTTGTCGCCCTCGTAAACATGTTGGGGTATGGAATTGTTTTCCCGCTTTTGTATGCATATTCCAAAAAGTATGGCCTGTCCGATTTCCAAAATGGACTTTTGTTTGCACTGTTTTCAATTTGTCAATTTATCTCCACCCCAATTATTGGGAGAATGTCAGATAAATATGGCCGCCGGCCTATGCTCCTCGTTTCAATTATTGGAACTGCGCTCTCCTTTTTTGTGATGGCATTCGCACCAAGTGTGGCATTTCTATTCCTGGCGAGAGCCCTAGATGGCCTCACCGCTGGAAATGTCCCCGTTATTTTTGCTGTTATTTCTGATACCACAAAGCCGCAGGAACGGGCAAAAGCTTTCGGATATGTTGGATCTGCTTTTAGTTTCGGCTTCATTTTTGGGCCAGCTATTGCAGCTCTCACTTTGCACTTTGGAGAAAATATTCCGTTTATCATCGCAGGAATAATCACAATTATTGCAGCCGTATTAACCTATCTTTACTTGCCTGAAACCAACGAACATATGGGAGAAGTGAAAAAAGGAAAATTGTTTGACTTTCCAAAAATGTGGCATACTTTGTTTGAACCAAATGTTGGACCAACATTTCTAATTTCCCTTTTGTTCTTTTTGGCTTTCTCGTGCTCCATTATCTATGGATTTCAACCATTTACGATGAATGTTCTGAAAATGACATCTACCGGAAACGCACTTATTTTCACTATGTTTGGAGCGTTGGGTTTCCTCACGCAAACGTTCATTGTTGGACGATTCTCCAAAAAATTCGGACTCAAAAACGCTTTTTCTATTGGGATTGTATGGACAGCTCTTGCTCTTTTGTCAATGTATTTCTCACAGTCTCTGTGGGTTTTTGTTGCAGCGTCAGGCTTACTCGCAGTCTTTAACAGTATTGTGCAAACGCTTATTCCTACAATTCTCTCTCAAGAAGCCGATGCCAATTCACAAGGAACCATCATGGGACTCAACGCATCATATCAAAGTATTGGCATGATCTTTGGTCCAATATTAGGAGGAGCAATTGCGGCCTATTCAGTACCCTTGCCATTTTTGGTTGGAGCGGTTTTGATTGGCTCCTGCTACTTTCTGGCAAAAAAGGTTTTAAGACCAGGTATTAAAAAGGAATCTGCATTTTAAACACTTCCAAAGCCCCATTTAAAATTTCTGATATACTATCTTTCTGCTATCACGAGCGTGGTAGTGCACTTAACAATCTGAAATCTCAGATAGGAGACACATCATGCGGTATCCATTAGAAGGTAGATATTTACAGTTGATACAGTTATGCATTTTTCGACGGAAAATTTGATAGCATCCGAAAACCACGACTGTTGATTTCTTCCCTAAGAAAGGAATGTGCAGTGACATCCGAAAACACCAAAAAGATCGAAGTAAGTTTCTGGAACAGGAGGATGGATCAAACCACGCCTCTGCAAGTGCTTTTCTTGACCTTGCTGAGTGCTTTTTGCGCGGGGTTGCTTATGATAACATCCTATACCGTGTACGCAATTACGGCGCGTGTAGTGTTGGAGCAGATTTGGGGCTATACCGAGGTTGGTTGGAACGCTGCTGTACTATTCGGTTTTATACCTATGTGTTTTGCTATACGTGATATTGGCGAGGAAGAGTATCACAAATCTATTCTCAAGTATCTGATGAATAGACTGTTTTGGATTCCCGTGAAGATCATGGGAACAGCAGTTGGCTTTGCAACACTTCTGTCGTTGTTCCACGATATGTTCTGATTGTGCCCCTCTGGTAAGGACCTCCCACCTTGCCAGAGGTTTTTTT
>JAGORW010000062.1 GCA_018062605.1 Candidatus Woesebacteria bacterium | reverse complement strand
TGCGGGTACGAATTTCAACTTAATCGTATCATGTCATTTTCTGCCAAATATACTACTGTTTTCTATACTATCAGTCTAAATTAATATCAGTAATTACAAGAACCTCCGCTCACGTTTTGGTAAGTAGTTCGCAGTTTATGCAAAATGGCAAAAAAAAAGCGCGGTCACAGGGGTTAGCCTGCGCCGCGCTTTGTACTCTAGATCGTCTGATTAACCATTGGCAACACTCAAGTCACCAGGATCTGCCCAATCCTCTTCAGTGACATGAGCCACGAAGAGAGGAACATACTGCTGCTCGCTATCGAATTCCGGCCGGATGAACCAGACTAGGAACTGGCCATCAATGACCATATCCTCGAAGGTGCGCGGGGGCATACTCCGCGTGACTACAATAGCCACTGCGGCCTGGGCACGAGCTCCCTTTGCGTTCATCCGCAACTTCACCTGTCCGATGGCCTGGGTGATCGGGTCTCCATTCAACTCCATACCCAGTAGCCAGCTCACATCGAAATCCCGATCCAGATTCACCATCGGGAAGACGACTGCTCCAAACTCATTGAACACTTGATAGGCATCACGAGTCAGTTGCCCAGCAAGCTCCTCAAGGGCAAACGCCCCATTCGGAACCGAATCGAGCTTCGTCATAGCGACGAGGTCGCCAGACTTGGTCGCAATTAGCGCGATTGGGTGGGTATGATTGTCAGAACGGCAAAATCTCACTCCATCTGTCAGCCGAACCGCCGTAAAATCACGACCACTCGTCACAGATCGGACCAAAGTCCGAGTTCCCTCCGTCATCCACTCGACTACGAGGTCTAGCACGCTGGCAAACCCGATACTGTCAGGACCAAAGGGCTCCAGCTTCATCGAGAAACCACGTGAGGCCAAGAAGTCGTTAATTTCATCAGCGCTCCGGGAAACGATCCCGGAAATTTCATCCTTGATCATGCTCAGGGCGCCACGAACGCCAGGAAAGTACTTCTTCAGAAATGAATCTTGAGTTGGGTTCACTGGACTCCAGGAACCCGTACTTTCACTGTCGGGATTTTCTCCAGAAACCGGTACGTATCCGATGGGATATAGGTTACTTTCGTCGAGATTTTCTCCTCGAACCAATACGTCTCCGATGGGATACAGGCTGCTTGCACGGCTCATAGTCTTCCTCCATTTATGATAGTCGGATGCGCCCAATTGGGTAGCACTCTGAACAGAAATTTTCTATACACAGTGCTGCCCAAGGGACGAAAAGAACCCATATAGGAGAAAGAAATTAATCAGACAATAATTTTAAAGTACAATCACAGTGAAAAAGACGCTCAAAAAAAGAGTGTCTGTTCAAAATGAATGATTGTAGTATATCATATTTGCTATAGGATGTCAAGTTGAGCGTAGAATTGAATCGAGTGGTAGAAGAATGAGGCCGAGAGGTGTTGGACACCCCTCGGCTTTTTTAGATACGAAAAGTTGTATCACCAGTACTTTATGGTATCCCAAAAAGCAATGGTCAGACTGACGAGCAGCCCGGTAATACCAAGTAAGATAGTTCCGACAATGTGTGAGTTATGCTCTTTTCGTAGAAACTCTCCATCAGGCTTCACAACTATCTGACGAGGCAAGCCAGCATCAATTTGAATTGCGACCTCTTGACCGTCTTTCAATTCCCACTCTCCCTTGCTTACCACACCACTTCGTTCATAGTAATATTCGTGTGGCCACGCAAGAGGTGGAGAGGCAAGCTCACCACCAATCGAGTTTTCTACGGCATTACCATTGAGGGGAATGAGGGTGAAATCGTTACTGGATGCAATGGTCATCGTTGCAGCACCGTCAAGGGTGAAATAGTGCTCTGTATCAAGCTTAAAGATGATTGATGTTCCAGAATATGAACTTTGAGTAGGAAGATTACTTTCAAGCCAGCCCCAAACCAACCAACAGCCGATAAGAGTAGCTACAAAAGGCAAAGATACCCACACATCTTTGGAAGAAACAGAACTTTGAGCCTGAGCCTTATCGACGTTCATCGTGCCTCCTAATGGCAATAATCAACTTTTCGTTTTGAAAGTTCACGAGATGCAACCATCTCAGACGTTGCAAAGCTTATCGCTTTACAATAACGCGCATATTGTAGCACAGTTATAGCTGGATCTCAATATTATAGGCTTCATATACTCAAAGCTTAGACTTTGTTCTCTGATACCCCCTTGTAAAATACACTCCATTTTGCGCCTCACGAAGGTCAAACCCAAAAGCGCGTCTACTTACGGCAATGATTGGAGGAGCCTGGATGCGCTTAAAGTAGTTATTTTTGTAGAGCTTCCACATGCGCTCAAGATCAGCAGTGAAATCTGCGGAAGTAGGGAAATAGTGTGCAATCAATCCTGGTTGCACCTGAATTTGTGTCTCAAGAGTCCCTGCTATGTAATGCTGCAGAATGAACTCAGGATCGCGTCTAAATTCAATAAAGGCTCGAAGGAGTTTGTCGTGGTAAGGATATTTTATAGGATCACCTTTTCCTTGCGTAACATCTTGATCAGCACTCAGTTCTGCTGAAGGGACAACGTTAATAATTTCTTCTGGAATAATCGCTGAGCCAGATCGCCTATTGATGTAATCGGCTAATTGATACACCTCACCTTTATAGAGATCTGCAAGGGGAGCGATCGCACCATCAACATCTCCATAGAGCGTTGCATAGCCAATTGCTGTTTCCGTTTTGTTTCCATTGTTTGTGAAAACCGCGCCAAGACTTGCTGAAAGAACCGCTAGAACACGACTCCCTCGATCTCGAGCTTGGATATTTTCAATAATGAATGGCGTTACCTCTGGATGCGTTTCACCCTGAGATTCATCTTGGCGAACAAAAGTTACATCTGCAAGTTCATCAAGCGTCAGGTCAACTGATGCTTGAATTGGATAAATTGCATAGTTTATGCCTAAGTTTCTGGCAAGCTCAGCAGCGGCGCCTTTTGTTAATTCTGAATTAAACTTTGACGGCATGTTAACCGCATACACATTTTCCGAACCAACTGCTGCAGCCATGAGACTTGCAGAGACTGCGGAATCTATACCTCCGCTCAGTCCAATAACCACCTTTTGACTAGGAAGTGCCGCCATAAAATGACGTATTCCATACACCAGTCCGTTGTAAAGTTCTTGCGTATCTTGCTCCGAGGAAAGGGGGGGAGGAGTTTTTTCTGGGCCATTTTTGCCGGTAACTCGAACATCTATTGTCTGTTCTGTATAATCTTGAGCAGTTGTCATAACGCTCCCATTTGGATTATATACTGTCGAATTTCCATCAAAAAGGAATATGTTTTTCCCATTATTTTGAACCCCCGTTGCGTTGCAATACACAAAAGGCACAGGAGTTTTATCAAGTAAGGATTTTACTACTCGGTGACGCTTATCATTTTTGCGCCACGTCCAGGGTGAGGAAGAAAGATCCAGGATAACATCAGCGCCGTTTTGAACAAGAGTTTGGGTTGGATTAGCAGAATAATCATCACACCACATGTCTTCACAGAGGATGAGACCAAGATTTACTTCCTTTCCACCAATTTTTATGGGGAAGGGTTGGAGGAGCTCTTGGATAGGACGGCCCTGCTCTTGAGCAAGTTTCAACATAGAGAAAAAATGGCGCTCATCGTCAAACTCCCGATATTTTGGCATCAGAGTCTTGTACGTGCGACCTTCCAAGACACCATTTGAAACCCACTTTCTATCCTGAACAATGTAAGCCGCGTTATATTTGCGAATTCGGCCATCTTCGCCTTTTTGGCGAGAATCAGCATATACGCTACCCCAAACAACGCAAAGATCCTTGCTTGCGGAACGAATATCGTCGTTGTAACACATGAGATCATTAATGAAGCAATCATTTTCCCACTCATCACCAAGAAGATAGCCAGGGACAGCCATTTCTGGGAAGACGATCACATCCATATCGCGCTTGCGGGCAAGTTTAATTTCGCGAAGAATGCCATCCATATTTCGGTCAGGACGGCCAGGAATCACCTCAAGTTGAGCAACCGCTATATCCATTGGGATTTCCATAGTGTGTATTATACACTAATTGGTGGGGGGTGCAAGTGGGAGTTAATTTCAGGGTCCGACCTTGTCAAGGTCCGTCCTGTCATCGAGTTATTTTTAAACCTGGACTTATGTGAAAGCCCAGCTGGATTTTTTGCCGCATTTAGATCTTCATGACAAGACAATTGAAAATCTAAACTCAATATTTTTTCTCTTCCGAAACTCGAGGGGATGAGGCAAAGTGTGACATCAGGACTATTGCAACTATCTGCTATATTCAAATTAACCTCAACAAGGTCGGACCTTGACAAGGGTGGACCCCGCTTTATCACTGAATCCACCTCCATCATGCTATAATCACTGTATGAGTACACTCCTGTCAATTATCACGGCGAACATCCTGATTAGCTGCATTTCACTTATTGGACTTTCGATACTTTCTGTTAAGACATTTGCGAGCAAAAAACTTTCAACTTTCTTTGTGAGTTTTGCAGCTGGTGTTTTGCTAGCCACTTCAATTTTAAATATTCTTCCTGAATCACTTGAACATCTTCCAACACAGACAGCTCTTTCGTGGTTTATGTATGGAATTATCGCCGCTTTTTTATTGGAGAGATCTCTTTTGTGGTACCACCATCATCATGAAGATACGCATGATATTAATCCCACATCTTTATTGGTTTTGGTAGGAGATGCCATTCATAATCTGATTGATGGCCTTTCAATTGCAGCTGCATTTATTGTCAGCCCTGCACTTGGGATTGCAACAACAATCGCCATCGCAGCTCATGAGATTCCTCAGGAGATTGCAGACTACAGCATTTTACGTCATTGTGGTATGGGCAATCGTAGAGCCATTTTGTGGAACTTTGTCTCTGCTTTGACAGCAGTTATAGGAGGCATCATTGGCTTTTACATTTTTAGAGAATCATTTGAACTCTTGCATTATGCCCTAGCTGTAACTGCCGGAATATTTTTGTATGTTTCTGCTGCAGATTTAATTCCCGAGCTTCATCATTCCCACACATCTCATAGCTGGTTACCGCAAACAGTCTTGTTTTTGGCAGGAGTGGTTTTGATAATTCTGCTTTCAGGACTGGGACCCGCACACTAGACTTTCCATTCTAAGTTGTCAGGTGACGTTAATCCAAAGGTGTTAAGCACTGAA
>JAGORW010000009.1 GCA_018062605.1 Candidatus Woesebacteria bacterium | reverse complement strand
AACCTAATTGATTCAGATCTACATACTCAAAAAATTCAAAAAGAATGGATCAAACGAGCCACAGATGGAGTTCGTTTGCGTGCCCTCAGCACACTCAAAAAGGTAGAAAAGTCCAAACTTGCAAAATCAGAAGATCATATTCAGGCAGAAACCATTAAAGCTGAAATTTTATGCACAAGCATGCTCACGCTTGATGGAAGCGAATCAAAATGGAGAGACTATTCAGCTGAATTAAGCTTTTATTATGCATCTCACAAAGCTCAAAACCATCCTTCTGAGCCTGATTATCAGGCTAAAAATGCAGAACTACGAAGAATTATCTCGATTGCTCGTAATTTTGGATTTCAAGAACACTGCGCAGCCATGCAGAAGAAAACTGCTCCTGAGCCCCAAAAGCCACTCATAGGTTCAGTTCTACGCAATCATACCAAACTTCGTGATGTTGCACTTGGTGCCGGACTTGCAGTTATAGGTGGACTCATGATCTCAGAGGCTACTAAAGACATAGCAGCAGCTCAAGAAGTTGAGTCTATGTACACTGAAGATGCTCAGAATGCTCAAGCTACTCTTGAGGCTCATGCTGATTCAGAGGATGAAAAACCCCTTCACATTCCTGGCATGATGAGTGCACAGGAGCTTCGAAATGCACCTCATATTGATTATAGAACTCCCGGGGAGGTTAAGATTTCTTTTAATGGGAAGCCACTCATGCGTAAATCCTCCAATGGAAGTATCGAAGACGGTGTCACATATCTCACTTCAAGTGATTTGGAAATGCCTAAGATTCTTCCAGCTGGACAGTCTCTTCGTATTAATACCCGTGAGAATATTCCGATTCACATTCATCACAGCATTCTGAATAATTCCCCTGAAATCTTCAACGAGCTTGTTGAGATAGTTCGTGAGGATCGCAACGGAGATGGTCAATTTGATGATGATCCAGAACGCCTTATTCGTGGACGTATAGATTTAGAAAAAGATGGAGTAGTGGAGAGCTATGTGGTTGTTTCAGCTGAAATTGTTGATGCTTGGAAGACTGAAAATGGCAAGCCTAGGACTATTACCACCTCAGATATGCTTTCAATTGACTCCCTCATAAAAGTGCGTTTGATGAACATTCTCGGGCTTGAGGTGCATGACACCTGTTACAGCTTCAAAAGTCGGTTAGGGGAGAACGGTAAATATATGCTTGTCACAGATAAGAATCTGATTGCTGGTTCAGTTCGCGTGCATCCAACTCAGATTCAGCAGCCATTGCGACCTCAGATCCAGATGGCTAGACAGGAAATTCAGGCTGATATACAAGAAAGCAAGCTTTCTAAGCTCAAAAAATTCTTAAAACCAGTGAATAATGCTCGTCAATGGGCTGCAGTTCGAGCTCAAAAACGGTTGAAACAATCCGCTAACTAACTACTTCTTCCTCCTTAATCCACTTCACTATTTTCACCACAAAAAAAACCTGGGTTCAGGACTTATGTCCATTCCCCAGGCTTGGTATTACGTTACGGTGATTCTGCCGTCAGTCTCAATATTCCGAGTGATCTGACAATTATCGCCATTAATCTCAATTTCCCCGCCATTGATAGCTGAGAGAACAGCCTCTTTAGAGGTCGCAAGAAATCGGATCTCACCGTCATCACTACTGAGACATGCGAGTTCCGTATTACCCATATCGATGTAAGCGCCGGCATTCCGTGATACGCTAATCCTTACGTTACTTGCGGTTAGGTCTGTTACTTTCAAGTTTGCTCCCTCAGCAAGCTGAGCTATGAGCTTAAAAGATAGCTGCTCAATCGAAACACTGCTTTCTAAGCCCATACTAAGATCAACATCAGTTACACTCCCAATATACACATTGTGCTTTGGTACCACACTGAGGACTAAGCTAGAAGAAGCTACATTTCCAATACAAATGAAACCGTGCACATTCTTGATATCAAGGATAGTGTGCATGGGGATGTAGAGTGTAATGAATACTCTTGAGTTATCTTCTGAGGTTCTAGGTGTGTATGAATCTTCAACAACAAGCGAAAGCGTGTTACCCTTCAGTTTCAATCGATTTGCGATTGGATGGATCACTTCGGATGGGCCGGTAATCACGATTGTGATTTCCGGACTGTTAGGGTCATCGTCACGCTCATAGGGCTGAATATAGAGGTCAGCGTTAATATTGTCAATGACAATTCTTGGACGAGCCCCCATAATAATACGATGAGCACGAGAGTTAATTATCGATTCGTGATGCAACTGAAAATGCTGAGGACTGAGTGACATGTATGTCTCCTGTTCTTATCAAGGTTCAGATTCGTGGTTAACCGGTTTAAAGGTTTCCACGAATTAGACCCATATTATAGCATTTCACACCTAGAAATGCAACGCCAAACGACCTATAAGAAAATACATGTGGGGGGGGAAGCCCGGTAGGGTAGTGGACTTGATATGAACAAAAACAAGGCGCAAAAAAATCACCTTTCAGTTTACGAGTTTAAAAATTAACTAGTTTACTAATTAACTTTTTTTATGAAGCTTGAAGCCAGCAGCAGCAAGTCCCATGGCAGAAACGAGGATCAAAAGACCATCTTCCGCACCGGTTGAAGGTACTGTGGTAGGAACTGGCACAGTGGTGGTTTCACCTTTGACAGTGCTTTTGCTGAAACAGAATTGAGCAGTGTCTTCATCTGCTACGCCATCATCCTCGGCACGAGCTTTGTTTGTGACACAGGTCGTGCCTGTTGGGACGGAGTCGGAGTTATCGATTCTTCCACGGATGATATATACTTTCTCTTCGCCAGGTTCAAAATTACCAGCATTAATGCTGAGGGTTTCCGAAGAAACCGTACCATGATCATTGGAGAGTGTGAAATATGAAGGCTCAAAGTCCTTAACTACAACATCTGTAAGCTTAGCCTGTGATGTATTCTTGACACGAAGTCTGAAATAAACAATGTCACTAGGTTTGAATGTATGATCATTTGAAGTCAAATTATCGACATAATCATAGTCAACTGTTCCTTTATCTGTCACTGGTTTCCCAACCATCTTATCAATAAGTATCTCCTTAGAAGGAGTCGTAGGTTGATACGGATCAGCATAGGCGCTAGAAGCACCGAGCGATAAAGTTGCAGCGGTCATGCTCAAAATAAGGGCAAGCACTGCGACAGTTTTTGTGATGTTATTTGTCATACACGTTAACGAGTTGTAATTATTCAGAAGATTTCACTTATAGTATGTGGCGTACCTTTTTGAGGAGGTACTTCCTGAACAGGCATATTATACTATAAGTTGATGTAAATTGCAACTATAGGACTTAGAGCGTAGTGAAGAGGGGGAGAAGTGAAGAAAATGAGGCTAAAAGCGAGTGGACTGGTGAACTAGTAAACTGGTTAACTAGAAAAAAGCTGTTCTGCCATGTGGATAACTTGTGTATAATGGGAGATCTAGTTTAAACTAATTTAAATTGATTGAAACTAGTTGTTGTTAGAACAATTCAGTAGCATTCCTACCAGTTTCAACAAGTTTAAACCAGTTTCAATTAGTTCCAACTTGTTTGGATCGCCCGAATGGCTCAGTGGTAGAGCATTTTCTTGGTAAGAAAAAGGTCGAGAGTTCGATTCTCTCTTCGGGCTCCAACTGCACGTTGCTAGCTCCAAGCTCTCCATATTATCTACCTGCTATACTGTAAGTATGCCAAAAACTGCTCCTGATCCTGTGGAATTAAAGAAGCACTCAGTGAGGCAAAAACTTGTTGGTATTGCCCTCATTGCAGCACTTGTGGGTGCTACAAATGTCTATATGGCAAAGCGGGGGGAAAGGTCAAAGGTTGAACGTCAGCCATCAAGCTTTCAATCCTCTGTGGAAAATGAGGCGCGAATTTTAGGTGAGTCAACTCAAGTCTCTGAAAAGGCTCGCGACAACTTCATATCTGAGGCTACTGATACCATCCAAACAACTGCAACAGCGGTAGAAAAATCTACTCAGGAGTTGATTGAGGAAACAAAAGATAAGGTCAATACCTCTTTTAATGATTTGTTTTATACCACCACTATTAAGCCGATGATCGATAAAATTGAGGCTCTTCCGCCTGAACAGAAGGAAAATATTCAAGAGGCGATTTGTAAGCCGGAGAATTAGTTGAAATCGATTGAAATCGGTGTAAATCAGTTTGAATCAGTTGGTTTTTTTATTCGCCTCATAGACAAGTACCCCACAATGCTTGCTACAACAATTCCAATCAGTAAGAGAAGGGGGAGCGTAGTCTTTTTTGCAACCTCAGTGTATCCACCTTTTGCAGCAATGGTTGGACGTGCAACTGCTTGAGTTGGAGCGAGAGTGATGCGTGCTTCTGTAAACTCAGGAAGGCTCTCATTTAATGGAAGTGGCATGTGGAAAAATTGCGAGGCTCTACCTGAATGGTCAAACACTTTGCCAGGGGAAAGTTTGAGCAGGTAGTAGCCTGGTGTGATCTCCGTTACCTTACCGAAGCTTGTTAAAAGGCCTGATTGTCCAGTTTTTGGGTGATAGAGATATTCATATTGATTTAAATCTGCATTTTTATCAAGGATATTGACGGTAAATCCTGTCTCCTCAGCCTTTTTAACCTCATCCGATGTAAACATACCTACAAATATAGGTGTCTCCAGCTCACTTTCTTCAATAAATGCAATAAAATTGCTTGCGATGTCATGAAGTGTATTGAGATCTTGTGGCTGAGAATATTCAACATAGGCTAGGATAGGGGCGGTTTGAGTTTGTGCTTGTTGGAGTGGATCCTCATTAAGCGAAGTTTCTGCGGCAAGCACATCATTTGAAGCTAATTGAAGCTGTTGTCCTTGGCCCTCGTGTGACATTTTTACAAGTGTGCCTGTTGCTACTTTTGCCATTTTAGTAATCTGTGAGTAACTAATTTTGTCAGGTTTATCGTTAACTGTATGATACACAGGGCTAAAAGCGCATTCATGAGCAAATGTTGCAGTCATTCTTTTTCTCCAAAATGCATAATGATCTGAATCCTGTCGAGATGACGCGAGTGGCTTGGTCGTGAGGCCAATATTAAATGTTTTGTTTATATCCATCATCGTGTCTGTTATTAAGTTTCCACCTGAGCGTGTTTGATAATACACATTGACGCAATCTGGTTCTGTTCCTCGATTGCCTATCATGTCAAAATTAAGTGCTGCTATGACTTTTTTTCCTGCAGGAATTTGATCTACGTAATAATAACTCCCATTGAGGCCATCCTCCTCCCCAGAGAACAGGATAAATTCAATCGACCGGTTAAGAGGCACTCCGGACTGTTTAATAGCTTTAGCCATCTCCATAACTGCAGTTGTTCCACTTCCATTGTCATCAGCACCGGGAGCTCTATTTTTCTTATCTTCGTTGGAGATTGAGTCCAAATGTGCCATTGCAATATATATGTTTGATGTGTCTGTACCTGGAAGACGCGCAATAAGGTTTTTTGTTGAGATTTGTTCACCTGTTCTGCTTGTAAATGTAAATGGCTGGAATTCTGATTGGATACCAAGGTTATCAAAGAATTTTTTTGCGTAATCTGCCTCAGTTTGATGTCCAGACGTCCCCGAATATCGTGTTTGTGTTGCATCTGTGCCTGGAATTGTATCGTTATCAACAATACTTTCCAAGTTTGCTTTGATTGAGCTCTCTTCAACTTTGCTGATAGCAGCTTGAATGTGGGCGGAGACATCAGTAGAAGGCACAGGGGAGACGGATGGGCTTACTGAGGTGGATGGCGCAGGCGAAGTTGATGCTGATGGGACTGGCGAAGATGATGGGTTTGTTGTAGGTACGGTATCAAACACAAAGTGGCGAACCCATTCATAATACGGGCTTAAAGAAGTCTCGTCACGCTTGAAATCGCGCTGAAAGATAGTGAAGTCATCATAATCGACTTTGTCGTCACAATTGTAATCACCTTTTTGAGCTTTATCTGGACATGTATGAGCGGCAAATTGGGATGTAGCGAGTTCAACTGGCGCATTTTGAGATGAACCAGTAAGTCCTGCAATGCTCCGCGAAAGGCCTTCTGCAGATGCTCCATACCCTAAAGCGGTAAAAATACCCTGAAATGAAACAACTCCTGCAAATAAAAGGAGACCAACGAATAATGCGTTTTGAGTAGTTTTTTGCATGAAATTATTCGTCCTTTGGCTTATCCACTGATTCGTCTTTGGTATACACTCCGCCAGATGGCATATCAGAGTCAGAATGGGCTCGCTTTCTCATGAAAACGACGACACCTGATCCGATGAAAATAAGCAAAGCAACGGCAAGTAAGAGAGTCATATAGTTACGTTGTGCTGTGGCTTGGTCTTGAGCTGATGGAGAGGCTTTTACAGAAGTTTCGCGAGCTGTACCATCATTCGCTTTGTCAGAGCCAAATACTGCATCTGAGGCGCTTGCAACAGATGAAGGATCAACTGGCTTACCGTTTTTGGTTGCAGCCATTATGTCGATCGCTTGAGTGCTGTGATATTCCTTATTTTGTTTGGCATAGGTAGGAATAGTGATCTTTGAGGGAACACCACCTGTCGTAGTAGCTGTTGGTGTGGTTTCTATAGCAATTGGTGTAACTGTTGTTCCTGGTGTTTGAGTGGTTGATGGAAGACCGACTTTCGATGGAAGGACATTGGCAGCAACAATTTCAATATAGTAGGGGAGAATAGGTAAATTTCGAGGTGCGACTGTGTAAAAAGCGTTCCCATCAGCCTTTGTTGTGTAGTAAATGCTGTCGGATTGAGTCATGCGAATGCGAACTGTTGCAAAAGGCACGAGTTTGCCTTGAGCATTGTATGCATAACCTTCTAAGTATGAAGGAATCGGATCAAATGTGATTGAGTCTGTAGCCGGATTGGCAGCAGGAACTTTTGGATTTACGGTAAGATCAACCTCAGTCAACTTAATTGTAAGTTGTTGAGATGGATCAATACTATCGGGATTCAATCTGAATGAAAAATTACCAAATTTATTCGATTGCTGAGTAGCTATCGAGGTAGTCCCTTGCATCACATCAACAATTGTAAGTGGCCAAGAGGCAATACCATGAATGTGAATTTCATTACCAACGCGCACATTTGCATAGCCATTCAGCTCCAAAACGGGTTGATTACCACCAGTTACTGGAATGTCTCTCTGTTCAGCTTTTTCGCCAGTCTCTACAATTACATCTCCATATGCATATGGGCTTGTGTAGGCTAGTGAATAGTTAGGATGAACATCAAGAGGTGTATTCGTGAGTGATGTTTGAAGGTATGTGCGACCTGGAGGCAAGTTGAAGTTGAAAATACCTGTTGATTCAGTGGTGACGGGGTTAGGTAGACCAAAGAGATTGATCAAAGCTTTTGAATCGAAGTCAAAAAGGCTCACTTTCGCTCCTGGGACTGGTTTAAGGTCTTTGTTATAAACACGTCCATACGGATCTGAGTAAACAGACATACATGCAGCTGTTGCTGAATTGAACGTAAAAGATGTGTATTTAAGGCTTGAAGTTGAACCAGAGGCTTCATTAGTATTTGGATCGTTGGTTCCTTCGCTTCCAGTGACAACCACTGGCATGGTCCAACCGATCATACAGGTGTGATTGCGAGGATCGCCAGCATTTTGTGGACGAACTGTAATATCAATAGAGCCATCAGCTGAAGTGAATGGATTTTGAGTGTTTAAAAGTGTCAATTTGTATTCCATTTCTCTTTGGAGTTTTGAGAGAGTATCTTTCCCAAGACAGAGTCGCTCGTCAAGCGCTGGGTTACCGGTTGTTGCCAAATATCCCTCGTCAGTTTCTGTTCCACACGCAACATAAAATTGTGTTGGATTGCCTGAAGGATCCGTTGGAGGAAGGCCAGATTGGGTGAGCTGCATTCTGTGCGGCGCGCTAGGGAGCCCCTCATCTAAATCAGTGACTTCAGTACACGACCAAGCAACCTGGGAACAAGCAGGGCTTTGGGTTGTTGTAGAGCCGCTATTAGGAGCTTGCGCATGGGTGGGAGAGGCTGTCAAGAAGAATGAAAAAAAGGCGACGATGATTGCAATTAAAGAATATCTTGACATATATAGAGATTAATAAGTTTGTGTGAAGAAGTCAACTGGTAAACTAGTAAACTAGTCAACTAGTAAACTGGTGAACTAGTTAAAAGGAGAAGAAGCAAGAAAATTTAGGCTCACAATCCAGTTAACCAGTTAACTAATAGGGGAAGATGACGCCGGTTTCTACAGCGACGCTTCCTTCTCTGGAGACATGTGGAATCTGTGGTGTTGACACATTTTGGCGAGTACTGAGTGGTTGGATGTCTAGATAAATTCTGTACAGATGATCTGGTTGTGGTTGGATTGAGAGGGGAAAGAAGTCCTCCAAAAAGCTCTCAGAGACGAATCCTATCTTTACATATGGCTCCTTGATTGCATTACTTTGTCTGTTAAGTTCAGATAAGAGATTGCTTGTCTCGACTGCATTGAGCCCGATTCGAAGCGCTAGCTCGGTCACAAAAGGCTTTAACTGATCTGCATCGATCACAAAACCTGGGTCTGAACTCTTCAACGTTGGTCGGTAGGCTTGAATCAGTGGATATCTGTAGTATTCCCAGTGGAGGCCGGTTTTATGTAAGCCATTTGCAAAAGCCAATTTTCCGCTGGGCTCTGCGATAAATGACCATTGCCCATCTTTATTTGAGGTGAATTCTGGCTGAACATATGCAGTTCCTCCGGTTGGATTGAGTGAAACGGACATCTGTTGTTTGTATTCTGGATAAAGATGAATCCATGGAGAACCTGTGGTTATGTATTGACAGGTAACTGTTTCTAGGCCTGTGTATGCCCCGGAAAGTGGGCAGTCGCTTGGATTACCTATTGAGCAGCCACCAGCAAGAACCAGTCTTGATCGAGCTGCTTCTAACTGGGATTTAGATTTTGTTGGCTTAATTTCTACTAATGAAAGGGATGCACTAGCTTTTCGTTTCACTACATACCACCAATCTCTACCTATTACAGAAGGATCTTTCCTGTCTTTTTCATACACATTTTTATCAATCCACATCATATATTCAATCTGGTTTGGGGTTTCAGCGATTTTTAAGCTGTGGTTAAAGTCGGTTGGGCATTCATTTGCAGGTGTGTCGACCACAACTTTAGAAATAAATTCAGCTGTGCCGTATTGCAATGATGAGGCTCCAGTGCCGACGACTGGAGTTAAGACAGCACCGCCAGTTGGAGCAGTTTGAGTTGGCCCAGATTGAGTAGAAGGTAATGTCGGTGTGCTTGGTGCTTGGGCCATGATGCCCAATACTGCAGATTGACAACGGGCATCATCGGTAGCTGGTACAGTGTGAACAAATTGTGATTCGAAACCAGTTTGAATCTTTCCAAAGCTTCTGAATACATAAACAGGGCACCACCATTGAGGGGTGGATTGTGGTCCAGTTGCATAAATATACTCGATGTCTGAGACATCAACAGTTGTAGCTTTTGCAAGATTGTTACTGTAAATGTCATTCAAGTTAGCAGATCCTTCACCGCTTGGACCGACTGCTGAGAATGTTGTTTTGCCTGACACATAATTATTGTAGGCTTCAGTTGGGGTCATAATGGCATCTCCGGCGAGCGTTTCTGTTTTGAGAATTTTTGATATATTTGAGCTCACGCCGTATATTCGCCCGTCACTTGGAAGATATTTAATAGTGACCGTATTAAAATCGCTTCTTCGAGCGTAGCCATCAGTGTTATCAGAGGTATCTGTAATATGAATATTTCTATATGGAGCACCTTGTGTAGAACCAAGTGTAACGCTTGTAATGTCAACATTCTCCTTCAAATTTAGCATCCCGAGTGGATTAAGTATGGGCGCACCGAAAGCTTCCCATTGGTTGTGCAGTTCAATATATATGTAGTCACCATTATCATCATCGCGCGTGTATGTTGCGAAGGGTTTAAGTGATGGGCTATCAATACCTACTTGAGATGCAATATTTTTCCCAAGCTGGAGGCTCGATGCCGTTGGCAATGTTGGTCTAAAGCCACTTTCAGACAGATAGGTGAAGCGACCGGTTTCTGGATTGATAGAAAGATAACTGAGAGAATCTATATCATACATATGCATAAGATTTTCACCTTTTTCGACTCCGTCGATTGAGTTAAAACCCAAGGAATATGCGAGGTCCTTAACTTCATCTGTGGAATAATTCTTCTTGAGCTCATATATCGAAACACTTGCTGGTTGAGTAGGAAGCTGAGTTACAAGGACATGTTTACCAATATTTACGAGAGGTGGCAAAGTGCTAACATCATCCAGCTTCTGAGCTACATGCGTATCAAAAGCTGTAGTTTTGGAAATGGTATTGTCTTGAGGCAGTGTCGTGCTTGTTTTTTGAGATGGAGAAGGGGCTGATGATTGTGGAATATCTTTTCCGGAAATAACAGCAATAATTCTATCGATGGTAGAAGGACTTTTTTGACTTCCATTTCCAGATATCGGCTGTGCGGTGGTTGAATTGTTTTGCACCCCTGAGCGTATCTGTTCTGGTGTTTGTGGATTTGTTTGTTGCAATGCAAACAATGCAAATACCAAAGCTGTCAGAAATGCAAAAAAAACTATCGCAATGACGGCAAAGTATTTGTTATGAGTAAGCTCACGAAGCTTATCGGCAAGCGATTCCATACTTATTTATACGCGAATATAGTGAACTGGTCAACTAGTAAACTGGTAACTAGATAGTTAGAGAAGTGAAGAGGGCAAGAGGTGAAGAGGCTTCGTTGGAATACGTTGAAATATGTATGAATAAGTATAAATAAGATGGCTCGAACCTTGTTTCAACCTATTTTAACCTATTTCAACCTATTCCAACCTCTCTCACATGATGTGTAAATAAGCCCTATAGTATTGATAAATCCGGGACTTTCTGGTATAATTGCCCTTACAAATTCTCGAGAATCTATTCACTGAAAGGTGGAAGAGAACATGAAGAAAAATTTGTTGTTTGACATAGTGGTATTGGTAGCATATATGCTACTTTCCATATTTATTGATATTTTTGTTGAGGTGGTGACTGGCGCTAAATTCTCTTCAGAAAAATCTGAATTTGTCTTTGAATTTTGGACTGAGCTAAGTGCTATCATCGGGTGGATACTCCTACTCCGGGTATTCGGATTGAGGATTATCTTTGTAAAACGATAGCTTCACAAAAAAGGCAAACTGCAGTGAGCGCCTTCTCTTTATAGAGTTTTCTCACTGCACCATTTTCATCTTCACCCCTTGACTTCTTCACCACTTCACCTCTTCACCTCTTCACCGCTTCTCTCACATGATATGCCGCAATGGCACCCGATACAATTACATTCATTGAGGTGTTGTAGCCGAACATTGGCAAAAATGCTACATAATCACTGGCTTTCATTACTTCCTGAGAAATTCCAGTTGTCTCATTCCCTAAAATCAATGCACATGGCGCTTTATACTCAATGGAAGAGTAGAGAACGGCTGAATCATCAAGCTCAACAGATACAATCTGAACACCTTCAACTTCAGCGCGGAGCTTCTCAACGGCTTCCATAGTGGTTGCACAGTATTCCCATGGTACAACTTTATACGTGCCAATTGAAGCTTTTTTCACTTTGTGATTTGGGGGTGTTTCTGACTCTCCACAAATATAAATCTTCTCAATCGCAAGGGCATCAGCTAAGCGAAACAATCCACCGATATTATATGTGTCATATATATTGTCCAAGACGAAATACATGGGAAAACGTGGAATGGGCTCAAGTGTGTGATCTTCCTCTAAGGCGCGGAGGCCTTTGGCATCGAGTTTGGGCTTCATATGGCCATATTATAGCATCGATTGAAATATGCTTCACGCTTCTTTAATATGAAAGTAGACCATCTTAGTTTCCGGAAACTTTGATGACTCTATTAGATTTTATGTTTGCGCAACATACCTCGCGTACGCGCGAGCAAACACCATTTTTGGGGCTTCTTAAAGCCATTTTTTCTGTGTACGCTTTGTATACAATCCTTTCGTGTGTTATCTTCCCAGCGCCTGCAAACGCTCAATATATGCCAGAACCAGGCTCTCCATTAGTGGTTCCCACAGGTAATCCGAAATATGACCCGTCAAAGCAATATTACGAGCCTCCGAAGTGTAAAAGCGGTAAGGGCGATCCATTATCACGGACTTATTTGCCAGTCGCAGACCGAGGCCATAGTGATCCGCAAAATACAGGCTCGTACTGCCTTCATTTAGGTAAGACAGCTGAGGCCCGGGATCAGGCAAAAAATGCGGGAACTGAGCCTCCGTGTGCAGAAACCTATGCAGATTGGTTAGATAATCCGCATTTGGATTTTTGGGTTGAAGATCCGGAAGTGACCTCGCTTGGAAAAGGAGGGGAGCGTTCTCGCGAATTCTTACTTTGGGCACTCACTCGCCAGTCGATTGATGATCATCCAGTTATTTTAGATACATGGAAGCTCTCTCAAAACATCGCATTATTTTTGATCCTTATCATTGTGATCATTATGGGAATTGGTATTATTGTTGGTCAGCAGGGAATTGGCTTTATGGGTTCGAGTTTCAGCTATTCTGTTGAACTGACACCGCTTATTATGCGAATCGCGGCACTCCTGTTATTTGTCATCTTTTCAGCTCGTATTGTATTGATTTTCATCCAGCTTTCGGATGTGATGATGGAATTCTTCATCCGTACTCTTGGAGTTCGTGACTTGTTTAATATCTACTTTAATGAGGCTTCAGGAGCTGCAAAAGATATGACGCAGCAGCTGGTTACAAGTGAAAAAGCATATAAAGAGTTCCTCGGCTGTACGAACTGGAATATTAACAACCAGGAAATGGTTACGACCTCAAAAGCTTTGATTCGCTTCACGAACATGACCTATTACTTCATCGGCGGCATGTTGATCCTTCGTAAAGTGGTGCTCTGGTTCCTCTTGATGGTTGCGCCATTTTTGGCCATTTTGGCCCCGTTTGTCTTCATTAGGAATACTGGATGGATTTGGATCGGCGTTTTCTTTCAATGGATTTTTTATGGACCACTTATGGCGCTTTTCCTTGGAGGACTTGCAAATATTTGGAACTCAAAGTCTGTGCACATTCCATACATTTTTGACTTCTCAAGAACAAACGATATGGCCCAAGTGGTATATCCAACATCTATAAACATCTTGTACGGAGGCCCCGCACAGCAACTCAAGATCTTTAATACATCAAACTATGTTGATACATTTGCGGAATACATCATTTCCCTGATTATGTTGTGGACGGTTCTGATTTTGCCTTGGTGGCTTTTGAGGATTTTCCGTGATTACTGCTGCGACGGCATATACTCAATGAAGAATATTTTGATGTCAATGTATGACCAGATGCGTACTAACCCAGGTGGTCCAAATGGTCCAACCCCAACGCCCGCACCAACTGGAACTACAAGTACTGCGCGTGAACTTCCAACAAACATTAAGCAACCAGCTGACATGAAGATCAAACTCGAGACAGTTCAGGATATAAAACAAGCTCAAACTCAGCAAATTGTGCGTTCAATCAGCATGGAAGCAAGTTCAATTAAAGATGTTGCACGAATGGAGACCAATGATGTAACTCGCCAGCAAGTTACACAGAACCTCAATCAACTGCAAAATCCATTTAATGCTGAAACTCCAACCGAGCGCCAGCGTATTATGAACCTCCGAAATGAGGTCCAGCAAAGAGCTCAAAAGGGTGATGTGCTTGCTCAACGCATTGCAGCTGTCACAAAATCTGCAGTTCATGAGAATATCAGCAAAGAGAAGATCTTGTCGTCTATGCCAAGTGTGGTGATTCCAGCGGGCAAGATAACGGTAAATGTGACCGTTGAGAGACAGCAAAACATTGTTCAATCGGCAATGAATTATGCCTCTCGTAACCAGCAAATTGTGGAAAATGTAGCAAATCAGTCACATGTTTCTAACCAACAAGTCAGTAGCATTTTGCAAACATACAATAGAGTTTCAGGATTGAACACATCTGTTGAGAGCCAAATTGGCCAGATCGCACAGGAGGTTGGATTACAAGAACAGCAAGTCAAGCAAGTGATCTCACAAGCTTCTCTGATCATGAGAAGCCGCACAGATATTATGGAAGCGGTGGCTCGTCAAGAAAGCGTGGATACACAAACTGTGGATCAAGCGGTGCAAGATCAACTGCAGGAGGCAGTAGGCGTCACAGATGAAAAGTCAACGAATATTGTAAAGCGTGTCTTTACGCAGGTCTCAACAGACGCGAATGCTGTTCGCATGATCGCGCAGCAGGCTCATATCACTGAAGAACAAGCTCAGAATGTTTTGAAAGGCTTGGGAACAAATGAGCGCATGAGTGTGTCAGTTAAGGATGCCGTTGCAGAAACAGCTGTGCAAACTGGATTGCAGCCTGAGCAGGTTCGCCAAGTAGCAACCCAGGCTGCATATGTTGTGAAGTCTAATACGATGATTGTGCAGCCAATTGCTCAGGAAGAACAGATGGAGCAAGCAACTGTTCAAGAAGCAGTGGAAGAGAAGATTGCAGCAGTTGGTAAAGATACGAAAGAAATTGAAGATTTCATCCCACAAACTCAAAAAGTTTCAATTGAAGATTATGAGGAAGTTAAGGAGATGTGGGTTCATCATTATGACTCTGGCGAAATTCCAGAGACCGAGAATATCTCAACACGTGAGGAATGGGTCGAACAAGATGTGGTTCGTATCAGCAATATTTTGAACAAGTTGCTGTCTGCAAATAAGCAGTTGCAGGAGCAAGGCTTAACCGAAGTTGGCTATATATTGCCGATCTTTATGGTGAATAACCTAACAGGAGAGGAATTGTTAGTCTATCTGAAGGCGAAGATTCAAGCTGCTAAAGAGGTGTCTAAGCAAATCCGACGTGAAAAGGAAATTATGAAGAAGGCAAAGGGTGAAGAAGAATTTGTGGATATTGAACGTCCTAAGGAAGCAGTAGCGGCGAAAACGCAGACTTTGACGAATGAGCTGGAGATCGAAAATGGTGAAGAAGTGAAACAGTCAAGTGATGAAGAAGTGAAACAGTCAAGAAGTGAAGAAGAAATGAAGCCATTCGAAGATCAAGACGTCAAAACGCCTCAATATAGTCCACAAAATGATCTAAATGAAAATGCCCCCGATGTTGATAATAGCCTGTCCAGTTCACCAGTTAACGAGTTTACTAGTTCACCAAAACTCGACAATATAAAACGAACACTTGAAGACGAGATGAAATCATAATATAATCTAGCCACTATGAATATTACATACCTTGGACACTCTTCATTTTTGCTTAAAAACAGTACTGGAAAACTCGTCACTGATCCGTATGACGGGACAAAGATGGGCAAAAAATTCCCAAAAGTTGAGGCTGATATCATCACAATCTCTCATGAACATGATGATCACAATGCCCGCACTGCTGTAGAAGGGGATCCTCTTATCATCACCATTCCTGGTGAATATGAAAAATTTGACATTCGCGTGAGCGGTTTTGAAACCTATCATGACAAGCAACAAGGCGAAGAAAGAGGCAAGAATACCATTTTCAAAATCGAAATGGATGATATTTCCATCCTGCACTGCGGCGATTTAGGTCATACTCTCAGCAATGAATTGATTGAAGAGATCAACGGGGCAGATGTTGTGCTGATTCCGGTAGGTGGTTTTTATACTATTGATGCTGATGAAGCTCGCCAAGTAGTTGAAAAGCTTGAAGCAACAATCATTATCCCAATGCACTATAAGGTTCCAGATATGAGCCCTGAGATCATGAACAACTTAGCTCCTGTTGATGATTTCCTCGCAAAAATTGGCGTCACAGAGCCAGAAAGAATGAAGACACTCTCACTGAAGAAGGCTGATTTGGACGAAAACACACGCATTATTGTGTTGGAGAGCTAAATGGTGATCTAGTTAACTGGTAAACTAGTGAACTAGAAGAAATTCACACCGATTTCAAGTGATGTAAATAAGTATAAATCGGTCAGGAAATTCGAATTTTTTCAGCTCATTTCAACCTATTTCAACTTATTTTAATATTCCGATAGCATGTCTAACACTAAACTACCACCACATGATGAAATGGCAGAAAAAGCCGTCTTAGGCGGCGTTTTGATCGATACTGCAGCCATTGGTGATGTCGCTGAAGTTCTTCAACCAAAGCATTTCTACTTTGAAACTCACCGTCTTATATATTTTGCGATTCTTGCTCTCTTTGAAAAAAACCAGCCAATCGACGTAGTTACTGTCTCCACTCAAATGAAAGCAGATGGTAACTTGAAGGGGATTGGTGGAACAGACTATATTGCCAGTTTGATCGATGCAGTTCCTACCTCTGCATATGTTCGAAAATATGCAGAAATTGTCAAAAATACATACATAAAACGCACCCTTATTACCGTTGCATCCGAGCTTGTTGAAGAATCTTTTGATGACACAGGTGAGGTCCAGGAACTTCTTAACAAAGCTGAATCAGAAATCTTTGCACTCTCGCAGGCTTTTTTGCATCGTGACTTTGTGTCATTAAGAGAAATTTTGGCGGAGAGCTTTGAAAGACTTGAGAAGGTCATGAAAAATGGTGGAAAGACTCGTGGAATTCCAACCGGCTTTAATTCATTAGATAAAAAATTGGCTGGATTTCATGATTCTAACTTGATAATTCTTGCTGCTCGCCCTGGTGTGGGAAAGACGACCTTTGCAATGAACATGGCTATGCATATGGCTGTTAAAGAAAAAGTTGCTGTTGGATTTTTTTCACTTGAAATGAGCAAAGAAGAGTTAGTAGACCGTTTGTTGGTTGGTCAAGCAGATATTGATGCTTGGAAATTGAAGACTGGTAAGCTTGATGATGATGATTATTCACGTTTAACCCAGGCGATGGGAGAGCTTTCTGAAGCCCCAATCTATATTGATGATACCCCAGGTGCATCTGTTTTGGAGATGAGAACGAAGGCGAGAAAGATGAAGATCGAACACGATTTGAAGCTGATTATTATCGATTATCTGCAACTTGCTGTTCCTGGGAAGAAGTTTGAAAGCCGCGTGCAAGAGGTTGGTTATATATCACAGAATCTCAAAAACATTGCTCGTGAACTTAAAATTCCTGTCATTGCATTGTCACAGTTATCTCGTGCGATTGAACATAGAGGAGAGAAGAGGCCACAGTTGGCGGATTTGAGAGAATCGGGGTGTTTAGTTGGCTCTACACTCATAACAATGGCTGATACCGGCCTGCAGGTTCAGCTTCAAGATCTACTAGGAAAGGATAATTTCAATGTTTGGAGCATGGACGAAAAATATCGCCTCGTTAAAAAGCCAGTTTCGAAGGTCTTTTCTACAGGCAAAAAACCTGTTTTTACAATGAAATTGCGCTCTGGTAAAAGCATAATTGCAACAGGGAATCATAAATTCAGGACAATTAATGAATGGAAGAGATTGGAAGCGTTGAAAGTTGGAGATAGAATTGCTACAGCGGTAATGGAAGACGAAAAAAGTGTCTTTTGGGATGATATTGTTTCAATTGAGCCAAGTGGAATTGAAGAAGTATATGATATGACAGTGCCGGGAACTCATAATTTTGTTGCCAATGATATTATTCCTCATAACTCTATCGAGCAGGATGCGGACGTTGTTATGTTCCTTTATGGAAATGATGAAGCTGATGAACTTGTTGATTCATCCAAGCGCATGGTAAAACTTCTTATTGCTAAGCACAGAAATGGAGCAACCGGAGAAATTGATCTCATGTTTAGAGGTGATCGCGTGAGATTCTATGATGTCGATACGGCGGTCGATTAGTTAACTTGTCAACTCGTGAACTTGCTAACGAGTATTGTAGCTGCAAAGTCTTTCAAAATATGTTTCGACTGATTTCAACAGATTCATACCGACTTCAATTGATTTTAACCAAAGAAAAAGGCGACCCTATACCATGCTGTGCATGATACAAGATCGCCTTGTGGGGACTACCTCTTGCTACTGTATGGTAGCTTGCAAATCTGCTACCACAAGGGGCAAAAGGGTTATTAGGAGCTCACGCGACAGTATCTGTATCCGGCGGCCCTAGCGGCCATCATGGAGGCATCGAGATCACCCTTCTCATCGAAAGGCCCTTCGAAAAACTCCCATGTGTGTCCCTTGTCGTTACTCACTTCGACTGAACGAGGCTCAGTCAAGTCGTCTTCATCCACAATGACAGGAACGCTGTCGATTGGGGGTTGTCCAGCACGATACAGAACAGTATTTTCATATAGAATCATCTGGGGCAGTCGCACACGACCCGGCGTTTTGTCCACACCGTGTGTGGCGATAACCTCGGCTCGTCGGATGAGGGCAGGGATCGATGCGTCTTGAACCGAGATAGGCAACTGTGTTGCCTTATTATTTTTCCAGATCAGCATAAGTACGACATTCTGATCTTCTTGCGACTGCGTCATTGATTTCTCCTTTGTGGAAGGCATTATGTCTAAGGGATCTACGAAGTGCGAAGTGGTTACTCAACTGTCAGTTGAGTTACTCCTCCCAAAGATGACGAATTCCATCCTCTCCGGATCAAACAGCTTGCTCCGGTGAACAAGCACCGCTGGCTGCGTTCCATCTTCATCTATACCAAGGGTAGCGAGCCGATAGCAGGCCTCCAGCAATGTAGGGTTAGTCAAATCCGGGAGGATCAATGGCACCTCATGCACGCTACCATCTTCAAGGATGGCATCAAATACCGTCTCGAACTGCTCGGTCTGTGGCATGATTGCTTCGCTCCTAATGGTGGAGTGAGTGAGACAACTCACTTGGTAAAGTGCTAGCCTTAACATGCTGTCTCAGGCATGTCACAACAGGCTAATGAGGTTATTATACTCTGGCGACAGATATTTGCCAAGAGTATAGGTTTTGTTACTTGAAGGCGTTGTGGCCTTCCTCAATGAGCAATTTTTTAGAATCAAGGTCATAAATCACAGAAGTTTCCTTCTTCTCCAAAAAATCAAAGAAGTTGAAGTAAGGATTACCTTCCTTATTGAAACCCTTACCTGTACACAACCATCGGCCATTTGTACCGTAGCGGGTCGCAAAGGGGACAGATTCACCAAACGAGTCGGTGCAGTCATATGGATTCTGAGCCTCATGCTTAACAGGCTGACTAACAGAAACCACATTTACAACTGCAGTCGCAACAGGAAAGTTTACTTCATAGCCATCATCACCATCCTCGGTAAAAAGGGGGACTGTTGGCTGAACAACTGGCTGCTGCCAAATACGATTAACCTGCGTGGCGGTAGGCTCAGCAGTCGGCTCCACAGATATGGGTGCGTCTGCTACTTCAGTTGTAATAATCGTTGAATCCCTATCTTGAACACTTGGGATTTCGACTTGGACAAATTTTTTACCAACAACGCTTTCTCCATCAACGGATCTTGGCAGCATAGTGTACTGGTGACCGAGACCGTCTACGATGAAGTTGTCGCTGCCATAGGTAGCGGTTGCATCATCAAACGTTACATCTTGACCATCCACAGTAATAATGCGAGCCTTCAATGTGCCAGCTACTGTTCTGAAGTACGATACGTACTTCACAAACAGCTGGACATCATCATTGAGAGAGACGAGCCTGAGAGCACCAACACATTCATCGCCATACTGGTCAAGCTTTCCAAACTTTACTTTTTCGCGTCTACCATCTATCAAAACAGAACAATGCTTTTCGATTTTGATTTCACCGCGGTGAAAGATATCTACCTCTGTCAACTGCTTAGGGTTTTCAATCCTAATCTCAGGACCTCCGTCGCAGGCCTGGGCCAGCAACGAAAGGCTCACTGCAGTAGCAGCTGCCAGAGTTCTAAAAACGCGTGATCGTGTCTTGTTCATGAGAACCCCCATGGATATACGGTATGGATGTGTGAGATGTGCGTTTTATACATGATCACACTTATCGCCGAAGGACCTTAAAGAGTGACCAAGCGGCAGGTAGGATGAGAATAGCGAGCCAGATTAGCCATACGTAGAGCGACATTGGCTTGGGAATAGCGATATGGGTAGCGTGAGGAGGATTCGTTTTGAATGTCCAATTACACGTGCGGATAAACCATTCCTTGACCTCATACTTTCGAGCATAGCTTGCTATTGTTGGGTAGTCGTCATCATTAATCTGTACAATGTCGCCCATAGGTGGGCCACACAAACTGCGCCCATACCCTTCGTCTTGTGTGCCTCCTTGATAGAACTGATATGTCCCATAGACGAGGAGCAGAAGGAAAAGGGCAAACTGTGAAATTCTCCAATTTCTAGCCATGTTTGAGCTCCTTTTATTGTCAACGAACTGATGGTTGGTATTGTACCATATAGAGTTAAAAAAGTGTTGCGTAAAATCCTATAGTTTGGTATACTTCGGAATCGCGTACACCTTGTACACGGGCACATTCAAAT
>JAGORW010000061.1 GCA_018062605.1 Candidatus Woesebacteria bacterium | reverse complement strand
GCAAACGGTAAGTGTCCGAGTATGGGCAAGCTTACTGAATTTGGCGCGGTCGCATACCCATCGAAGGCTACCTTTCATGGAGTTTTGGTTGAAAGAAAGCCTGATCCAGAAAATCCTGAATTTAAAATTGGGACCGGTGTTATCTTTGATGAGAAAGAGGTGTTTGAAAAATTCAATGCATGGTTGAAGGATGTTTGCGGTGAAGACAAACCAAGATTTGTTAGTGACAATCCTGCTTTTGATTGGCAGTGGATTAATGATGGCTTTCACAGGACCATTGGAAACAACCCATTTGGATATTCCGCTCGAAGGATTGGTGATTTCTATGCTGGCTTAATTGGTGACTTCAAAGATGCCTCATCTTGGAAAAGATTACGCATCACAAAACACGACCATCATCCAGTTCATGATGCCATGGGAAACCTCGAAGCCTTTGAGAGATTACTTAAGGGTGATAGGCCTAAAAAATAATTTCTTAGCTCTGGAACTCCACTTCAAAAGGATACATGCCCATTCCACAGGAACCTTTAAGTGTACCGAGTTTACTATCGCCTATATCAATATCTGTTGTACCCGTCTGAGGAAGATTCTTGCTGATGTTCATACTTGGAATACGGACTGAGGATGAGCAGTCAAAAGTTCCTTTTGTATCGAATCGAATGATTGTCGGTATTCCTGCTTTCGCAATACTCTTTCGAGGTTGGTATCCACCTTTTGCAGAAATTTCAATGATCTGTGTGCCGTCTACTACGCTGACATTGTTTGCCGTTACAGTTGGAGTGTTATCACTACCGCCTTTGGTAAGCATGAAGGCTCCTCCGATGAGGACTACTGCGACGATAATTGATATGATAGTTGCTTTCATAAATATGATTATACTAAAAATTAAAGATGGGCGGTATGAGACCAATTACCACCAAGCTATTGATAAGGTTGAAAAGTGCAAACATGATAACAATCAATCCGGCAGTCTTAAAGAAAATACCTGCCTTTGAACTTTTCTGAATACTGAATGAGCTGAAGCTGATCAAAGCAAGGACTGGCAGTGTACCCAATGCGAAAGCGAGCATCGTTAGCCCTCCGGTGAGAAAACTTCCTGTAGTGAGGGTATAAAGCTGCATCGATTGTGTAAATCCACATGGCAGGAAGAATGTTGCCACACCCACAAGAAGCGGAGTGAGGGTGTGGTTAAACTTGGATACACCATGAGCGTGTTTGGCGATGAATTTAGGCATTGAGGGCTGTAATTTCTTAGCCCAGTGGAATGTATCGAGAAGATTAATACCGAGGATCAGCATCACGATTCCAATAATCAAACTCAGAATGAATGTTGCTGAGGTATTGAGAGTGAAAGCCGATCCGATCGCACCTATCACACCGCCAAGCAAAAAGAATGAAGCTATTCGGCCACCATGGAACATGAGCTGGGGCCGAATCTTATCTCCTTCTTTGGCAAACGTCGCAGACATCGAGAGGACCAGGCCACCAACAACCGCCATGCAAGTTGAAAGTGAGGCGATGATACCGATCACAAACGCTGTGCCGTAGGTTACGTTGCCTGCACTGACAAGATTCACAATTCCCATTTTTTGAAGTACTACGAACAAGACCGCAAAGCCGAGTGCTATTGGGACCGCTATTTTGAAGTCCCCCCATTTGGCATTATGTTGCTGCTTTTGAACTGAGACAGTGTAGCCATGAGGTTTAAGTGGTACTGTGAGTTCTTCGGCAATCTGCTCTGGTGTTTTATTACCGAAGTCACCAGTCACTTCTACTGAATGATTCTTCAGACTTGATTTAACGTGTGTGACGTAAGGCAAATCTCCAATCTCGCTTTCAGTCATAAGTACGCAAGCATTGCAGTGCATACCATGTACGTGGAAGGTGTATTTTTGTGTTTGTGTGTTCATAATTATATTTTTTTAGCTTTAATTCGAAGTGAATTCGACACAACCGATACCGACGACATTGCCATAGCAAATCCTGCAAATATAGGATTAAGAACCCAACCAAATATCGGATAAAAGACCCCAGCCGCAAGCGGAATACCAACCACATTATAGATAAATGCCCAGAAGAGATTTTGTTTGATACCACGCATAGTAATCTTTGAAAGTTTTATTGCTTTGACAAGCTTTGAAATATCACCACCAAGAAGTGTGATGCCTGCAGACTCAATCGCTACATCAGTTCCAGTTCCCATAGCGATACCTACGTCAGCTTGAGCAAGAGCGGGGGCATCATTTACACCATCACCAGCCATAGCAACAACACGACCTTGTGACTGCAGTTCTTTTATCTTTGTCAATTTATCTTGTGGCAAAACATGCGCAACCACATCATCAATACCAACAAGTGATGCTATATATTTTGCTGTTTTTTCATCATCGCCAGTGAGCATTACAATCTTGATATCCAGTTTATGAAGATCGGCAATTGCTTTTTTAGACTCCTGTTTAATTTCATCAGCAACCATCACAAAGCCAAGCACCTTGTCTTTTGTCGCAAGTATCACCGGTGTTTTACCTTGAGAAGTAAACTCATTGAGTTTTGTTGTATCAAAGGAAACGTTAAGATCATTTATAAGTTTCGCATTGCCTACAAAGTACTCGATACCTTTTATTGATCCTTTGAGTCCTTTACCTTGTATGCTTTCAAAATCTGAAACATCAGAAGTAGAGATATTTTTTTCTTGTGCGTAGTTTACGATTGCGTGAGCTATAGGGTGTTCTGATTTTTTCTCAAGTGAAGCAAGAATTGATACAAAGTCATTATCATTAAAGTCAGATACATTTTGTATATCAACTAATGTTGGTTTGCCTTTAGTGATCGTACCAGTCTTGTCCACGACGATAGTATTTACTTTATGTAATTTTTCAAGTGTCGCGGCATCTTTGATGAGAATTCCTTCTTTAGCCCCTTTACCAACCCCCACAATAATTGCAGTTGGTGTTGCAAGACCTAGGGCACAAGGACAAGCTATAACAAGAATACCCACAAAAGATACCAACCCGAGTGAGAGGGCTTGTGAGAATCCTAGGTATTGTGATCCTATAATAAGCCATGTTCCAAGAGTAATAAACGCTATTACAAGTACAGTGGGAACAAAAACACTCGATATCTTATCTGCCAATGCTTGAATTGGCGCTTTGCTACCTTGAGCGTCCTCAACCATTTTAATAATCTGAGCAAGAAGTGTTTCGGAACCAACTTTTGTCGCTTTGAATGTAAATGAACCACTTGTATTCATTGTCCCTGATACGACGTTATCACCAATTTTCTTTTGCACAGGCATCGGCTCTCCTGTAACCATTGATTCATCAACAAAAGAGACACCTTCAACTATTGTGCCGTCTACAGGAATCTTTGAGCCTGGCTTAACAATAATTAAATCACCATGCTTCACATCCTGTATAGATATTTCTATTTCTTTTCCATCGCGAATTAGTAATGCAGTCTTTGCTTGAAGGTTGAGAAGCTTTTCAATTGCATCACCTGTTTTTTTCTTTGATCTAATTTCTAAATATTTTCCAAGAGTAATAAAACCAATTACAACTATGGTTACATCAAAATAGGTGTATTCGGGTACATTAAGTAAAATACCCAGAAAAGGAATGAGGGTAAGAGCGATACTGTATACGTATGCGGCGAGAGTACCAAGACCGATAAGGGTATCCATATTTGCGACCCCATGTCGAATAAATCTTGTTACTCCAAGTAAATATGGTTTGCCAACCCAGAATAAGGCGACTGTCGCAAGTATCATGCCAATTGTATTAAATAGCGACATCGGTATGGGAAGATTTGGTACTCCTACAAATATTTTTGAAGCAATATCCCACATCATGAGAGCAAATACAGCAAACGTAACAGGCAACATAAACTCTGTCTTATGTTTGAGCTCCTCTAGAGCATTCTCCTGTGTATTTACATGATCATGTTCAGACTTTTCAGTTGTCGATAGTGAATATCCTAGTTTACCTACCGCATCATTCATAGCATTAATCGAAACGTGTTCGTGATCGTATTCTACTTTTGCTTTTTCAGTTCCATAATTAACTGCAACGGATTTTACATGAGGAAGAGCAGACAGCTGTTTTGTAATCACAGAGGCACAACTCGCACAATGCATTCCCTCTATTTTAAAAGTTTGAGTAGTCATATTTCTTATATGTTATACCAACTACTTCTAATACCTTTTAAAGTCGTTATACCATTTATCAAAAATGCTTCGACCGCATCTGCATTATTGAGGATTTCAGCACGACTTGATTTTTCTCTCGTCTCTTTTGTCATTACAATTCCTGCTTCATGGTGGGCGATGATAGCATTCAAAAATCTTAAATCAAATTTCTCATCTGCAGGACCGAGGTTTGCTACAATAGGATCACGAACAGTTTTTGTGTCTCCATACCAATCTTTTTTCCATGTATAAAGTTCATCAATAGCTTTTGGTTCATCAGCAAGAATATTTTGCGCAAGAGTCTTCATTTCAGGACGTGAAGTGTTTTTTGAAAGTTGTTCAGCAAGAAGCATTGCACCTCTGTGGTGTGCAATCATGGCATTTATATATCGAAGATCGAAAGTCCTGTCTGCTTGACCGAGACTCATATTGTTCTTTTCATACATTGATAGTCTATATTCGGGTGTGATGTAGTATCCAAAAGCGATACCCAGAACAGTACCAGTAACTACTAAACCTAATGCTAAGTATATTGATATTTTCATATGATTTTATTTTCTTTTTAATTTATAAACTTTTAACACTTCTTCTTTTGCCTTATCTGCCTGTCCAGAAGACATTTGATGATGCACACAATGTCCTAGGTGATTCTCCATGAGCACATCTTCAACAGAAGACAAACTCTGCTTAACCGCTGATGTTTGAGTAATAATATCGATACAATATGTATCGGTGTCGACCATTTTTTGCAAACCTCGAACCTGTCCCTCAATACGCTTGAGTTGTTTAATAATTTTTTCTTTACCTTTTTCATCTATATGTTTCATACAGGCTTAGTATATACCCCTAGGGGGTATATGTCAAACATCGATCTATCCACTGATATTAATTCAGGTTTTTTAACGATACTCCGCCATCTCTTCAGCTGTTGGTCGCACAATTCCAAAGAAACCCTGCTTGATATTCGGTAGCCAGATATGCTCTTTATTCGTCTTCCAGAAGGTTCCGATATCACGCACCATGTCGAGCA
>JAGORW010000060.1 GCA_018062605.1 Candidatus Woesebacteria bacterium | reverse complement strand
AGCACGTGGACGTTCAAATAGCTACTCAAGCACATATTTTCGCTCGCTGCGGATCAACCAAAGAGGAGATTCACATGAATCCAGCCGATCTAGACACAAATACGCGGAGAGGTGAGAAGAGCCAATCCATGCCAAGGAAGTTCATGGGATTTCACGTGAGTGATCTCCTAGAAGCTGTCATCTTTATGGTAATTGCTTTCACCCTGCTTCACCTAATCAACATCTCAACCCAGCAGGTTCAAGCGGAGGAGAAGCTCTCCCAGGCTCGATTCGAGACGCAGGTGCACCGTATGGTCACCTGTTTCTGCCAACATCGCTCGCAAGAAGCGAGATCTGCCGATGTTCTGGGCATGACTCTCATGCTCGTTTTGAACAGCGAGCGGCTTGGAGACCTTCCGTTGCCTCTTTTGCAGCAGGCGACGAAGCTCTCTCAGGAGCCGAATGACATGTGCCCGATGGACGTCCGATTGGACGATCCTCCTCAGCTAGAGTAGTTAGAAAAAACGTTCGCCGAGCGCGGGACCGGGGCTAAACCCCACCCGCGCTTTTTTTTTGTTTAAAATAGGTCAATTATGAAAAATCTCTCATAACACGAATAGACGTTAATCCTAGTTCGATAAATGTGGGATTCTCAACTAATACACTCTCAAAATTCATACCCTCCTGCTGATCATTCGATAGAATCCATGGGATAATTCTCCCATCTTTTGCATTCAGGAAACCTTCTCCAGCCCAGAATTGCACGCTAGAAGATGAACAGGATCCAAAATGCAAACATCCAGGAACATTGCTTCTAAAGGTTATCGAGATGCCATTATTCACAAAATCCTCAGCTATGGTCACATCTGCTTCTAGAAAGGCATCATGCATAATATACGCCCATTTAGCGCGTTCAAGCTTTTTTTCTTCGTCAAGATTACTGAGATCATCCTCACCATTCCAACACTGATTTCTATATGCCTTTGCAATATGTTGTTGCTGAACATCCTCAGGTAATGCCTCATGCTTTGCCAAATATTTAGGATACAACGACTCCATAAGAGGGAAGAGCTTCTCTTCAGGAGATGTTTCGCTTGTCAATTCATACCTAACGCTGATTTTTCTATCTGACGGAATAGATTGTTGAAACAGATCAATCATGGCATCAAATTCTTTTTTGTATATTTCTCTTGAAGCTTTTTTGTAGTTGTCCAATAATGTTACGACAACCTCATCTCCACGATATATAACATCAACTCCAGGCTCGTATATGCTCTCAATTACACTTGCGACTTGTAAAGCGAATTGAAGATTAAACATTTCAGCCCATTCAGGATGAGGACATGATTGCAATCGAGCTTGTTTATAGCCACCAAAAAGGAAATAAAGTCTGATTGGTTGATTTTGAGATATCGCCTGATCAAGATACTTTTTAACAAAATTTGCAGTACCTTCATCAACTTTTGACTTTCTGAACTTTGTTGATGTTAAGCGAGAGTACATGACGTCCAAAAGGCGACCTGACTTAATAAGAAGACTCTCTTCCTTCGTCGGGGCAACTTTAGCCTGAAAAGTAAGGATGGAATCTAAAAAAGATTTAATTGTGCTATCATCTGGCATAATAAGCGGAGAGTGTAGGATTCGAACCTACGATTCAGTTTCCTGAAATTCCATATTGCTATGAAATCTATTAAACCACTCTAGCACCTCTCCAATGTGAGAATTTTATCATATTTCTGAGGGAGAGCGTTTATGCATTTTAACAAACCCAAACACTATAATACCCCATAGTATTGTGGTATACTATACCCACATTTGCCAGATTCAAGACATTACTGTCTTTCTGGTAAACATGACGTACATTGATACATCGGCTACATTAACACGAAAGGGAGTCACATGAGACGCTACATTCCTATTTTCCTTGCTTTTGTCATTGGGTTTCTTCTTCGGGAACCTGCAAAGGTTTCCGCACTGGGTTCCGTGCCAACGTCTAAGAACTCCTACATGGGAGAGATTGGGTTCGTTGGCGATAGTTACATATATGTCACTATTCACAGTACGGAGATTACGTGGTCTCAAGACCGCAACAGAAATGTTATTAACCGGTTTTCCGAAGGTGGCACCTGCGAAGCCTCTTTTGGAGGTAACATGGTTGTCATCAACGATGATTCCCAGAATCTACTCGTAAGGTACGAGTCGCCAGGCTATGAGCCAAACTCAAGCTGTCCCTCAGGTGTGACTTTTTACATCCTGAGAGAGGAGTTTGAGGAGCAGAGCAGAACATATCGTATTCGACACCGTCGGTTTCTAAAAACCCAGGATATGGCCCGTAAAATCGATATGCGAGGCATACATGGTGAATTTCATCCTGTGCATAATGGAGGGTTCACCTTTGTTGACCCGGCTAATCCCCAAGAACTCAATTGGGAATATACGTATGAAACTGTCCCAATGAAACTCGGAGACAGCTGTATCGCCGAAACTGGCTCGCTAAAGCTCCCTATTGAGGACCGTGGCAATATTGAATATCGTGGTACGAATCCAACTAATGGGGAAAAGCTGTACGAGTATCATCCGTACAAGAACGCTGAGCCGAGTGTTTGCCCTGAGGGGACACTCTTTTTTAAGTAGCCGATAAGAATATGTCGATCGGGACGTGGAAGTTAGGCGCAAGCCTGATAACCACGTCCTTTTTTTTGGGTAAAATTGAGGATTGTGGCAACTTAATATTTCAAGCCATGAAAAAAGCAGGGCAGTGGTATGTCTCGAAGACTACCAACTACCCTGCATAGGATTGCCGAGAAATAGTATCCCGACAGGTATGCACATTTTCATTGTTGTCAGTCGATGAACCTGATGGGAATTTCAACATGAACGTATGGCGGTTTGCCAAGCAACATTATGATGCTTGGGCCCGCAGAAGCTCCTCTTGGGAGCTCAACAAAATCTGGCAAAGGCAGATTCTGCTCATACCGTTGCCTGATATCCGCACGAGCCGCGATCACCTGACGCATTGCATCATGGACCTGGGGCACTTTATCCGACTTATCAGACTTCTCAGACTTCTTCATCTTGCGCCTCCTTTTGGCTAAAATCAGCTAAACAACAAGTGAAACGTGCACATCCGTAGTATATCATACTACTATAGGCTAGGCAAGCCGTTTGGGTTCAACTACCTGGCGCAACTTGCTATGAGCGCATTTTCAGACCATAGGTATGGTATACTACTCTAAGTATCCATAGAAAACCTATAGTTAACGTCCATCCTTCAGTTCCAATATTGCTGCATGAACCTTTTCTATCATTATACGGGTCTCTGTACATACTTAGCCCTATGAAAAAGTTTACCACTAGTACGTATGCAAACCTCTATTTAAATGCCGCAGAAGGGTTAGGACTGAGTATCCGAATTGAAGACAAAAAAACCTCTACTGCACGCATTTTTAATGCTAACACCCATATAACGATTGTATCGAGTAATCTGGGCATCAATACGCTCAAAAGTAAAGTAAAAACTGACAATAAAGACATCACTTCAGGACTTCTATTAAAAAAGGGCATTCCTGTTCCGCATTTTGAGATTTTTGTAAACCAACCTGAAGCTCTTACATATGCCCTAAGTCTTCTCAAAAAAAATATACCTATTGTTGTGAAACCCAGTGATGGATCAAATGCACGAGGTGTAAGCGTAAAGCCCGTCACAAAACTCCAACTTATACGCTCAATTAATGAGGCATTTTCTCGAAGTAGCAAAATAATTATTGAAGAGTATATTGAGGGGCAACATTATCGAATAACCGTGTTGGATGATGAGATAATTGCAATTACTCAACGAATTCCAGCCTATATCACTGGTGATAGCACATCTACCGTCGACAAGCTAATAGAGCTAAAAAACATTATCAGAGCACAAAAAAAACTTCCTCTTATCACTTTACGAGATAAAGATCATGATTACCTAAAGTCTGCAGATATTAATTTAACAAACATATACCCGAACGGAGAAAACATTAGACTTCAAAATGGTTGTGACTATGAAGTTGGTGGTGAGAGAGAAAGGATTGATTTACATTCAGTTCCACTCCTCAATCAAAAGATGTTTGTAAGAGCTATAAAAACACTAAAACTTCGATTTGGAGGTATAGATTATATTTCACCTGATATTACTGTTCCTTATACTCAGATCACCTCGGCAATTAATGAGATTAATTATAAGCCGCATCAAGATGTTCACTATTTTGACAGCAGTCCAAACAACAACTATGCAGCTGAGCGAATTATCGAGAAGATTTTTGAAAGGAACACTTAAAATGGCTTCACGTCAGGTAAGCGATCGCAATAATCTGGCTATGAAAATTGTTAATTAACTCACCTCAAAGAGCCACATCCATGCAAAAGGTCTTATGGGCAGCTGAAAAATGTCAAAAACTTCATTCATATCCTTGACCAACCTATAGCAACATGCTATACTACAATCAGCACTTTCAAAGTAATCAGGAAATGCCACATCCACCACGAAAGGAATTTCCCATGAGCAACCTTTTACTGGCCGTACTTTTCCCTTTGTTCGGATTTTTTCATTTGAAGCATGCGTCTCCCATTCATACGGGACGGAGTGTTAAGCTACCAACTCACATGTGGGTAGACCTCGCTAACAATGGAGGTCGATGCGTAGCTTTGTTCGGTGCAAATGTTAGGCCAATCAAAGTTATTGGAGATAACACGCTCGCTCAATACGCTGCAACAGTTGGAACGCATAAGTCAATGTGCCCTGAAAAGGCTTCATTCACTATTCCAACCAGCAAGCTAACGACTATGCAGAAGGATTATGAGAGAGCTCTGAATGATATTGCCTCTCAGAACAAGCTTGTTGATAAGTTAATAGGTGAAGAAGTATATGGTGAGCTAGTAGACGCTGGGAAGCAACGACCGGTGTACATTGCCAATACTGACCGGTATCGTAATCTTTCGGCACCAGAAGGCTCATATGAGCTCTATTACCAGTCGTGTGAGATCGGTGCTTCCGATTATTCACCCGGTGGAACAATTCAAGCCCGTGGGTACACAAAGGGAATGGTGCTCTATGAATACCATCCAAAGGTAGGCTACACTGGACCTGGTTGCCCTGATGGGACATTGTTCTTTGATCTTGATAATTAAGTAGGCATGCACAAGCAAGGCTCAGGTAACTGATTTTCAGTTGTCTGGGCCTTTTTTTTGGCAAAATTTAGATTCTTAAAGCAGCAACTTTCTTCTCAACTACCTTCAACTCCTCATTAAACATAAAATCGCCTTCAAGCT
>JAGORW010000008.1:5002-20823 GCA_018062605.1 Candidatus Woesebacteria bacterium | reverse complement strand
ATGCATAATCAAACAGAGACTGGTAAAGCGTACCAACGTGAAGCATACCCGTGGGAGAAGGAGCATTGCGCGTGCGAACAATCATTTTTGTGTTTGATGAGGTTGTCATGAAGGTAATTATAGCATGACAAGGACCAGCCCTGATAGGGCTGGTCCTTGTCGAGGTCGGGCCCACAAAAAAAGCAGGGGGCATTGCTGCCACCCTGCTTGGGTTCGATTGTGCTACTTAAGAATGCGCATTTCCAAATCTTTACTCGTAGGAACAGCGTTTGCAGAATATTCGTTAGTCAGAACAAACTCTGCATCAGGATCGAAACTCGGCCAACATTGAGCTAGCCAAAAGTTGAACATCTCCGAGATCCGGGTCCAGAACTCTTCATGGATATCATAAGAGCGCGTAAACATTGTAATCGTAATTATCTTTCCATCCTGATTGATGCAAAACGCAATAGGTTGACCTGTAAGCTTGTTATTATCCTTCGTAATCCTAAAGTCTCCATCCGCATCGTAATTGATCTGAAAGGTAAGACCAGAAGCATCAAGGAGCCAGCTTTTAAAACTTGGATAGCTCACTACACCTGCACGAATTGCCATGGATCATCTCCTTTTATAGAAAAGCGATTTCTGTGAACGAACGACTTATAGTATAGCATGGACAAGCTCAACTTTCAACTCGCCCATGTTGCTCCAACATTTTCCTCACAACCAAAAACCAACAATGTGCTATACTATCGGTTGTTCTTTTACACAATCAATAACCACAAAACAGGAGTTACTCATGGATCTTCAGATCAATCGCAGATACATTTGGCCGAATTTTTTGGATTGGCTAGTATGGAAGTCTAGGTATTTTGAAGATGTGTCATATCGAGATGTGGATAATCCTAATGATTTCAAGCTCTACATTAGCCATGAATTCGGAAGCATTATCATCGAGGATTTGCTTTTTGAGGTCGATCAGGAAGATGCGACTATCACCATTACGATTACAGATCCTGAACCAGACAGCTACGATGACCTTTGGAAACGTGTGTTGGAAGACTTCATGAATTGGGCGAAAACAAACTCTAAGGAGCTTCCTGAACTGCAAATCAACTTTGTCTATCAATATGGTGAGGATGATGCAGAGCAGGTTGAGAAATAGAAAACATCACTCATCAATGATGAACCTCTCTCTGACGAGTAGCTTCGCATCATAAGTATCAATTAAGCTTGTACAGCATCATCCCAAGGAGGGATAGCTTTGAAGCACCCTACGGTCTTTTATACTACACCATGTTTTCTTAGATGGCTCCGCCTACAGGAGTATGATAAAACAGTCAATTTACTAGAGGTCAAGTACCATCAATTCAATTTCATGGGAGCAGCTGGAACATTCAAAATTGATCAACGGGGTAGCGAGATCAGGATTTACCTATATAGTACTGATCAAAAGCCACCCGACGCAATCTGGACAACATGGATAAACACTTTTAACTCATGGCAAAAGGCACACTGGCCAAAAGCACCTGAGGCTGAGTTCTTTATCATTGTTACAGACAGTCTTGATCATTAAGATTCTTCGCAGGGTGGCAGCAATGCCCCCTGCTTTTTTTTGCCCATTTTTTATGCCCGCAGCTTCACCTCTTCACCTCTTCACCAATCCAGTTAACTAGTTCACCAGTTAACCAGTTATACTATTTACATGACCTTATCCGAGTTCTCATATTATGTTCGTAAATTTGGCCCGTTTGCCTTAATTGGATTTGTGGTCTTCATCATTTTTTATCTCATTATTTCTGCACTTATTACGTCAATCTCAAATCGTCCTGTTGTTGTGGAATATCAACCGCCCTTTGGTCAACTTGATCCAATTGTTTTTTCTCGAAAAATCGACTATCCATCAGACATTTCTTTCACATTAGAAAACCTTGAGGGTAGACCAGTCACTTCAACCTCCTCAGCATTAGTTTTTCCTATGTTGACAAGCAGAACGAGATTTGGCTACCAGCAAACAATTGGATATATGGCACGAGCAGTTGGGGTCGATATAGAGAAAACCCCTTATTCAATTGATGCCCTTGCAGCTATCTACAATGATGGTGTTCGCAAGCTTACCATCAACATCACCGATTACAATTTCACTTTTGAAACAGACTATAACCAAATCGGAGAAGTGTTCTCTACAGCAGTCATCCCCGCAGAGAATACCATCCGTGAAGAAGCACGTTCATTTATGCGACAAATGAATAAATTTTCATCCGCATTTGCTCAGGGGAGGGACAATATTATTTATCTTCGATATGATCAGGCAACTCAGGATTTCATTGTTGTGAAAAATCCTGAAGATGCAAATGTTGTAGAGGTCGACTTTTTCCCACCAGATGTTGATGTATTTCCAAATGTCACACCAAAATACTACAACAGCCAAAATTACGTCACCTTTGTATTCCGACCAGAAGGGAATGTCATCATAAAAGCACAAGTCAGCAACTATGCGAAAGATTTTGCAAATGGCGGCTACTATCCTCTCAAAACCGGTGATCAAGCCTACCAAGAACTTATAGATAGAAAAGCCACGATTGTTTCCACCGCCAAGGGCTCCAACAAAATCGTCATTCGAGACATGTTTGTTGGATATTATGATCCAGAAGTCTTTCAGCCGTACTACATGCCTGTGTACGTCTTTTTGGGTGATGATGGCTTTGTGGCGTATGTTTCAGCTGTAGAAGATATGTATGTGAAGAGCTTGTCAGCAACTCCTTCACCGTAAACAGCTATTCTGTTGGTTGATACTGAACATTCGCATCAATCCACTTAACAAGAGTTTGAGTATCAGTAAACCGATCTTCACTTTTGAGAAGCACAATCAAATAATCATGACCATTCTTTTTGTAAAGCGTTATGAGATTTTCTCCTGCCAAATCGGTTTTTCCCGTTTTAAGACCAGCGACCCCAGGAATCTCTCCAAGAAGACGATTAACATTGTACAAAGCATGAAAGCGAGTGTAATCCACATCAGAAACAGTAATGCTTTTAGTTGAAACGATCTTGGAAAGATCTCTATTTTTGAGAAGTTCACGCCCGGCAAGTGTCATATCAAATGCAGACACATATTGCGTCGAATTATCTAATCCTGCTGGATTATGAAAATGTGAATTCTTCATTCCAAGTGATTGGGCTTTTTTATTCATTGCATTGATAAAAGCATCATATCCATCTGGGTAATTATCTGCGATCACATACGCTGCATCATTACCAGAATGAACAAGAAGTCCATACAGCAAATTTTCAAATGTCAGTTGTTCATTTTTTACAAGATCCATCACCTGACCTTCTTCAATAACACGTTTGACTGTGAGGACATCATCAAATTTCATCGTATCAGCAGCAGTGAGTGCCGTAATAACTTTTACCGTCGATGCTGGATAGAGCTTCGCATGGGGATTCTTTTCAAAAAGTGGTGTTGCTGAGACAAGATCAATTACATAGACGGACTGAGCAGTGAGAGACGGAGCAAATGTCCCCAGACGTATAAATGGGACAGAAGTTACTTTATATGAATCTGTACGTTGTTGAGCAGTTGCGAAAAGCTCCGGATTGAAAGCGAACAACTCTGCATAATAATTGTTTCCAGGATAGAAGATCATCACAAGGGTGGCACAAAAAATGAAGAGAGCAGCTCGCAGTGAACTGGTAAACTGGTTAACTGGTGAAGTAGAAGGGGCCAGAACTACAGGAGAAATCAATGGAGCTACTTTTTTTTTCTTTTTCCGAGATTCTGCGTATTTCTTTGGCATGGATATATTGTATCAATCCACGCGCTCGAATGACAGAGAGCTACTTGGTGGATACTTGGATGCCAAGTTCCAATAACTGGCCATCTTCCACGTCAGACGGAGCACTCATCACAGCTGTTTTTCCGCTCGCAGAGGTTGGGAATGCAATCACTTCGCGCACCGAAGGCTCACCAAGGGCAGCCATCAAAAACCGATCTACACCAGGGGCAATCCCTCCATGAGGCGGGACGCCATACGTAAATGCCTCAAGCATGTCGCTAAATCGCCCGATCTGCTCCTGCGAAAATCCAATTAATGTAAAAATCTTCTTTTGAATATCTGCCTGATGAATACGAATACTTCCGCCACCCATTTCCAAACCATTCAAAACCAAATCATGTTGTAAACCACGAACTTTCAGCGGATCAGAGTCTAACAAATGCACATCATCTGGATGAGGTGCAGTAAACATATGATGAGACGGCGCAAACTTTGCAGATCCGGAACCATGATAATAGTCATCAGCTGATTGCTCAGCAAAAAGTGGGAAGTCTAACACCCATGCAAAAGCCAATTCATCTTTGTCATCTTTATTTTCACGAAGATCTGGTTTGTCGCTTCCATACTTTTCCATCGCTTCTTTGTGAGACAAACGTGGCCATGGTGACTGTTTTATTTTTTTATGAGGGAAAATCTCTTTCACAAGTTTTGTAAACATGTCTTCAGTGAGCTGCAAAAGATCTTCTTGTGTAACGAAAGACATCTCCATATCAAGCTGGGTAAATTCGCCATATGCTCTATCTGCTCGTGGATCCTCATCTCTAAAGCAGCGAGCCACTTGAAAATATCTTTCAATTCCAGCAACCATTAACAACTGTTTATATTGCTGTGGAGATTGTGGCAAAGCGTAAAACTTACCGGGCTGCAATCGAGATGGAACAATAAAATCGCGAGCTCCTTCAGGGGATGTTTTTGTCAGAATCGGCGTGTCAACTTCTGTGAAGTGGTTCTCTGACAAATGTTGGCGAATAAATGAGAGAATCTTAGAGCGCAACTTAAGGTTTTGGAGCATCCGAGAGCGACGGATATCAAGATATCGATACTGCATGCGCGACTCTTCATTAATATCATAGCCATCTCCATTGATAGGGAATGGAAGCGTATTGCTATGCGAAAGAATCTCCAAAGAATCAATAGCGCATTCGATTTCACCCGTCAGCATGTCTTTATTGATCAGATTATCTGGGCGCTTGTTAATTGTTCCAGAAATTTTGAGGACATCTTCAGGGGAGACTTTCTGCGCCTCTTCAAGAATAGCACCAAAAGCGACACACTGAACTTTGCCAGTAGAATCACGAAGATCGATAAAAAGCACTTTCTTATGATCTCGAATTGTATCCGCCCAACCATAAAGTTCGACCTTTTCGCCTAACTTAGAAAGAGTATCTTCAATAAAAAGCTGTTTCATACGGATATTATACAGTGAATTGGTGAACTAGTGAACTCGTTAACTCGTTAACTGGAGTATTTGCGTCCTTCTAGTTACTAGTTAACCAGTTTACCAGTTAACTAAGTAGGGTGTGCCGGCTCGGAGGCCAGCACTTCAAAGATGGAGAAGCTAAGTAGCCATTCTGCTTTCTGCACCGCATATGGGGCAAGAATAGCTATCGTTTACCTTTGTCAAGCCTCTTCTACATTCACATGTAGCAATTGGACAGGCAACACCCTTCCCGCTCACTGACATTAGATCAACAAAACTACCGATACGGGAAGTGCCTTTGACACCATAGACACGTGATGCGTTAGGTCTCCCCTTGACTTTGCCATCTTCTGCCACTGATTCCTCCGAGCCAAAAGATCACATGAAACTGGTCTTTTGGGCGCAAGTGCCCGAAGACTATCTCATGTGCCTCTCATATGAGAGGCACCATTCTCATTCTTAAAAAGAATAAAAAAAGAGCCCCGAATATGAGGGTATTTTCTGATAGTAGTCCGATTGCAAGAAGTTGTCAATCCTATTTTCAGATTGATCTAGCAAGCCAATCGGTGGAAGACATACCGATTGGTTGGAAACTTATGAAGATACATGTGTATCTGGCACGTCTACGACTGCAATGCACTTGATCCTTTTCCTTCTCAAGATTTCTCTAAGAAGTCTTTCAATATTTCTGTTCATTGCGGTAAAACCTTCCTTATGCGAAGCTATCAATTGAGCTTCACGTGGATATTTGGTTGCGAATTCAGTCAAAACATTGAGTTTCAACGTCCCACTTACCGATGTTTTAAGAAGTCGCATTTTAACCCCGATTGCCTTCCACCGAAACACATTGTACTACTATAGACTTCTTTCTCACAGAGAAATCTCTGGGAAAAAAGCATATTCGCTCAATGTGGCCCTCGCACGAGGGGTATTAGTCCATAGAATAATATTCCAGGAAATGACATCTAAGGAGCTGCGCTCCTGGCATGAAGATCACAAAAAGCTGTAGACGTAGCGCTTTCAAAGTGCTTTCGCAGTATAGCAAATGGAATGTAATATGTCAAAAAATTGGTGCAAATTTACTTGTCAGGAAGCTCTTCCATATGCTTTACCATCGCTTGAAGTGATTGGCGTCCATTCCATTCATTGACGCTAACTTCAAGAACAAATCGCGCTTTTGTATTTTTGGAGAGACATTTTTCTTTGGACATATTAAACTGAAGCACTTCGAGAGTTGTGTCTCCATTTTGCAGAAGAAGTTTACAGTGGGCTCCAGTTTTTCCCAGTGCCATAGTGTCTTTGACTGTTGCCAATGTGGAAAAAAGTGGCTTTGCATTTCCCATACCGTAAGGCTCAAGTTCTTGAAGTTGCTGCGCAAGTGGAAAAGTAATTGAGGAAAGAGGAACTTCTGCATCTACCTCCAGGCGTGGAATAAGATCTTCATCTGTGATGTCTTCTTCAGCTTGTTTCATCGCAACTTCCATCCAAGCATCTATGTTTTCTGCAGGAATAGTAAACCCAGCTGCCGCTTTGTGGCCTCCCATGTCAGTAAAATGCTTCCGCTGTTTTGTGAGAAACTTCATAATATCAACACCAGATACAGAGCGGACTGAGGCCTTATAATGCCCATCAGATCTGGTGAGAACAATAGTTGGACGGTAATATGTTTGCAGAACTTTGCCCGCAATTAGACCGATAATTCCCTCGTCCCAATCCTCACTTTTGAGGATCAGGAGTTTGCCTGTTGCATCGACGCTCTTTAAGGCCTCCCTCACTGATGTTTCAACGATGCTTTGTCTCTGTTTATTAATACTTGAAGCTTTTTGAGCAAGTTCGTTGGCTCTTCCAAGTGACGTTGTACAGAGAAGTCGCAAGGCATCAATGGCATGTTCAAGTCTTCCAAATGCATTTATCCGAGGCCCTAAAACGAAACCGATATGATATGTGTCCATCGACTTCCCATCAATCCCAGCCTCTTTCATCATATTGCGAAGCCCCAAACGAGCGGTTCGAGAGAGTGCTTGAAGACCAAATTTCACAAGGGAGCGAGTTGCACCAACCAGTGGAATAAGGTCACACACCGTTCCGATTGCTGCAAAAGCCGCATAGTCATCCGGCACTTTCTGATCCCACTCTTTGTAGAGTTCCTGAATAAAAAAATATGCCACGCCACTTCCAGAAAGCTTGTCCGAGTGAAAAACGGCGAACGCATCCTTCGGAGGAGCATCTTGAATTTGATGATGGTCAGTAACGATTACCGGGATATTTTTAGAAAGAGCATACGTGATTTGCTTATGGCCGACGATGCCATGATCCACACTAATAATCAGCTCAGGATTATGCTCTTTAATGACGGCATCAAGGCCTTTAATTGAAAAGCCATACCCCTCAGTTTTGCGATCTGGAATATACGGCATCACATTAAAGCCCAGCTTGTGCATGCCCTCCCACATGATTGCGCCGCCCGTTACACCATCAGCATCGTAGTCGCTATACACAACAATGGGAGCTTTTGCATCGTGAAGTTTTTTGAGAAGAATGAGCGTCTTTTTCCAACTTTTTTGAAATTCTGATTCTTTTTCGAAGAACGTTGCGAGTGAAATAGTGGAAGGAAGAGGAGGATTGAGAAAATCCTCTGAGTCACCAACAGCCCGATCTTTGAGAAGTTGATCAATGATTTCATCAGGGGTGACAGCATCTGTGTATGAAGTGCGGACCGAAATGATAGGAGCTTGAGTCATGTGGATTCATAATACGGATTAAAAGGACCAACGTCAAGAGGGCTGGTCCTTTTAGACTCAGTTTTTGAAATATAAGCTCGAAAAGTATAATAACTCAAAGGAATACACTTAAGGCTAAATCCTTGTTAAATTTTTGTGAAAATTTAATAATCAGAGCTGTCAAGTACCTCCATTCAGATAGGAGCGATGTGCGATCTTAGTCTATTATGAAATATGTATAGACCTATATTAGGACCAGCCCTAAACGCGTTGGTCCTTTTTGGTACAATACCTACATGACTTTACCTCAACTTCCACTCTATGTTGAAGCGCTGATGGAGACATTTCGCAAGGCTGGTTACTCCATCTATGTTGTTGGAGGGCCTGTGCGCGATATGCTTCTGGGAAAATCACCTATGGAAATTGTCAATTGGGATTTTGCAACCAACGCAATCCCTTCTCAGATGCTGGAGCTTTTACCATCTGCTAAATATGAAAATGAGTATGGTACAGTTTTGCTCCCACTAATGAGTCCTTCCAGTCAACACCTCATTGCGGAAATAACTCCTTTCAGACATGAGGGAATATATAAAGATAGTCGTCATCCAGAATCTGTCAGTTGGGCAAAAACAGTTGAGGAAGACTTGAGCCGCCGCGATTTTACGATTAACGCCATGGCATATGATGGACACACACTTATTGACATAACAGGTAGTCAGGAAGACCTCAACTCAAAAGTAGTAAAAGCAGTTGGCGACCCTACGAAGCGCTTTACAGAGGACGCCCTTCGTATGCTACGAGCAGTTCGCTTTGCTACCCAACTTAGCTTTTCAATTGATCCAGCAACCCAAACGGCCATCACCCAACACGCCGAACTTCTTAAACACATTTCTGGAGAGCGCATCCGCGATGAATTCATAAAAATTCTTGCCTCATCCAATCCTGCAGATGGAGTACTCCTATTGCATAGCACGGGGCTCTTACAACACATCCTGCCAGAAGTTGAAGCTTGCTTTGGGGTAGAACAGAAAAGCCCTGAGCGTCATCACATCCATGATGTTGCAACACATCTGATCGAGTCGCTCCGCCACTGCCCCTCAACAAAAACCATTACACGACTTGGCTCGCTTCTTCATGATATTGGTAAACCTCAAACTCGCGCTATCGATGAAAGGGGCATTACCACCTTTCATGATCATGAAGTGATTGGGGCTGAAATGGCCGCCGAGATTGCGGACCGTCTGCGCCTTTCCAAAGATGACAAAGAGCACCTCGTTAAACTTGTCAGATATCACATGTTTGCCGTCACAGAAGATCAAACTGACAAAACAATCCGCCGTTTTATTCGAAAAGTCGGCGTTGAGACAATCCAAGATCTTCTTGATATTCGCACTGGTGATAGACTTGGCTCAGGAACTCCTGCAACTTCATGGCGTACCGAGCTCTTCAAAAAGCGCCTTGAGGAGGTACAACATTTACCATTTACGGTTCACGATCTCAATATAACCGGCCAAGAGATTATGGAAACTCTTAATCTAAAACCCGGACCAGAGGTTGGTACAGTGCTTGATAGGCTTTTTGAAATGGTGGATAGTGGAGAGGTGAAAAATGAGAAGGAAGAGCTTCAAGAAGCACTTTCTGCACAAATCATCAAAAATTGATCCTAAATTGTATATAATAACTCACAGTATGGATGCTGCTTCTAACCATGAACTCTCAAATGAAAGTATTGATGTAGGATACCCTCGTCACTACCAACTGCTTCAAGGAGAAAATCAAGTTGTTCATGGCACGCGATGGTCTACCGACAGATTATTAGCAACATACGTTTCATCAACCGACGGAATTATTGGAAGAATGGATGGAAGCATTCCATATAACGAATCTCCTGCAATTTTTGCACATAACAACATCACTCAAGAAGAGAAAAGAGACCTCCCACCACCGCAGGCAGTTATTTATCTCGACAAGTCAGCTCGCCCTGTTGAATGGATGGTTCGAGCATTGTGGGACACTTTAGCTTCTCCAAAAGTTGGACCAGATGGAGCCTCATCAATACCTAATATTCCAAAATCCCACTTCCTGAATATCGATAAAGGTGATTGGCTTATGAGGATGGGTGTTCCTCCTATGCATCTAGAAGATACCCCTGTAGAAATGATCGATTTCGAAAAAATTGATAGAGAACATCTCACGCGTATTCGAGCACTCTATAGCACAGTAACTATCTCAGAAGATAACCTTGAAGATGCATGGAAACATCCCACAATTTTTGATGGCCAACATGTGATGATCGTCGATGAGGTTGCATCAAGCGGTCAAACATTAAACATAGCACTTCATCTTTTAGGTGCTGCCATTCCTGCCGCTACCTTTTCAGGAAACTACTGGGCTATTCCTAAAAGATATGCATTAAGAGGCGGCGCTCCTGTTGATGGAAAAATGCAATTTGCAAGAGAATGGGTACCTGTCTGGTATAGTGCGGATTTCAAGACAGGAAGAGGTATTAGTGACAAAGATCCTAGATGGCCAGTGATTAGAAAGATGTCTCCAACAGATCCAGGACGTATTGGAAAAGATCTGTTGAGTACACCTCCACACGACCTCATAACAAATGAGCTTGTCCAAGATAAACAAGCCAATCAACTAAGAAGAGAGATTACATATCTTGCACGTGATCTTCGTGAGGGACATATTCTGTATCAGCCTGCCATCAGTCGCCCCTCTAAAAGTGATGAGGATTTTGCTAGGCTCAAAGCTCGTATTGAAGCTCTTAATGGAATATCTTTTGATCAATGGATGGCCCGAAGAGATGCCCTTTTGGACCCTAAGTCCTAATAGTAAAGTTTCAATATTCCTATTTCCTGGCCTTCTTCAAGCTGTTCATCTACTAAATATTTAGCATCACAATAACGAGAAATTTGCGACATGATGGTATGACCAATAACGTGAATATATGGTCCAAGACCTTCAACATATTCTGCAATAATATCTACATCAGCCGTTAGAGCTTCAGGATTAAAAATTGACAAAGAAACAGAATCCCCAATTGAAGGGGCATTCTCGGGTTTGTCAGTTCCACGTGAAAGAATTCTGTATGTTTCAACTTCTTTATTCATGATCTCGGGGTCCTATTATATCAGACTGCATCAATTTGTGTTGATTTTGAATATATTCACCCAGTTATTGCTGACAATTGGCATATAATTAACGTAATAATCTTAAAAGGAGGTGAAATATATGGAACTTACAACAAACATCAACATGGTAGCGGTGCTTGCTGGAGCAGTCTCAAACATGATGCTTGGCATGTTTTGGTATTCACAAATGGGTTTTGGAGCTATGTGGATGAAGCTTGGGAATATGAAGCCAAAAAACAAGGAAGAAGAGGAAATGATGAAAAAAAGCGCGGGCCCAGCTATGGTTATGGCAACTGTCACCTCACTCATAACTGCATATGTTATGGCGCATTTTGCCGCATATTTCGGGCTTGAAACGCCAATGGAAGGTGCTCAACTTGGGTTCTGGCTGTGGCTTGGATTCACTGGAGCAACTGGATTGTCAGATCATATGTTTACCAAAAATCCTCTGCAACTCTTTGTAATCAACACTGGGTACAGACTTGTCGCATTATTGGCGATGGGTGCAATTATCGTAGCGTTAATGTAGATACTCTTTAAAAACACCATGTGCAGAAATGTATCGTGGCGTTTTTTGCGCCCCCATCCAATTTCAACTAGTTTAAATCAGTTTCAACAAGTTTAAACTGGTTTTATGGTCTTCTCAATCTCCGTGCAGGTCTAGGAAAGTAGGGCATGCGAACTGTGTGAGTTTCTCGAAAGTGGGTGTAGAGTCTCCAATCTGTTTCTGCTTCTGCAGCTGGATCACGAATTGGTACATCATTTTCCCCGTAGTAAAAATTCCGACGCCGATGAATAATCTCTCTTTTAGGGACTCCTTCTTCTCGATCTGGTGCAATGACTGATACTGGTGCTCCTTCGCCTCGAGGCATTCATACATTCTATAGAACTCATTCGAAATGTCAAGTTCAAAATGAGGCTAAAAACATATGGTTGCCCCAAGGCTCCCAAGCAGCATTAATGCCAGTTTATTTCTCAATAATCTCAACAGATTTTATAGAGATCTTTTCGACTGGTTTGTCTTGCGCAGCAACTTTTGTGGTTGCAATTGCATTCAAAACATCGATTCCTTTTGATACTTTTCCGAATATTGTATGCTTTCCGGTTAACCATGGCGTTGCGGCATGTGTTATGAAAAATTGTGATCCGTTGGTATTTGGTCCGGAATTCGCCATTGCTAAAATTCCTGCACCGTCAAAAACGAAATCGTTCATTTCATCTTCAAATTTGTATCCTGGATCTCCCATCCCTGTTCCTGTTGGATCTCCTCCTTGAATCATAAAGTCTTTAATAACGCGGTGAAAAATTACCCCGTCATAAAAACCTTTTCTTGCAAGAAATACAAAGTTATTCACTGTTTTTGGTGATTCTTTTGTATACAGATCAATAGTCATGTCTCCTTTGCTTGTTTTAACAACTGCAGTATATTTTTTAGCAGTATCAATCTCCATTTTTGGAGCTTCTTTAAATTTCATATGTGTTTCACCTCCTTCTTGTTGGGTTGTATCGGCAACCTCGTCCGGTGCTAAATTTTCATCTGCTAACGTAATATTTTCTTGATTTGTTTGTGGTGGAAGACTTGATGTTTCAGATTTTGACTGGTATACAATCGCACCAACAACTAAAACTAAAACAGCAATAAGAGCAAGTAACTTTGTATCCATAGATTCAAAATAACGAATAATCGTTTCATTGTATCATACAGTGGTATACTATCCGTATGTTGGAAACCATTTTTTACACTCTCGGAATTATAGCTCTTTCAGTGTTCCTTGTTATTGTTATTGCAGGAATTCTCATCATGATCCGAGTTCGTGCAGGCATTGTATCTTTCAAGAAAAGTGCTGTTGCTCAAACGGTCAATATGCTCAGTGATAGAAAAAAGGAGATTGCATCAACGATTGGACTTTCCGTTGCGAAATTTCTTTTTGACAGATTCAAAAAGGGTCGTTCCAAATCTGCATAACTAAGAGGTGCTTCTACAGCGTAATCGCTTCATCAGGAAGAATATAGATTTCCTTATTGAATTCCCCGACGCCCACAAATTCACCTTTCCCTTGAATCACTGCTTCATATGGTAAACATGCTGGACAGCCATGTGTTTCATCAACAGCACATTTAAAATGTTTCAGTTGACGAGCTAATCTTATGCGCTGCGCAACTTTCATAATGCGCTCTTCTGCCTCTTCTGCATCGGGAATCGGTACTTCTTGTGGAACATCTTCGCTATCTAAATACCAATAGCTCATTTTAGAAACAGAACGGGACTGGCAGTTTTTCGCCAAGAGTAAATATATGGGTAGTTGGAGAGACTCCCCTTTTTCCTTGCGGCGACCAGTTTTAAAGTCAATAATATGAATAGTATCTGAACCCTCTACATATTCAATCCAGTCGATCTTCCCACATAAAATGATGTCATCTTTTTCTGAAAACCAATAGTGGGGGAGATCTTGTTTCATTTTTAGAGCTTTGTTCAGAAGAGGGCCGGGGTGCTTCACAACACGTTGCAGCATCTCGACGCCCCTATCTTTAAACTCTTTCTCCTGTTGCTCATTACTAAACCCACCTTTTTTTCCGGTAACACCTTTCCACATTTCCTCATAGAGGGCAAGAATGTCTTTATTAAAGCGGGTATCTGATGGAAGTTCGGAAAGGCTATCGAGAACGGCATGTACAGCTTGTCCTAAAGCCAGATGCGGGTTCATCATAGTGATTTTTCTACCAGATTTTGGGTTTTTGTAGATATTGATGTAATAATAGAGTTTTGGGCACTTCAAGAAATCAGACATTGAAGAATGTGAAATCCACACTGCAGCATACTTATCTTGATCGGTTTTTGTCATGTTTGAATAGTATATCAAATCCTATTTTTTTCGTTTCTCAAGAAGCACCAAAAGCGGTGTGGCAATAAATGGAGAAGAGTATGTTCCCGTTATGGTTCCAATCAAGAGTGCTGCGGCAAAGTAGTGCAATGAATCACCGCCCATCAATGTGAGTGGCACAAGCATCAACATAATCGTGAGAGAGTTGTTGAGAGATCGGACCATTGTCTCAGTAAGTGCACGGTTTGCCAAATCTTCTATGGGTAGAGCAGAGGTGCGTCGATATTCGCGGATTTTATCAAACACCACAATCGTATCATGCACAGAAAACGACATCGCCGTCAAAAGGGCAGTCACAAAAAGCGCATCAAATTCTGCACCAAAATGAGTCAAAATTGAATACACTCCCGTCAAAACCAAAATATCATGCAAGAGCGCAACAATCGCTGCGATACCATAATTGAACTTTTTAAACGTAAACGAGATGTATAAAAGGATGCCAAGAATTGCCACAATTGATGCTATCGCAGTTTTTCGCATCGTTTCTTTTCCAAGAGAAGGACCGACGGAATCAAACTTCAATGAAGTTGCTTTCAGCTCTTTTCGCAGCGCTGCTTCTTTCTTTTCATCGATTGCAACAGTCCGCATCGTGATGTCATTAGGGCTATCTTGTGTATAGCTGACCAATTTAATCTCTTGCTTTTTCAGCGCTTTCTCAACATCAGCTTTCTTAAATTCACTCTCCCGTGAATATGAAACAATGCTTCCTCCCGTGAAATCGATGCCTAATTTTAGGCCCCCATTGAAGAGAGAAAACAGACCAACACCAATCACAATCAGTGAAAATATGAAATATCCAAGAGTGAATTTTGTGAAATTAATCATGATTGTTTTGATTTTTTGGTAATTGGTGCACCAGTGTAAAAAGCCTCAATAAGTCGCTTTGTAATGACGATTCCGGTGAATAAGCTCGTCACCACACCGATAAATAATGTGAGTGCAAAGCCGCGAATCAATCCAAATTGTGGGAAAAATTCCCAGTTCAGCGGATTGTACAAAATAAAGGCAACCATAATTGTTGCAATATTCGCATCTTTAATTGCATCCATCGCTTTTCCAAATCCAAGTTGCACAGCCTGTGCGAAGACTTTTCCCTTCCGCTGCTCTTCTTTAATTCTTTCAAAAATCAGAATGTTTGCGTCAACTGCCATACCCACGGACAAAATAAATCCAGCAATCCCTGGAAGCGTCAGAACTATTGGAATTGATCTCACAATTGCGTAGGAGATAAGTGCATATATGAGGAGCCCGACAGTGGCAATCAAACCCAGTCTTCCATAATATAAAATCATGAAAAGAATAACTGCAGACAGTCCCACGGCTCCAGCCATAATGCTTTTTTGCACAGATTCTTTTCCAAGTGTTGGCCCAATATTGCTTTGTTGGATCAATGTCACAGGAATTGGGAGAGCACCAGAGTTGATAGAAATTGCAAGTTTTTTTGCTTCATCCACCGTAAAGTTTCCCGTAATAACTGCTTCGCCACCAATAATTTTTTGTTGAACAGTTGGTGGTTGCGTAATAGGCATGCCATCAATAAAAATACCAAGTGGTTTTCCAATATTGCGCCCTGTTATATCTTCAAACAATTTCGCTCCTTCTTTGTCAAACACCAGCTGAACACTTGGGCCTACATCTTTAGCAGATCCACTGCTAAATTGCACAGTGGCCTTTTTTACATGGCTTCCATCAAGTCCTGATGGTTTAAAGCTTGCCAAAAAAGTCATAAAATCTTGCTGCTGTTGTTGAAGAAGATCAGCGCTATCTGAAGCGCCTTGCAGTACATTCAATGCCGCGGCTTCACTGGCTGCTGCCTCATCATATTCCTTAAATTCAAGCTG